>JBBDQV010000115.1:0-5860 GCA_040905845.1 Alphaproteobacteria bacterium | reverse complement strand
ACCGCCTGGCGCTGCATGTTCGAGCCCATCAGCGCCCGGTTGGCGTCGTCGTTCTCGAGGAACGGGATCAGCGCCGCGGCGACCGAGACGAGCTGCTTGGGCGAGACGTCGATCAGGTCGATGGTCGCCGGCGCGGCGAGCACGAAGTCGCCGCTGCGCCGGCAGCTCACCAGGTCGTCGGTGAAGCGGCCCGCCTTGTCGAGCTCGGCGTTCGCCTGGGCGATCGTGTAGCGCCCTTCCTCCATGGCGGTCAGGAACACGACCTCCTCGGTCACCTTGCCGTTGACGACGCGGCGGTACGGACTCTCGATGAAGCCGTGCTTGTTGACCCGCGCGTACGTGGCGAGGCTGCTGATGAGGCCGATGTTCGGCCCCTCGGGCGTCTCGATCGGGCAGATGCGGCCGTAGTGGGTCGGGTGCACGTCGCGCACCTCGAAGCCCGCGCGCTCGCGCGTGAGCCCGCCCGGGCCCAGCGCCGAAAGGCGCCGCTTGTGGGTGATCTCGGACAGCGGGTTGGTCTGGTCCATGAACTGCGAGAGCTGGGACGAGCCGAAGAACTCGCGCACGGCCGCCGCCGCCGGCTTGGCGTTGATCAGGTCGTGCGGCATCACGCTGTCGAGCTCGACCAGGCTCATGCGCTCGCGGATCGCCCGCTCCATGCGCAAAAGACCCATGCGATACTGGTTCTCCATGAGCTCGCCGACCGAGCGCACGCGCCGGTTGCCCAGGTGGTCGATGTCGTCGATCTCGCCGCGGCCGTCCTTGACCTCGACCAGCATCTTGACCACGGCGAGCAGATCGATCCGGCTGAGCGCGCGGTACGACTCGCCGAGCGCGAGGCCGAGACGCGCGTTCATCTTGACCCGGCCGACCGAGGACAAGTCGTAGCGATCGGACATCTGCGCGACGATATCGGCGCTGCGCACCCATACGCCCGCGCCGGGCACCGAGGTCAGGCCGACGGTGATCCGGCTGAAGTCGCCGTTGACCTCGAGCAGCCACGCCGAGCCGTCCACCTGGGCGCGCGCCAGCTCGCCCGTGACCTTGGCCTTCGGCTGCGGTCCGGTCAGCACCTCGACCTTGTCGCCGGCCAGGGTCACCGGCGCGAGCAGCAGGTCGTAGAGCAGACGCTCGGCCGCTTCCTCGGTCGGCGGCTCGCCGGGGCGCATGACCTTGTAGATCTCGAGCAGGGCGTCGCGCCGATCGCGGCACTTGTCGACGACCAGCGTGTTGCGGATGTACGCGCCGTACGTCTGCGGGTTGATGTCGAGCAGGGTGATCAGGCCGATACCCGCCTGCGCCAGCCGCTCGATCGCCGGGGCGCCGATCTCGTCGCCGGCCTCGACCAGGACCTCGCCCGTCCTCTCGTCGATCACGTCCTGCGCCGCGAGCCGGCCGACCAGATCGTCGTCCACCAGGAGCTGCTCGGTGATCTTGGTCTCGGCGAGCTTGCGCACGACCAGCCGCGTGATCTTGGTCCCCGCCTCGAGCACGACCTTGCCGGTCTTGGCGTTGACCAGGTCGCGCGCGAGCTTGCTGCCGATGAGTCCCTCGGGGTCGAACGGCGCGTGCCAGCCGTTCTTGACGCGGGTCACGACCTGGGGCTTGTAGAAGTAGGCCAGCATGTCCTCGGCGGTCATGCCCAACGCGTAGAACAGCGTCGTCGCCGGCAGCTTGCGCCGCCGGTCGATGCGGACGTGCACGATGTCCTTGGCGTCGAACTCGAAATCGAGCCACGAGCCGCGGTACGGAATGATGCGCGCGGCGTACAGGAACTTGCCCGACGAATGGGTCTTGCCCCGATCGTGGTCGAAGAACGCGCCGGGGGAGCGGTGCATCTGGCTGACGATGACCCGCTCGGTGCCGTTGACGATGAAGGTGCCCTTGTCCGTCATCAAGGGCATGTCGCCCATGTAGACGTCCTGCTCCTTGATGTCGCGGACCTCGCGCTTCTTGATTTCCTCGTCGACGTCGAAGATCCAGAGCTGCAGCGTCAGCTTGAGCGGGGCGGCATAGGTCATGCCGCGCTGCTGACATTCCTCGACGTCGTACTTGGGCGCCTCGAACTCGTACTTGACGAAATGGAGCTCGGCGCGGCCGGCGAAGTCCCTGATCGGGAACACCGACTTGAAGACGCCCTGAAGGCCCGCGTAGTCGCGTCGGGTCGGCCCGACTTCGGCCTGGAGAAACTGGTCGTACGAATTGCGCTGGACCTCGATCAGGTTGGGCATGGTGATGACGGTCGGGATGTGCCCGAACAGGCGCCGCCGCCGCGTACGTCCCAAGAGTTCCTGCGACATCTGACTACCTCGATCCTTCGTCTCGCTGTCGGCGCACGGTCGCGCCGCTCGCCGCGTGGCGTGCCGCCGCCGGCTGACTCCGCCGTTGCTTCGCCTTCATGCTCGCGCCCCGCCCAAGGCGACGCCCAGCGCCGACGTCGCTCCGGTCCCGCGCACGCGGGACCGGAACGGTCGCGATGGCCAGGCGTCGTCGGGTCAAGGCGGGCCGCCGCGGCCCGCCTACTTCAACTGCACCTGCGCCCCGGCGGACTCGAGCTGAGCCTTGAACTTCTCCGCGTCGGCCTTGGACACGCCCTCCTTGACTTCCTTGGGCGCGCCCTCGACCAGGTCCTTGGCCTCCTTGAGGCCGAGCCCCGTGATCGCCCGCACTTCCTTGATCACGTTGATCTTCTTTTCGCCGGCCGCCATCAGCATGACGGTGAACTCGGTCTGCTCCTCGACCGGTGCTGCCGCCGCCGCCGCGCCCGGCATCGCCGCCATGGCGACCGGGGCCGCGGCGCTCACGCCCCACTTGTCCTCGAGCATCTTGCTGAGCTCGGCCGCCTCGACGACCGTCAGCGCCGAGAGCTCGTCCACGATCCTGGCCAGATTCGCCATGTTCAACTCCGTTCCGGTAGAAGGTTTGATCCAATCGTCACTTACGCGGCGCTCGCGGCGTCCGGACCGGACGCCCCCGTAGGCCGCGAACACGCGCGCGAGCTGTCCGGCAGGCGCCGCGAGCACGCCGGCCAGACGCGTGGCGGGCGCCACGATCAGGCCGACGATCTTGCCGCGCAGCTCCTCGATCGAGGGCAGCTTGCTGAGCTGCTCGACGCCCGTGGCGTCCAGCGTCCGCTCCCCCAAGCCGCCGCCGAGGATCACGAACTTCTCGTTCTTCTTCGCGAAGTCCACGGCGACCTTGGCGGCCGCAACGGGATCGCGCGAATACGCGAGCGCGGTCGGGCCCTTGAACATGTCCGCGAGCCCGCTGTAGGGCGTGTCCGCCACCGCGCGCCGCGCCAACGTGTTCTTGGCCACGCGGAAGCTCGCGCCGCCCTCGCGCATCCTGCGCCTGAGCTCGCTCGAAGCCGCGACCGTCAGGCCCAGGTTGTGCGCGACGACGACGACGGCCGCCTCGCTCAACCGGGCTCTCAAGTCGCCGACGACCTGCTCCTTCATCGCCTTTTCCAAACGACGTCTCCCTTCAAAGCGTCGGGCCCGGAACAATCCGGGCCGGACCGGTCGCACCCGGCCGCCGTCATCCTGACGGCGACCCGCTCGTCCTGCCCGGAAGCCCATCGTTCCCGCATCGGCGGACAGCGCCGACCGGTTCTCGCCAAGCCCCGTCTATGCGGGTGGTCGCCCCTTGGGTCGTGGCTCGCGCCACGGCGCCCGCGGTCTCGGACAGGTCTTCCTTCCGCCTCGCGGCGGCGTCTCGTCATCCTCGTTCGCCGCGGCCGATCGACCGTCACCGCGCCGACAGGCTCTGCAGCTCGAGCCTGACACCCGGCCCCATGGTCGAGCTCAGCGTCGCCTTGCGCATGTAGGTGCCCTTCACGCCCGACGGCTTCGCCTTGTTGATGGCGTCGACGAACGCGAGGACGTTGTCTCGGATCTGGTCGTACGAGAAGCTGGCCTTGCCGACCCCGGCGTGGACGATGCCCGCCTTCTCGGCGCGGAACTGCACCTGGCCACCCTTCGCCGCCTTGACCGCGGCGGCGACGTCGCGCGTCACGGAGCCGAGTCTTGGGTTCGGCATCAGGCCGCGCGGCCCGAGGATCTTCCCGAGCTTGCCGACGACCGGCATCATGTCCGGCGTCGCGATGCATTGGTCAAAGCCGATATCGCCATTCTGAACCCGTTCCGCAAGGTCCTCGGCGCCGACGATATCGGCGCCGGCCTTGACCGCGTCGTCCGCGGCCGGGCCCTTGGCGAACACCGCGACGCGCACCGTCTTGCCGGTCCCGTTCGGCAGCTGCACGATGCCGCGCACCATCTGATCCGCGTGGCGCGGGTCGACGTTGAGGTTGAGCGCGACCTCGATCGTCTCGTCGAACTTGGACTTTGCCGCGTCCTTGACGATCTTCACCGCGTCGGCGAGCGGATAGGCCGCGCCGACCGTGATCGCCTCGCGCACCGCGCGCAGCCGCTTGCCTGTTCTCGCCATGGTCTATTCCACGATCTCGAGGCCCATGGAGCGGGCCGAGCCGGCGATGATCCGGCACGCGCCGTCCGCGTCCTTGGCGTTGAGGTCCGCCATCTTCTTCTCGGCGATCTCGCGAATCTGGGCGTTGGTCACCTGGCCCTGGACCGCGCGCCCAGGCGTCGCGCCGCCCTTGTCGATCCTCGCCGCCCGGCGCAGGAAGAAGGACGCCGGCGGCGTCTTCATCACGAACGTGAAGGTACGGTCCTGAAACGCGGTGATGATCACCGGGATCGGGGTGCCCGCCTCGAAGCCCTGGCTTTGGGCGTTGAACGCCTTGCAGAACTCCATGATGTTGAGGCCGCGTTGGCCGAGCGCGGGCCCGATGGGCGGCGATGGGTTCGCCTGGCCCGCGGGCACCGTCAGCTTCACGTATCCGGCGATCTTCTTCGCCATACCCTAGTCTCCCAGACCCTCGAGGCGTCCGCCTCAGACCTTCTCGACCTGCGAATACTCGAGCTCGACGGGCGTCGCGCGCCCGAAGATCGAGACCGCCACCTTGAGCCGCGCGCGGTCCTCGTCGACATCCTGGACCGTTCCGTTGAACGAGGTGAACGGCCCGTCGCTGACGCGCACGGTCTCGCCGACCTCGAACAGGATCGACGGCTTCGGCCGCTCGACGCCCTCCGCCACCTGCCTGATGACACGCTCCGCCTCGAGCTCGCTGATCGGCACCGGCCGGCCGCCCCCGCCCAGGAACCCCGTGACCTTCGGCGTGTTGCGCACCAGGTGCCAGGTCTGGTCCGACATCTCCATCTTGACCAGGACGTAGCCCGGGAAGAACCGGCGCTCGGATGCGACCTTCTGGCCGCGCCGCATCTCGACCACTTCCTCAGTCGGCACGACGATGTCCTCGAACTCCTCGGTCATGCCCTGGGCGATCGCCTGCTCGCGGATCGACTGGGCCACCTTCTTCTCGAAGCCCGAGTAGCAGTGGATGATGTACCAACGCATCGCCACGGCGTTCAGCCCCCGATGCCGAACAGCAGCTTCACCGCGAAGCTCAGAACCTGGTCCACCAGGAAGAAGAACAGCGCGATCAGGATCACCATGACGAACACGGTCGCCGTCGTGATCAATGTTTCCTTGCGCGATGCCCATGTGACCTTGCTCGCTTCCTGCCGAACCTGCCGTACGAACTCCGCGGGCGAGACCTTGGCCATGATCGTCAGCGCCGGCGCGCCGGATCGCCGACGACCCTGGCAGGAGTGGAGGGGCTCGAACCCCCAACCCCCGGTTTTGGAGACCGGTGCTCTACCAATTGAGCTACACTCCTATCCTCGGGGGACGCCACTTGCGCCGGGCCTCGCTGCGGATTTGCATGCCTACTCGATGATCTGGGCGACGACGCCGGCGCCGACGGTGCGGCCGCCTTCGC
>JBBDQV010000114.1:23904-33258 GCA_040905845.1 Alphaproteobacteria bacterium | reverse complement strand
TGCCCGTGTCATGAGCACACCAGGACCGTTCGCGGTGAGGAGCGTGCAACGCACGCGTCTCGAACCGCGTGGCAAGCCCAAACCCGACGGCCGCGCGGCCGCCCTGAGCCATGACCGCGGAGGCGGAACGATCCGCTTCAACACCGCATCAAGCGTAGTCGATCAGCTCCCTGGCGAATTCGCGGTCGAAGCCCTTGCTGGCGGCGAGGAGCTGGCGGGTGTAGGGCTCGGCGGCGCGGCCTTGGCGCAGGCCCGCGCGCGTGACCTGCTCGACGATACGGCCGCGGTTCATCACCGCCATCCGGTCGCACATGTGGGCAACGACCGCCAAGTTGTGGCTGACCAGGATGAAAGTGAGCCCGCGCTCGGCCTTGATGCGCTGGAGCAGGTTCAGGACCTCCGCCTGCACCGAGACATCGAGCGACGAGGTCGGCTCGTCGAGCAGCAGCACCGTGGGCTCGGGCATCAGGGCGCGGCCGATGGCGACGCGCTGGCGCTGGCCGCCCGACAGCTGGTGGGGGAAGCGAAAGCGGAATTGCGGCCCCAGCCCGACGCCCGCGAGAATCGCCTCGACGCGCCGGTCGACCTCGGGCAGCCCGTGGATGACCGCCGGCTCGCTCAGGATGCGATCCACCGTGTGGCGCGGGTGGAGCGAGCCGTAAGGGTCCTGGAACACCATCTGGACGGCCTTGTGAAAGCCCTTGCCGCGTGGCGCGCGCACGGCCGCGCCGTCGAACAGGACGCGCCCCTCGGCCGTGGCCGCGAGGCCGGCGATCGCGCGCAGAACGGTCGATTTGCCCGAGCCGGACTCGCCAACCAGACCGAAGCTCTCGCCCGCGCGGACCGTGAAGGTCACGTCGCCGACCGCCTCGACCGGACCGAAGCGCACCGTCAGGTTGTCGACCGCGATCATGCCAGCCAGGCGGGATCGCGCTCGAGCACGGGCAATCGCCCGCCCTCGTCGTCGATGCGCGGCAAACAGCCGAGCAGCCCTTGGGTGTACGGGTGGCGCGCCTGGCCGAGCTCGCTCGCGCGGCATTCCTCGACGACGCGCCCGGCGTACATGACCAGCACCCGGTCGCAGAACGAGGCGACCAGGTTGAGGTCGTGGCTGATGAAGATGAGCCCCATGCCGCGCTCGCCGACCATGTCGTCGACGATGGCGAGCACCTGCATCTGCACCGTGACGTCGAGCGCCGAGGTGACCTCGTCGGCGATCAAGAGGTCAGGGTCGGGGATCAGCATCATGGCGATCATCACCCGCTGCCCCATGCCGCCCGAGACCTCGTGCGGATAGAGCCCGTAGACGTGGCCGGGCTGGCGGATGCGCACGGCCTCGAGCATGGCGAGCGCGCGAGCGCGCGCCTCGGACCGGCCCGCCCGGCTGTGGACGCGGTAGGCCTCGGCGATCTGCTCGCCGACCGTGACCACCGGGTTGAGCGAGAACTTGGGGTCCTGCATCACCATCGAGATGCGCCGGCCGCGCACGGCGCGCCAGGCCTTGGGCGTCAGGCCCCGGAGGTCGCCGCCGTCGAAGGCGAGCCGGCTCGCCGTCACCTGTCCCGGGCGCGGCACCAAGCCAAGAATCGCGCGCGCCGTGATCGACTTGCCCGAGCCGGACTCGCCGACGATGCCGAGCTTCTCGCGCCCCATGGCGAAGGAGATGCCGCGCACCGCCTCGAAGGGACCGCGCGGCGTCGGGAACGTGACCGTGAGGTCACGAACGTCGAGCAAGGCCTCAGGCATTCTTGGGATCGAGCACGTCGCGCAGGCCGTCGCCCAAGAGGTTGAACCCCAGGCTGACGACGAAGATGGCGATGCCCGGTATGGTCGCGACCCACCATTGGTCGAGCAGGAAGTCGCGGCCCGAGGCGACCATGGCGCCCCATTCGGGCGCCGGCGGCTGCGCGCCGAGCCCCAGGAACCCCAGGCCCGCCGCGATCAGGATCACCCCCGCCATGTCGAGGGTGAGCCGGATGATCACCGAGGAGACGCACAGCGGCATGATGTGGCCCCACAGGATGCGCGGCACCGAGGCGCCCTGGAGCTGGATCGCGGCGATGAAGTCGCTGCCGCGCAAGGTCAGGGTTTCGGCGCGCGCGATGCGCGCGTAAGGCGGCCACGACGTGATCGAGATCGCGATGATCGCGTTCTCGATGCCGGGGCCGAGCGCCGCGACGAACGCGAGCGCCAGGATCAGCCGTGGGAAGGCCAGGAAGATATCCGTCGCGCGCATCAGGACCGCGTCGACCCAGCCGCCCAGATAGCCCGCCATGGTGCCGATCAGGAGCCCGAGCGGCCCGACGATGATCGCGACCAAGGTGACGATCATCAGGGTGAGCCGCGAGCCGTGGACGATGCGGCTCAGGATGTCGCGGCCGAGCTGGTCGGTGCCGAGCCAATGCTCCGCGCCGGGCGGCTCCAGCCGCCGCGTCAGGTCCTGGGCGAAGGGGTCGTGGGTCTCGAGCTCCGGGGCGAGCGCCGCGACCACGAGCAGCGCGCCGACGATGGCGAACCCGGCCAACGCGAGCGGGTTGCGCGCGAGCTGGCGCGCGGCGAGGAAGACCCGGCCGAGCCGCGCCTGCGCGCGCGAGGTCGGCGTCTCGCTGAGGAGCCAGGCGCGCGTCGCGGTCATGACCGGCGGATCCTGGGGTCGAACACCGCGTAGAGCAGGTCCGACAGCATGTTGAGCCCGATGAAGCACGAGCCGACGACGACGGTGCCGCCCAGCACCGCGGTCATGTCGGCGTTGAACAGCGAGTTCGTGATGTAGAGCCCGATGCCCGGCCAGGCGAACACGGTCTCGGTCAGCACCGCGCCCTCGAGCAGGTAGGCGTAGCTCAGCGCGATCACCGTGGTCAGCGGCACCATGACGTTGGGGAACGCGTGGCGCCACACCACGCGCGCCTCCGACAGCCCCTTGACGCGCGCGGTCGTGACGTACTCCTGGCCCAATTGCTCGAGCATGAACGAGCGCGTCATGCGCGCGATGTAGGCGAGCGAGAAGTAGCCGAGGATGCCCGCCGGCAAGGCCAGGTGCGCGATCGCGTTGCGGAACGCGGCGCCGTCGCCCGCCAGAAGCGTATCGACGAGCATGAGCCCGGTCTTCTGTACGATGAAGTACTCGTAGGCGACGTCGATGCGCCCCGGCCCGGCGACCCAGTCGAGCTTGGCGTAGAACACCAGGAGCCCGACCAGCCCGAGCCAGAACACCGGCACCGAGTAGCCGATCAGCGCGAGCACGCGGATCAGGTGGTCGGGCCAGCGCCCGGCGTTGACCGCGGCGACGACCCCGGCGGGCACGCCGAGAGCGACGCCGAGGAACGTCGCGATCGTCGCGAGCTCGAGGGTCGCCGGGAAGAACTGTCGAATGTCCTCGATCACCGGGTTGCCCGTGAGCACCGACTTGCCGAACTGGCCCTGCAGCACGTCGGTCAGGTAGCGCCAGAACTGGACATAGAGCGGCCGATCGAGCCCGAGCTCGAGCTTTATCCGCTCGTAGACCTCGGGCAGCGCGCGGTCGCCGACGATCGCCAGCACGGGATCGATCGGGATGACCCGGCCGATGATGAAGGTGACGAACAGCAGCCCTAGGAACGTCAGCGCGACCGTGCCGGCGACGATCCCGACGCGGCGCGCGAAACGAAGCAGGGACGGCGCTCGCCGCGCCGCCCCTGCCGTGGACTGGCGGACGACATCCGCCAAGGGTCTGACTTACGACTTGGAGATGTTGCGATAGAACACCGTGTCGAACGTCGGCCCCGAGACGAACCCCTTGACGTTCGCCCTGAGCGCCGCCTGTTCGGTCGATTGGAACATGATGATGAACGGGCTGTCGTCCTGGATCTTCTTCTGCATCTCGATGTACATCGCCGCGCGCTTGTCGGCGTCGCGCTCCAGGACCGCCGCGTCGGCCTCGGCGGTCAGCTCGGGGATGTCCCAGCTGTTGCGCCACGCCAGCGGCTTGGACTGCGCCTCGTCCGAGTTGTCCGGGTTGCGCGCGAAGGTGTCCGCGTTCGAGTGCGGGTCCATGTAGTCGGGCGACCAGTAGAGCGAGACCATCTCGTGGTTGCGCGCCCGGTACTTGGTGATCACCTGCTTGCTGTCGCCGGGCAGGATCTCGATGCGGATGCCCGCCTGCCCCATGGTCGACTGGAGGTTCAGGCAGATATCCTGTTGGGGCGACAGGTTGATGCAGTCGAACTTGAGATCGAAGCCGTCGGGATAGCCGGCCTCGGCCAGCAGCGCCTTGGCCTTCTCGACGTCGAGGTGATAGGGCGTCTCGGTGTACGAGGCGAAGAAGCCCGAGGGCCAGAACGCCTGGTGCACCTTGAAGCTGCCCTTCAGGAACGTGTCGGCCATGCCCTGGTAATCGACCAGCCAGCGCATCGCCTGGCGCACCTTCGGGTTCTTCAAGGGCTCGATCTTCTGGCTGAGCCCGAGGTAGAAGACGTCAGCCTTGGGGTAGGTGCCGACGACGACGTCGGGGTTGGTCGCGAGCGCGACGGTCTGGTCGGCGCCCAAATTGCGCGCGATGTCGATGTCGCCCTTCTCGAGCTGGAGCCGCTGGGCGGCTTGCTCGGCGACGTGGCGGATGACGATCCGCTTGATCGCCGGCGCGCCGTGGCGGTAGTTCTCGTTGGCCTCGAGCAGCACCGAGTCGTTGGCCTTCCAGGCGATGAGCTTGTAGGCGCCCGAGCCGGCCGAGTTGGATTTCAGCCACTCGTGGCCGAGGTCGCCGTTGACCTCGTGGGCGAGCACCTCCTCGCGATCGACGACCGAGGCGACGCCGGCCGAAAGGCAGTTGAGCACGAATGTCGTGGCGAACTGCTGCTCGGTCGTGACCTGCAGCGTCGCATCGTCGGTCGCCGTGACCAACGAGTCCACGTTGTCCTTGGTCCAGCCGAACTGGGTCAGGATGAACGCGGGCGTCAGGTCCAGCTTGATGACGCGCTGGAGCGAGAAGGCGACGTCGGCGGCGGTAATCGCGCGGCCCGAATGGAACGTCTGGCCGGGCCGGACCTTCAACGTGATGGTCTTGCCGTCGTCCGAAACCGTCCAGCTCTCGGCGACGCCGCCGACCAGCTTCTCGGTGTCCTCCGGTTCGTACATCAGGATGCGGTCGTAGACGTTGGCGATGACCTCGCCGCCCGAGAACTCGAACACCTCGGCCGGGTCGAGCGTGATGATGTCGTCGATCTGCTTGGCCATGACCAGGGTGTCGGCGGGCGTCTGGGCGCTCGCCGAACCCACCAGGCCAACGGCCACGACGGCCGCGAACAGCAGCCGGATGAGTGATTGCATGACTTGATCCCTCCCTGGATCATGCTCCTCCGGCTGCCGCGCCATGCGGGCAATTCACCGGTTTCGGAGGCTTGCGCGATGTTCCGGTAGGGCGCGAACCTCTGTCAAGGACCTTCGGCCTACTCCAGCGGCTCGCGGTGCGCGCCTTCGCGGACGCGCCGGCGGGCGCCGTCCTCGGCCGCGCGGTCGGCGGCCGCGCCGTTCAGCCTGACCATGGCCTCGGCGCGGAAGTTTTCGTAGGCGGGCGTTGGTTCGCCTTCCGCTTCGAGCGCGCGCACGCGCGCCGGCCATTCGAGCTTGCGCGGCCCGTGGTCGCCGTGCATGGCCTCGAGCTCGGCGATCGTGAAGGGCTCGATGTGGATGGCGCCGGCGGCGGCGGCCTCGGCGACCAGCCGCTCGCCTGTCTCGGTGCGGGCGACGAAGACGTTGACGCCCAGGGCCTCGCGGTGGATCGGCCGGCCGTTCTCCATGACCCAGCCGTCCGGGCACGCGACGTCGGCCAGCTCGCCGATCGCGTCGGGGCAGATCTTGCAGCGGAACTGGATGTCGTAGCTCCACGGCACATCGGGCGTGTACCAGACGAAGTCATAGTCGAGGTCGAACGCGCGGCCGTCCTTGGTCTCGACGCGGGTCGGCCCGGGCCAGCCGTTGCCGCGCCAGCGAAAGACCTCGACCTCGTCCTCGGCGACGCCGTGGAAGCCGGCGATCCGGCGCGCGGTGTGAACCGTGGGCACGCCGCCGCAGAAGATCGTGATCAGGTAGGGCACCTGGGTCGCCACGCGCGCGTCGATGCGGCCGAGGTTGCGGATCGCCGCGACGTCGCACGGCTTCGCCAGCACGGCGAAGCGCACGCCATCGTCCAACAGCCGCATGACGTGGCGCAGCGGCGCGGCGGGGCCGTAGCGCGACTGGGCGCCCGAGATCACCTCCTCCGGCGTGCGGCTGACCAGGGCGTCGGTCAAGAGCGGCCGCTCGCGCGAGGCGCGGACGTGGACGACGGCGTCGACCTTGCCGGATTCCAGCAGGTGGACGCCGAGCGCCGTCATCCCGCCGCCCGCCGCCGAACGGAAGCGGACCAACTTGTCCGTGGCCCAGCCCCTGTGCAGCGTGCGGAGCGGGCCGAACACCTCGTGCATGGTACCGTCGGCGCCGACCTGATCGGCATCCGGCCCGCGCAACGTGATGCCGGGGCAGACCGCGCGGATGCGGTCCATGGTCGGCGCGTCGAGCTCGGCCTTGACGTGCGGTCGCATCTGGCCGAACGAGGTGATCCTCATGTCGACCCGATCCTCGCCGGCGAGGCTCTCGCACAGCCCGCAGCCCGCGCACAGGCCGTGCGTGACGATCGAGGGCAGATCGGGGAAGGTCATGGCGCTCCGTCGTGGCTGTGTGGGGCGGGTTCCGGGCCACTCTAGACGCTCGACCGCGCGGGCGGAAGCCAGGCGTCCCGTCGAGATAAGGCTCTTGCATTGCGCGGTCCTTGCGCCGAAATAGAATTGTGAATGACCGCTTGCTTGGGAGGTCTCATGACAGCATTAGGACAGCGCTTCGGGCTCGCGTTCGCCCTGGCCGGGATGCTTGGCGCGGGCGCATGCACGCCGCAAGGCTCGATCGTGACCGGCGTCGACTATGAAGCGAATTATCAGCCGATCGGCCACCTGGGCTTCTTGTCGAGCGGACCGGACGTCGAGACCGTGGTGGTGGGCGAGCTCGGCGCCGACCCCGGAGGCTTGGCCGACGCGGTCGCCGCGTCGCTCAACGCCCACCGGCGGGGCCCGCGGGTCCACTACACGACCGAGCCGGAGAACGAGGCGAGCCCGGGCTATCGGATGGTCATGGCCGTCGGCATCGGACCGATCCGCGGCGGCGCGCTGTGCGCGGCGGTCGAGAACGGCACCGAGGTCGAGGGCGATGGCACGCAGGGGCTCCAGGTCGCGTTCTGCTATCGCGAGCGCCGGATTTCCGAGGCTTTCGTCCAGGGACCCGTTTTCGATGGCGCGGCGGACCCTGGCCTCGATCACGCCGTCGCGGTCGCGATCAATCGCGTCTTCCCGCTCACCTTGCAGCCCGACAACGGCGGCAACTGCATGTTTTGCTGAGCGGGCTGTGTCGAAGGCTGCGTTCCTCCGCGTCGCGCTCGCGACTTCCTTGGCCGTCGCCGGATGCGCGGGGCCGGGCGTGCGATCGGTCTCGGACCCGTATGCCTCGAGCCAGGATCCCGTCGCGGTCTTGCGCTACCTCGAGCGCGGGCCCGACGTGAGGGCCGTGGTCGTCGGCAACCCGACGCCAGCGCCCGACGCGACGTTCGTGGACGCCGTCACGACGGCCATGAACGATCGGCCATGGGGCCCGAGAGTGAACTTCACCGCGACGCCGCAACACGAGGCGAGCCCCGGCTATCACGTCGTCGCCGTCTTCGGCGTCGCCGACCCGATCGGGGGCTACGCGCTGTGCTCCGCCTCGCCCGAAGCCTTGTCCGCGGCACCGTCGAGCGGCGAGCTGCAAGCAGCCTTCTGCTGGCGCGACCGTCCGATCTCGCGCACCAGGGTCTCGGTCGGCGCCATCACCGCGGCGGACGACCCGAGGCTGCATCTTGCCGTCAGGACCGCGATGCGCCAGCTGTTCCCGTTGCGGCGCCAGCAGGAGCTCGACCGCGACCCCTGCTTCCCGTTCCGGAGCTGCGCGGGCATCGGCTTCGGTCTCCCGTTCAGCGGATGAGCGGCCCGAGCGCGCTTGACGCGAGCCCGTGCGCCGCTATATCTGGACCACGGTGATCCAGACAATTCGCATGATGACTCACGTGGATCGCGCCACGATGCCCATTCCGCGCGCGCCCTGTCGCCGATGACGTTCGACGAACTCGGTCTCGGGCCCGACGTTCTCAAGGCCGTTGCCGACGCCGGCTACCTCGAGCCGACGCCGATCCAGGTCCAGGCGATTCCCGTCGTCCTGCAGGGCCGCGACGTGTTCGGCTCGGCGCAGACCGGCACCGGCAAGACCGCCGCGTTCACCCTGCCGATGATCGATATTCTGTCCCAGGGCCGCGCCAAGGCCCGGATGCCGCGCTCGCTGGTGCTCTCGCCGACCCGCGAGCTCGCGATGCAGACGGCCGAGAACTTCGAGATCTACGGCAAGTACCACAAGCTGACCATGGCGTTGCTGATCGGGGGCGTGACGCTCGACGAGCAGACGCGTCTGCTCGATCGCGGCGTCGACGTGCTGATCGCCACGCCGGGGCGCCTGCTCGACCATTTCGAACGCGGCGCTTTGCTCCTGAACGGCGTCAAGATCCTCGTCATCGACGAGGCCGACCGGATGCTCGACATGGGGTTCATCCCCGACGTCGAGCGCATCGTCGGCCTGTTGCCGCCGCTGCGCCAGACGCTGATGTTCTCGGCGACCCTGCCGGCCGAAGTCCGCCGCCTGGCCGACAAGTTCCTGCGCAATCCCAAGGAGATCCGCGCCACGCCGCCGGCCTCGCCGGCCGATACGGTCGAGCACGTGGTCGTCCGCGTCGCGCCGCGCACCAAGCGACGGGTCCTCGAGTCCCTGCTCGCCCAGGAAGCGGTCAAGAACGCGCTGGTCTTCTGCAACAGGAAACGCGACGCCGCTGACCTGGCCCGTGCCATGAAGCGCGACGGGCTGCGCGCGGCGGCACTGCACGGCGACATGGACCAGGCGAGCCGGATCGAGACGCTCGACGCGTTCAAGAGCGGCGAGATACGCTACCTCGTGGCGACCGACGTGGCCGGTCGCGGCCTCGACATCTTCGGCCTCAGTCACGTCTTCAACTACGATGTGCCGATCCGTGCCGAGGACTATATCCACCGGATCGGGCGCACTGGCCGCGCCGGGCATCGGGGCCACGCCGTCACGCTCGCCACCGAGGACGACGCCAGGGCCATCCGGGCGATCGAGTCCCTGATCCGGCGCGCCCTGCCCGTCGTCGGCGAGCCCGTGAAGGGCGACGCGGTCCAAGCCCCGGTGGAACCCACGGCCGACCGGCCCGCGGCGCCGGGGCCCCCCCCCCCGCCCCCCCCCCCCCCCCCC
>JBBDQV010000114.1:0-23894 GCA_040905845.1 Alphaproteobacteria bacterium | reverse complement strand
ACCGGCCCGCGGCGCGCGCGCCGCGCCGGACGCCGCGCCGCGCCGGACCGAGCCGGGGCGAGGCGAGCCCGCGCCGCAAGGATGCCGAAGCGACGCCCCGCCGGAAGGATAGGGAGCGGGAGCCCAGAGGCACCGCCAGGCGCGAGCCGGAGCCGCCGGTGGTCGGCCTCGGCGACCACGTCCCGGCGTTCCTGACGCGCCAGGTCAAGGCGCCGCCCGAGAAGCCGGAGCGGCGGGCGAGGCGACGAACGCGCAAGCCGGCCGAGACGTGATGGCAGCGGCCCGGAGGCGGGACCGTGCCGCCGGACGGTTCGCCACGGCGTCGGATTTCTCCAGGGTCGAGGCGCGCGCGGTCAAGCGCGCGGGCGGGCGGGCCAAGCTCGAGGCCATGCTGCCCACGGCCAGGAGCGAAACCGAGCTGCGCGCGCTGACCGATGATCGATACTTGTCGCTCATGTCCTTGCGCATCTTCCGCGCCGGGCTTCGCCATGCCCTGGTCGACGCGCGCTGGCCCGCGTTCGAGGAAGCCTTCCACGGATTCGTTCCCTCGCGCGTCGTGCTCATGAGCGACGAGGACGTCGAGCGATTGATGGGCGAGGCGCGATTGATCCGCCATTGGGCGAAGCTCAAGTCGGTGCGCGACAACGCCGCGGCCGTGCGCGCCATCGCGGCCCAGCACGGGTCGTTCGGCGCCTATCTGGCCGATTGGCCGACCACGCGAATCGTCGAGCTGTGGGCCGACCTGGCGCGCCGCTGCGTGCAGATGGGCGGCAACTCGGGGCCCGCGTTCCTGCGCATGGTCGGGAAGGACACGTTCCTGCTGACCGAGGACGTTGTTAACGGCCTGGTTGCCCTAGGCGTGTGCCAGCGCCGGCCCTCGACCAAGCCCGAGCTCGCCGCCGTGCAGGCCGCGTTCGTCGGTTGGTCCGAGGTTACGGGCCGCCCGCTCTGCCGGCTCAGCCGGATGCTGGCCCTCTCGGTCGGATAGACGGCCCCGGGGTCGCCGAAACGGCCCGCTCTCCTATGTCAGGTTGAGGACAGCGGACCGCGCTTTCCTGCGGACTTAACACTTTCTTGCGGATGTCGTGGGAACCTAAGGCTGCCGAAAGGTCGGTCGCCGCGCCCTAATCGCGCGCATCGGTTGTGGTTCGAGCAGCTCGGATTCGGAACAGGCACAGTCGAGTCATGGCTTCGATCGCACGCTCCACGACCAGCGAGTCGAGCGGCGCCCAGGACTTGGCGTCCCCGCGCAACGTCGCCGATCTCGTGAGCAGGCTCGAGGAGAGCTTCCGCAGCGTCACCAGCTTGGCCGACAAGCTCGAGGTCGCCCGCGAGGAGGTCAACCGCACGGCCCTCCTCGACCCACTGACCGAATGCCCGAACCGGACCCTGTTCTACGACCGCTTGCAGCAGACTTTGCTTGGCGCGAAGCGATCGAACAGCTCGTTCCCCCTGATGGTCGTCGATCTCGACCGCTTCAAGGAGATCAACGAGACCCTCGGCTATGCGTTCGGCGACGATGTCCTGCGCGAGGTCGCGCGCCGACTGCGCGGGCTCCTGCGCGAATCCGACACGGTCGCTCGGCTGGGCAGCGACGACTTCGGCGTCCTCCTGTCGTCGACCGCCTCGGTCGAAGCGGCGGCCAACGTCGCCGAACGCGTCATCGACACCGTCTCGGCCAAGGCCTCGATCCGTGGCCAGTCTCTCGACCTGCCGATCAGCATCGGCATCGCGATCTACCCCACTCACGGCGAGGATGCCGAGGCGCTGCTGCGTCACGCCGACATGGCCTTGACCGAGGCACGACGCGCGCGCGTGCCCTACTCCGTGTTCGCCACCAGTGGTGCCGACGCATCCGCTGGGACCCTGCGCCTGGCGACCGAGATCCGCTCCGCGATCGAGCGCGACGAGCTGGTGCTGCACTACCAGCCCAAGGTCAGCATGGCGACGGGCCGCACGATCGGCGTGGAGGCACTGGTCCGCTGGCAGCACCCCGAGCTCGGGCTGATCATGCCGGGAGACTTCATGCCTTTGATCGAGCGCACCGCGCTGATCACGCCGATGAGCTTGAAGATCCTGACCCAGGCGCTGAAGCAATCGCGCGCGTGGAGCGAGATCGGCCTCGATGTCCCCGTGGCGGTCAACCTGTCGCCGCGCTCGTTGCATCAGACGGATTTGCCGGACCGCGTCGCCGAGATCCTCGAGACCGTCGGCGTCCAACCCGGCCGGCTCTCAGTCGAGATCACCGAGACCGCGATCATGGTCGATGAGGCCAGCGCCGAGACGGTCGTGCGCCGCCTCGCCGACCTCGGCGTCCACATCGCGATCGACGACTTCGGAACCGGGTACTCCTCGCTGACGCGACTTCGCCGCTTGCCGGTCTCGGAGCTCAAGATCGACCGCTCGTTCGTGCGCAACATGGCCCAGAACAACGAGGATTCGGTCATAGTCCGGGCTCTCGTCGACCTCGGCCATCGTCTGGGCCAGCGCATCGTCGCCGAAGGCGTCGAGGACGAAGCGACGTGGCAGAACCTCAAGTCGTGGGGTTGCGACGCGGCGCAGGGCTACCATCTGTGCCGGCCGGCCCCGCCCCAAAAGCTCACGACCTGGCTCGAGCAATCACCCTTCGGTTGCTCCTGGGATCGCCTGGCGACCGCGTCCTAGAGATAGCGCCCGCCATCGACGACGACGGTGCGCCCGGTGATCATCGCCGCGCCCGCGCACAGAAACAGCATCGTTTCGGCCACGTCCTCGGGCGCAACGAGGCGCTTGAGCAACGCGGCCTCGGCCGCCTCCGCTCGCACAGCGGCGGGCCAACCGGCGGTCCACGGCGAATCGACCAGTCCAGGCGCCACCGCATTGACCCGCACATCGGGCGCCAGCGCCCGCGCCAGGTTTATCGTCATGTTGACGAGCGCCCCCTTGGTTGCGCCATAGACGATGCTCGAGCCCCGGCTGCCGAGCCCCGCGATCGACGCCGTGTTGACGATCGCGCCCCGCGACGCCCGCAGGTGGGGCGCGGCCGCGCGGGCGCAGCGGAACGGCCCGACGAGGTTGACCGAGAGCAGCCGCTGCCAGAAATCGTCAGTCATGGCATCGAGCCGCTCCATGGCGATCGGCTCGGCCGTCCCGGGGGTCGCCGCGTTGTTGAGCAGATAGTCGAGCCGGCCGAGCTCGGACACCGCCGCCGCGACCATGGGCGCGACGGCCCCGGCGTCGCCCATGTCCGCCGGCGCCGCCACCACCACCAGGCCTTCGCGCGCGAGCCCCGCGAGCACGGCCTCGGCCCGGGGGTCGCTGGGCAGGTGGTTGATCGCGACCCGCGCGCCCAGGCGCCCGAACAGGCGGGCGGCGGCGAGCCCGATGCCGGACAGCCCGCCGGTCACGAGCATGGTCTTCCCGGAAAGATCGGCGCTGATCATGGCTTGGCGTCCTTGGGGCTTGCGGCGATCACGAATCTCCGCGATCTAGCCCCATTCCTGGGGCCGCCATCAAGCCCCCGGACAGCGAGACAGGAACCATGACCCTCGCCCAGCCGCTCGCCCTCCACGAGGATCGCGTCCGCCCGGAGTGGATCGACTTCAACGGGCACATGAACATCGCGTACTACATGCTCGCGTTCGATCACGCGACCGATGCGTTCTTCAGCCGCGTCGGCATGCTCCACGAGTATCGCGAGCAGCACGGCCAGGTGTTCTTCACCCTCGAGCTGCACGTCACCTACGAGCGCGAGCTCGTCGTCGACGCGCCGATCCGATTCACCACCCAGGTGCTCGGGCTCGACGCCAAGCGCCTGCACCTGTTTCACACCGTGGTCCACGCGAGCGAGGGCTACCTTGCCGCGACCAACGAGATCATCTTCGTCAACGTCGACTTCGCGACGAGGCGAAGCACGCCCTTCCTGCCCGCCGCGTACCAGGCGCTCGAGCGGATCTGGTCATCGCACAAGGACCTGCCCCGTCCGCCCCAGGCGGGGCGCGTCATCGGCATCGGCCGGGGCAGGCCCTCGGCCGGCGCTTGACACGCGGGCCCCGTCCTGCACCTAATCCGTATACGGAACGACAGGAGAATCGCTGGTGGACAAGGTCAGCTTCGTTCACATGGCCGACGGCACGGCCGAGGACTACCGGATCATCGCCTCGCGCATGCACATGGCCGACGACCATTTGGCCGACGACTTGCTGCGCCTGCTGCAGGCCAACGAATCGGTCGATCTCGGCTACAAGGTCGATCGGCTCGAGCATTCCCTCCAGGCGGCCACGTTGGCGCTTCGCGACGGCGCCGACGACGAGTTGGTCGCCGCCGCGCTGCTGCACGACGTCGGCGACACGCTCGCGCCGTGGAACCACGCCGAGGTCGCCGCGGCCGTGCTCAAGCCCTACGTCTCGGCGCGGACCCACTGGATCGTCGCCAAGCACGGGCTGTTTCAGACCTACTACTACAACCATCACTTCGGCCGCGACCGGAACGCCCGAGACACGTACCGGGGCCACCCGCACTTCGAGGCGACCTGCGAGTTCTGCGTGAAATACGACCAGAACGCCTTCGACCCTGACTTTGACACCATGCCGCTGTCGGCGTTCGAGCCGATCGTTCGTCGCGTGTTCGATCGACCGCCGAAACACGACCTGGCGACCGACGGTTGAGCCCGGCCGAAATCGGCGTCCGTGTCCGCCTGGACGCGCGCCTGGACGCGCATCGATTTCGAGAAGGACGGCCGCCAAGTCGGCAGCTTCAACGTCGGTCATTCGGTGCACCGCTCCGCTTACGGTGTCGTCCCCGTGCCCGTGGCGGTGTTGCGCAACGGCGACGGCCCGACCGTGCTGCTCATGGCCGGCAACCATGGCGACGAGTACGAAGGCCAGGTCGTGCTCGCCAAGCTGATCCGCACGCTCGACCCGGCGCGCCTCCGGGGCCGGCTGATCGTCGTCCCCTGCGCCAACGCGCCGGCGGCGCGCGCCGGGACCCGGACCTCGCCGATCGACGGCGGCAACCTCAACCGGGAATTTCCCGGCGACGCCTCGGGCACGCTGACCGAGCAGATCGCGCACTACATCGCCTCGGTCCTGATGCCGATGAGCGAGGTGTTCGCCGATCTTCATTCGGGCGGCTCGTCGCTCGACTACCTGCCCTACGCCTTGGCGCACGTCGAGGGCACGGGCGAGCCGGCGCGGCGCGCGGTCGCCGCGATGCTCGCCATGGGCTACCCGCTCGGCGTGGTGTGGCAGGGCGTGGCACCGACCGGAACGGCCGGCGACACCGCGCTGCCCAAGGGGCTGCTGACGCTCGGCGGCGAGTTCGGCGGCCGCGGGTTCGTCGATCCCGCGTGCGTGCGCCTGCTCGAGCGCGGCGTCAACAACCTCCTGGCCCATCTCGGCGTGCTCGACGGCAAGGTCGAGCCGCCCGCGACGCCGACGCGATTGATCACGTCGAAGGGGACCGATTCCTTCCTCTACGCGGACATGACCGGACTGTTCGAGCCGGCTCATCCGCTGGGCACGACGGTCGGCGCCGGCGACGTGGTCGGCTGGGTCCACGTTCCCGACGATCCGCTGCGCGAGCCCGTGCCGCAGACGACGACCGGCGCGGGCATGATCCTCGCGCGCCGCGCCATGGGCCGCGTCGAACCGGGCGACTGCCTGATCGAGCTCGCCCAGGACGATCCGACGCGCTGGCTCTGACTCACTCAACAACAGGAACCGCCCCATGATCGATCTCTACCTCGCCGCAACCAGCAACGGACGCCGTGCTTCGATCGCGCTCGAGGAGTGCGGGCTCGCCTATCGCCCGATCAAGGTCGAGCTGGGCGGGGGTAAGAAGCCCGCGGGGTTGCTCAAGATCAACCCGCTGGGCGACATTCCCGCGCTGCTCGATCCCGACGGGCCGGGCGGCAAGCCGCTCGCGCTCAGCCAATCCTCGGCGATCCTGCTCTACGCCGCCGAGAAGTCGGGCCGCTTCCTGCCCAAGGACGGGGCCGCGCGCGCCCGGGTTTACCAGTGGCTCGCGCACGCCATCACGGACATCGGCCCGACCAGCACGGTCGTCTTCTACTTGTCCGAAAGCGTGCCGGAGAAGATCGCCTCGAACATCAAGTTCTTCGAGGACCGGCTGGTCAACTTCCTGCGCCACCTCGACCAGCGCCTCGGCGAGGTCAAATACCTCGCCGGCGAGCTTTCGGTCGCCGACCTCGCGCTCTACCCGAGCTTCCTGATCCGCAGGCCGATCGCCGAGGCGAACAAGCTCGCGCACCTGCTGCGCTGGGCCGACGAGATGGCGGCCCGCCCCGGCGTGGCGCGCGGCGTCAAGGCGGCCGACTAGGCCGCCCTACTTCCACACCTGGCTGGCGACCCGCAGGAAGTTCTCGCCGAGCACGCCGCGCGCCTCGATCTCGGAGAAGCCGCGCCGCAGCATGGTCGCCGCGATCTCGCGGAGCTGGCCCGGTGGCACGAAGCGGGCCGGGCCGCCCGGATACTCGTTCCTGGGCCAGAAGTCCGGGTGCGCCGACAGGATGTTCTCCAGCCCGTCGACCTCGAAGGCGTAGTCGAGCGCGATGCCGACGTGGTCGGGCCCCACCAGGTCGGCCATGTACGCCACGTGATCGACGAACCGCTCGCTCGAGATGTCGTTATCGCCGAGGAACAGCCCGAGCCCGTTGATGCCGATGACGCCGCCGGTCGCGGCGCACGCGTTGATCTGGTCGTCCTTGATGTTGCGCCCGTGCCGGCACAAGCCCCATGCGTTCGAGTGCGAGAAGATGACCGGATCGGTCGAGGCCTCCATGGCCTCCATGGTCGTGCAATGCGCCGAGTGCGAGCAATCGACCATCATGCCGACGCGGTTCATGGCGCGCACTACCGCGCGCCCGAAGTCGGTGAGCCCCACGTCGTCGTCGTGGCAACCGCCGCCCGCCAGGTTGTTGCGGTTGTACGCGAACAGCATCTGGCGCACGCCGAGCTCGTAATAGACGTCGACCATGTCGACGTTGCCGTCGAGCGCGTTCATGCCCTCGAGGTCGAAGGTGACGGCGAGCGTGCCTTCGCGCTTGGCGCGCCAGACGTCGGCGGCGCGATCGACGAGCGTGTACGTCCGCGGCCGCGCCAGGAGCCAGGCGCGGAACGCCGCGAGCGAGCGGAGCGACGTGCGCCAGTCCATGACGTCGTAGCCGACGTCGATGGAAAGGTAGTCGACGCCCGCGTCGGTCCACAGGCGCAGGTACTCGAGATCCGCGTTCGGCTGCGGGTCGAACCCGGAATGGTCGTCCCAGACGAGCGCGTCCTTGTAGAGGCGGTCCGCGCGCGCCTCGAGGTCGTCGCGAGCTTCGGCCATGGTCAAACCGTGTCCATCTGGGGCAAGCCGTCGCCGATCGGCAGCCACGGCACCTTGGAGCCGACGAAGATGTGCTTGAGCGCCCCTGGCGCTGTGCGCATGTCGGCTGGCCAGTCGCAGATCCCCGGCATGAAGTAGCGCTTTCCGGGCATGGTGTCGTCATGGATGAAGAGCTGGCAGCCGCACGTCTTGCAGAACTGGCGATGGACCGGCGGCGAGGTCTCGTACGTGGCGAGGTTGTCCTCGCCCTGCTCGATGACGATGTGCTCGCTGGGCACGATCGCGTAGGTCGCGAACACGGTGCCGTGGACGCGCCGGCACATCGAGCAATGGCAGTGGTAAAGCTGGTCCGGCGGCGCGGTGACCTTGAAGCGCACGGTGCCGCACTGGCAGCGGCCGGTGACGGGCGCGACGTTCGGCATGGTGGTCCTCCTCGACCGAGTGATGCTCATCCTTGCGCGGCGAGCACGCCGACGCAAACGAAGACGAGCACGATGCCCGCGCCCTGGGCCCGGCCGATCCGTTCGCGCAACACGAGCCAGGCGAGCAGCGTCGTCACCGCGCCGAAGGTCGAGCCCGCGACCGCGGCGATCTCGGGGTGCGCGCCCGCGCTGCCCAGGAACAGGAACAAATAGCCGACCGTGTCGAGCGCGCCCTGCGCGCCGAGCGCCGGCAGCCAGTGCCGCTCGACGCGCGGCCTCTCCCGCCACCACGTGAACAGGGCCAGCAGCGTGACCAGGCTAACGGCCCGCCCGATCCAGAGCGAGGGCAGCGCGCCGAAGCGCGGCACCGCCGCCTGCCCGGCGCCGACCGCCACGGCGTAGAACACCGAGGATGCGACCGCGATCCCGATGGTGACCACGAGCTCGCGTCGGTCGCCGCGCGCGGCCCCGGAGGCTTCGGCCGCGCAGGCCCCCACGACACTGCCAGCCAGCGTGCCCGCCATGGCGAGCCACTGCACCGTCGAGGGCCGTTCGCCCAGCGCCACCCAGAACAGGACGATCAGGACCGGGTGCGTGGCGACGATCGGGGCGACGACGCTGATCGGGCCGCGCGCGAGTCCCTCATAGAGCAGCAGCAGGAACGCCGTTGACGCGACGCCGTTGAGCGCGACCAGCCCCAGCGCCTCGATCGACCACGCGAACGCCGGCAGCGCGATCAGCACCCACAGCGTCAGGCCGAGCGTGCCGACGACGAAGGTGCCGAGCAACGCGCTCGCGTGCCCGATGCCGCGACTCGAGTAGCGCGCGATGAAATCAGCGCCGCCGAAGCTCACGGAGCACAGCCCGCCCCAGACGCCCGCGTTCACGATGCGGCGTTCGCGCGGACTACGTCGTGATTCGGTGGATTGCGGTCATCCGCCGTCCGTTCTTCGAGACGCCGCCTACGGCGGCTCCTCAGAACGAACGGCTCAACTGCGACCGTTCGCGGTGAGGAGGCGCGAAGCGCCGTCTCGAACTGCGAACGGTCCCCCGCGTCCGCCTGCACGGAACGGACTCTACGCGAGGATTAACGCAAGTCCACTCGCCGCGACCGCCGCGCCGGCGCCTCGCGCCGCCAAACGCGGGCCGAGCCTCGCGACGATGCCGACTCCATGCAACAGCGCGGTCGCCATGACGAAGCCGAGCCCGTACGCCAGCGGGCCGGCCGCTTCGGGCAACTCGGTGCCGTGGGCATGGCCGTGAAACAGGGCGAAAACGGCGACCAAGGCGATACCGATCCAGACGGGCGGGCGCACCGCGAACGCCACGGCGAGACCGAGCACCAACACGGAGGCGGCGATTCCCGGCTCGACCGCCGGCACGGCGACGCCGGCCCAGCCGAGCAGGCCGCCGACCGCCATGACCGCCGGGAACGCGACGGGCAGCGCCCAGATGCCGGGTCGGCCGTGCTGGGCCGCCCAAAGTCCGACCGCCACCATGGCGAGCATGTGGTCGAGCCCGCTGAACGGGTGCAAGAAGCCTTGGTCGAAGCCGGCGCCCGTCGCGCCGAAGGTGTGCGCCTCGGCGCCGGTCGCGATCATCGCCGCCAGAACCGCGCCCGTCAACGTCAAGATCATACGCCGCATGCCACTACCCTCTCTGCCTCCGTGGGACACCCTGGCTAACACAGCAGAGCCGGACTGTTAAAGAGGCAGTCTCACGCCGCCCACGGGCCGACCAGGTGGCGCAAGGCGGTAGCCACACCTTCCGCGTTGCCCAGCGCCGCGCGGTTGAGCGGCGCCGAGACGACCGGCGAGGCGAGACCGCCGGTGACGCGCAGCACCTCGTGGTCGAGTTGGTCGAACAGGCGCTCCTGGAGCTCCTGGACGATGCGCGCGCCGATGCCGATGCCGCGCGTCGTCTGCTCGGCGACGAGAACCCGGTTGGTTTTGCCGACGGACGCCGTGATCGTCGCCCAGTCGAGCCCGGTTGGGTCGAGCGAGCGCAAATCGATGACCTCGGCGTCGATGCCCGAGGCTTCCGCCGCACCGAGCGCGGCCTTCACCATGACGCCCGCGGCCAGCACCGTCGCGGCCCGGCCCGGCCGTACGATCCGCGCGCTCCCCAACGGCACCAGGTAGTCGAGGTCGTCCGTGGGCAGCGGGCCAGTCTCCTGGAACAGCTCGACGTGCTCGATGACGAGGACGGGGTCGTCGCAGCGGAGCGCCGCGTTCATCAGCCCGACGTAGTCGAACGGCGTGGTCGGCGCGACGATCCGCCACGCCGGGAACAGCGCGAACAGCCCGCTCGGGTCGCCCGAGTGCTGCGAGCCGTAGCCGGTCGAGGGCGAGACGCGGCAGCGCACCACGACGCGCACCGGGAACTCGCCGCCGAACATATGCCGCACCTTGCCGATCTGGTTGAACAGCTGATCCGCCGCCGGCAGGCAGAAATCGCCGAACATGATGTCCACCACCGGGCGCAGGCCCTGCAACGCGGCGCCGAGCGCCATGCCGAGGAACCCGTTCTCGCAGATCGGCGTCGCGAAGATGCGGTTTGGAAACCGCTCGATCACGCCGCGCGTCGAGCCGCTGACACCCCCGCGCAGGCGGTGGATGTCCTCGCCCATGACGACGATCGTGGGGTCGCGCTCCATGTTGCGCATGAGCACGTCGGCGACGGCACTGATGTACTTGCCTTCGCCAAGGGCTTCGGCCGGGATCTTGTCGAGTTCGAGGAACCGCTGGCCTTTCAGCTCGGTGAGGTCGCCCCGGATGCCGCGATCGACCGTCGCGGGGTCGGGCGCGAGGCCGGGACGCGCGACGAGCTTGTTGGCGCCCGCGTCCTGGACCGTGAGCGCGGCGGCGGCCGCGTCGATGAGCGCGCGCGCCCGGGCATCGAGCGCATCGACGCCGGCCCGGTCGAGCACGCCAAGGCGAACCAGGCGCTCGGGCATGGTCGTGACCGGATCGCGCGCGCGCCACGCCTGCTCCTCGTCCTTCGAACGGTAGCCGAACTCGCTGCCCGGCCGGGGCCCCATCTGGTGCAGAAACCGGTAGGTCAGCACCTCGACCAGCACCGGCCCGCCGTGGCGCGCGATGTGTTCGCGCGCCCACAGCATCGCCTCGCGCACCGCGACCGCGTCCATGCCGTCGGCCTCGACGCCTGGAAAGCCGAGCATCGGCCCGCGCGAGGTGAGCCGGGTCTCGCGCGTCTGCTCGGCGAGCGCGGTCGAGACCGCGTAATAGTTGTTCTCGACGAAGAAGACGACCGGCAGGCGGTAGAGCGCGGCGAGGTTCATCGCCTCGTAGGCGGCGCCGTTCATCATGGTGCCGTCGCCGAAAAAGGAGACCGCGATCGAGCCGGTGCCGAGCACCTTGGCGGCGAGCCCATAGCCCGCCGCGTGGGGCAGATTGCCGCCGATGATCGCGCTGGTGCCGGGAATGCCGGCCGGTGCCCAGCGCATGTGCATCGAGCCGCCGCGCCCGCCGCAAAACCCGTCCTTGAGCCCCATGATCTCGGCGAGCGCGCGGCGGGTGAGCTCGGACGCCTCGCGCGGCAAGGCGTCCGCGCGCGGGTCGTAGGCCTCGGGCAGCACGGTGTTGAGCAGCTTGGCCAGGATCTGGTGGTGCGCCCGATGCGTGCCGTTGATCGTATCCCCGGTGCCGAGCGTTGCCATAGCGCCCACGGCCCCCGCCTCCTGGCCGATGCTCGCGTGCGCCGGGCCGTGGATCAGCCCGAGCCCATGGATCTCGAGCACCTTCTCCTCGAACCGTCTGATGATCAGGATCTGCTCGAGCATGCGGGCAAGCACGTGCGGCGGCGGCGCCCGCCAGTCCTCGTCGGTCACCGCCAGGCGGACCCAGGGCGTCTCGGTCGTGATCGGCGATAGCGAAGGCATGACGGACTCCGAGGTGGCGAGCGATCTTCAACGCCTGGCCCGGAAGGCGCAACCCCGCCTTGACGGGCCACCGCGTGAACCGCTTCGGCGCCGCCCCCCGCCCGCGCCCTGTGGACAAGTGAACAACGCTCCGCGTTACCCAATCCCCACAGGGCCAACAACCGCAAAAGCGGACAACCCTTGTGCTATATAAACCGGTTAACTCCGAGTGCTATCGACAGCTGAAGCCAAGCGATGGGAGGTTCACCATTGCCGTTGTCCGTCACATCAGAGATTCTTCAAAGCCTTCCGATCGGCGCGACCCTGGCTGAAAGCAGTAAGGCAGAAGTCTGGGACTACGGACGAGTGTTCCTTGCAAAGGCGACGGATGCAGAAGCTAGCGGGGATACGACGGTAGGACCAGCATGGCGACTCCTCGGACAACTTTGTCTCATCGATCTACGCGAAGGCGACGCCGCCGAGCCGTTCGGCCCCATTGCCCAAGGTCCGGATGGGCGCTCAATCCTGCCGAGCGACCTTGAGGATGAGACCGCGCGCGCTGTCCGCGACCTTGCGCTGACGATCGACAACCCGGAGCTCGGCGCAAGACTGCTCGACATCACCTGGTGTCGTCTTCGTGACCATGACGCGGCGCGCAAGGCCGTCCAGAGTTATGTCGAGACCGCGACCCGTCTATTCGATCCAGAACATTGGGTTGGATACGCAGAGCGGATCGAACGCGCTCTTCGTTTAGCCCGCCAACTGGAGGACGAGGCGCTGGTCGGACTTGTCCTTGACGACATCGAGCGGCGAGTCGTCGATATGAATGGCGGCGATCCACTGTATCTGACGGTTCGCCTGATGGCGCTACTTCACGAGTTCCGACGGGGCGAACCGGATGCGATGAGTCGGATTGCCACGAAAGCGGCTCATTCAGCGCAAGAGCAGAGGGATTTTGAACGTGCGCGATCGCACTTTGAGAATCTTGCCCGGTGGCGGCGGCACGCTGCCGATCAAGACGGCGAGCGCGTGGCCAAAATCGCCATTGCTGAATCCTATGTGCGTCAGGCGGAACTTCATTCTGGTCCGGGCGGGGAACTGGCTACTGCTGTCTGTTTAGAACAGGCCCATGAAGCCTATCGCAGCATCCCCGGAATGCGCGACGGAGCGGCTGAGGTGTATGGGCACCTGCGCCAAGCACAGCGCCGTGCACGGGAATCGTTGAAGCAGATCCGGACGGAGGGCATTGATGTCTCGGCGATCGTCAAAGCGACGCGCGAGCATATCTCCGGAAGGACGTTCAGAGAAGCGCTCTTTGCCCTGGCGACGGTGACGAGGCCGACCAATTTCGATAGGGAGACCGATACTGCGCGTGAACTCATGGAGAAGTTTCCGCTTCAAGGGATTCTCGGTGGTGCGAGGATCGACGATGACGGACGAATTGTGGCGCACAGAACGGCTGCCATCACTTCGGACGAGAACATAGCTAAGCAGGTTCTTTGGGAACGCGTCGTCGAGCAGGTGAGTCTTCGCTACCAGTTTGCCGTCCAGGCCCACATCGTACCCGCGATTCAGCAGCTAACGTTCGAGCACTTTCCTTCGCTCCGCGACCTGACCGATCTCGTCGTCAACAATCCGTTTGTCCCTAACGACCATGAGGAACTCTTCGCCAAGGGTTTTTTGGCGGGATTGCGATGGAGTTTCCCCGAGGCCCTCTCGATCCTTGTTCCGCAATTGGAAAACTCACTGCGTCACTTGCTTGCCCGCGACGGCGCCGAGGTGACGACGCGGGACAAGCATGGCATCCAAGGCGTCATCCACCTGGGTACCATCCTGAGCGACCCGCTGGCCCGGCTTGAGACCATCTTGGGAGGGGACAACGTCAAGGAGCTCAAGGCTCTCTTCACTGATCAACATGGTCCGCAATTGCGCAATCGCATCGCGCACGGCCTAGTGTCCGATTCCGCGTTCTTTAGCCACAGCGCCATCTATGCGTGGTGGTTCATCTTTCACCTGTGCATCCTTCCCGTTCACCGGCGTTTTCGGGGTGATTCGAGCCCTGAGGGCGAGATGGCGCACGCCGCCGAGAGCGAGAGCGCAAATGTTGTGGCGCGGGGTAGTGACGAATCGCCGTCGACCGGATAACTCGACGCTTAGATCGCCAGTCTCTACCCGCCGCCCACCGCCTTTTGCACCATACCTACTCCGAGCCCAATCTCGCGCACAATCTCCGGCACGCGGGGAGTGGCGCAACCCCGCCTTGACGGGCCCGGCGGCGCGCCGTCGAATGCCCCGCCGCCATCGGAGGCACGCCATGACCATTCGACCCAACTCGCTCGCCGCGCGCGACGTCGCCTACCACATGCATTCGCAGACCAACCTGCGGGTGCACGAAGGCGAAGGGCCCCTGATCATGACCAGGGGCGAGGGCGTTCACGTCGTCGACGAGGCCGGCAACCGCTACATCGAGGGCATGTCGGGGCTGTGGTGCGCCTCGCTGGGGTTCAGCGAGCCCCGCTTGGCCCAGGCCATTCAGCGTCAGCTCGAACGCCTGCCGTACTACCATACGTTCTATGGGCGGACCGCCGACGTGACGGTGGAACTGGCCGAGAAGCTGGTCGCCCTCGCCCCCGTGCCCATGAGCAAGGCGTACTTCGTGACCTCGGGCTCCGAGGCCAACGAGACGATGATCAAGCTCGCCTGGTACTACCACGCCGCGCGTGGGCGCCCGGGCAAGCACAAGGTCATCGCCCGGATGCGCGCGTTCCACGGCATCACGATCGCCGCCGGCAGCATGACGGGGCTGCCGGTCCTCCATCGTGACTTCCGGCTGCCCCTGCCCGGCTTCCTGCACGCGCGCTGCCCGCACGCCTACCGCGAGGCCGAGCCGGGCGAGAGTGAAGCGGCTTTCGCCGACCGCCTGGCCCGCGAGCTCGACGCGCTGATCACGGCCGAAGGACCCGACACGGTCGCGGCCTTCATCGCCGAGCCCGTCCAGGGCGCCGGCGGCATCGTCGTGCCTCCCGCGAGCTACTTCCCTAGGGTCCAGGAGGTGTTGCGGCGCCACAACGTGCTCGCCCTCGCCGACGAGGTGATCTGTGGCTTCGGCCGCACCGGCACGTGGTTCGGCAGCGAGGCCCTGGGGTTTCGGCCGGCGATGATGTCGCTCGGCAAGGGGCTCACCGCCGGCTACCTGCCCATGGCGGCGGTGCTCGTCGCCGACGACGTCTACCAGGTGGTCGCCGAGAACAGCGCCAAGGTGGGCGTGTTCGGGCACGGCTTCACCCATTCGGGCAACCCGACCTGCGCCGCGGTGGCGTTGGAAGCAATCAAGATCTACGAGGAGCGTGTTCTCGTCCCCCACGCCGCCGCCATGGGCCGGCGCCTGGCCGATCGCCTGGCGCCTTTGCGCGACCATCCGCTGGTCGGCGAGGTGCGCGGGCTCGGGCTCCTGGCCGGGGTCGAGCTGGTCGCCGACAAGGCCAGCCGGCGCCCGTTCGATCCGGCCATGCGCGTCGGCGCCTACGCCGAACGGCGCGCGCTGGCCCACGGCCTTATCACCCGCGCCCTCGGCAACACGGTGGCGCTCTGCCTGCCCTTGATCGTGGATGCGTCCCAAATCGACGCGATCGCGGATCGGCTGGGCAATGCGATCGACGACACCGAAGTTTGGGTCGCCCGCGAGGGCCTGCGTGTCGTCTCGGCGGCCGCCGCGCGCTGAATCCCCGTTAACCTAGGTTCGGCCTGCCCCTTGCATTGATGGCAGCGAAGTCGCGCGCTGTCGCGCGGCACGTTTGACAGGGCTTCGGACCGGCATGGATTCGGCGTACGTCAGGAACTTTCACGGCCAGGGCTTCGCCGTGGTCAGGGGCGTCTTCGCGCCCGACGAGGTGGCGGCGATGGCCGCCGCCTTCGATCGCGTGCATGAGCGCGGCATGGCGTATCCGTCGAGCCTCCGCGACGGCAACGTCCTGTTCCGCCAGGGCGCCGACGCCAACCTGGGCCGCGTGCTCAGGCTGGTCCAATGGCCGTCGTACTTCGAGCCAGCGCTCGACCGCGTCCGCACCGATCCGCGCATGCTGGCCCTGCTCGCGCCGCTGATCGGCGAGGACATCAAGCAGATCATCAACCAGATGCACTGGAAGACGCCGGGCGCCGCCGCGACCGAGTTCGGGTTCCACCAGGACATCCGGTTCCGCCGCCCGCGCCAGGCCTATCGCAACCCGCTGTGGAGCTACGTGCAGACCGGCATCGCGATCGATCGGCACGGGCCCGCCAACGGCGGCATGACGTTCCTGCCCGGCAGCCATCGCAAGGGCGAGCTCGGCCTCGGCGACAACGGCGCGGTCATGGACTGCGCCATGGATGAAAGCGAGCTCGTCCGGCACGGCATGGACCCATCGGGGCTCGCGAGCCTGGAGCTCGAGCCGGGCGACGTCGCGCTGTGGAACCTCTACACCGTCCACGGCTCGCACACGAACCGCTCGGCGATGGACCGCCGCTTCTACATCAACGGCTATGTCCGGGCGGACGACTGCGACCGCGGCGCGTGGACCTTTCGCGACGGCATCCCGTGCGTGCTCGGCGCCCCGGTCCTCATCCACTACGACGACCTCTACCGCCGCCCCGAGCCCCACTTCGTCGACGCGGCGTAACATCGGCCGATAAGCGGACCCTCACCCAGCTCCGGGTAGGCGCGCCTTTCGGCCGCGCCAACCCTGCGCAACCCTCTCCCGCAGTGCGGGAGAGGGCAGGGTGAGGGTCTGCGACAAACGCGACGTGGTGCGCCTTATCGCACGTCCCGCGCGAGATGGCCAAGGCAGTCGCCGGGCTCGATGCGCGCCGGCTGGCGCAGGCAGACGACCAGGCCGCTGGTCGCGAAGCGGCACGCGACCGGCTCGCGCAGCGGATCGTCGACGAAATGGATCAGCCCGCACACGGCGCCCTTCTCGATCGTCGCGCCGAGCGCGACCTTCGGTTCGAACAGCCCGGCGCAGGTCGCGAAGGCGTAGCAGTCGCGCGACGGGATCGCCATGCGGCGGCTGTTGGCCGGCGCAACCTTTCCGTCGATGATGCCGAGGTGACGCAGCACGTTGTGGACGCCGCGCTCGACGATCGCGACGCCGTCCGGCTTGACCGTCGCGGCGCCGCCGAACTCCCCGCTCACCGACGGCACCCCGCGATGCGCGGCGGCGACCTCGGCCATGCGCGGGTCGACCGCGTCCCATTCGATCGCGATCGGCGCCCCGAACGCGGCCAGCAGGGCGCGCGCCGGCTCGTCGACCGCGGGATCGCCCTCGAGGCAGATCGAGGCGAACGGCAGGTAATCCATCGACGTACCGCCCGAGTGGATGTCGATCAACGCGTCGGCCATGGCGAACAGGACGGTGTCGTAGTAGTGCGCCATGGCGAAGGTCGGCGTGCCGTTCGGATCGCCCGGGAAGGCGCGGTTGAGGTTGCCTTCGTCGACCGGCGAGGTGCGCGCGCCGGCGAGCGCGGCGGCGACGTTCGCGGCCGGCACAATGATGACCCGGCCCTTGATCCGGGCGGGATCGAGCGCGCGGATCAGCCGCGTCAGCGCGACCTGGCCTTCGTACTCGTCGCCGTGATTGCCCGCCATCAGGAGCGCGGTCGGGGCTTTGCCGTTGCGGATCACCGCGACCGGCGTGGCGACGTGGCCGTAGCCCGAGCGCGTCACCGAATGGGCCGCGAAAAGGTGCCCGACCTGCTTGCCGTCCCGTTCGTAGTCGATGTCGGTCCACACCCGCGTCGTCATCGTGCTTGTCCCCGTTCGCTTCGTCCCCGCGCCCGCGCGACCTTCGAGCCGGGCTCGCGGCCGAGCGCGTCGGCGATGAACCAGGCGGTCTCGACCACGGCCGAAAGATCGACCCCGGTCGCGATGCCGAGGCCATCGAGCATGTAAACTACGTCCTCGGTCGCGACGTTGCCGGTGGCGCCCTGCGCGTAGGGGCAGCCGCCGAGCCCGGCGACCGAGGCATCGACCGTGGCCACGCCCTGCTCGAGCACGGCGAAGAGGTTGGCGAGCGCTTGGCCGTAAGTGTCGTGGAAGTGGGCCGCGAGCCGCTCGATCGGAACGCGCGCCGCCACCGCCTCGACCATCGCCCGCGCCTTGGCCGGCGTGCCGACGCCGATGGTATCGCCGAGCGAGACCTCGTAGCAGCCGAGCGTTGTCAGGCGCGCCGCCACGTCGGCGACCCGGTCGGGCGCGACCGCGCCCTCGTAGGGGCAGCCGAGCACGCAACTGACGTAGCCCCGGACCGGCAGCCCGCGCGCCTGGGCGGCCTCGCACACCGGCGCGAACCGCTCGAGGCTCTCGGCGATGGTGCAGTTGATGTTGCGCCGGCTGAACGATTCCGAGGCCGCCGCGAACACCGCGACCTCGTCGGCCTTGGCCGCAACGGCCGCCTCGAAGCCCTTGAGGTTGGGCGTCAGCGCGGTGTACCGGGTGCCCGCGCGGCGCTTGATCAGGGCGAACACCTCGGCCGAATCGGCCATCTGCGGGACCCATTTCGCCGAAACGAAGCTGCCGGTCTCGACCACTGGCAGCCCGGCGCCGGCCAGGCGCTCGACGAGCGCCGCCTTGGTCGCGGCGGGCAGCGTCGCGGTCTCGTTCTGCAGCCCGTCGCGCGGGCCGACCTCGACCAGGCGCACCGACGCGGGCAGGCTCACGCCTCGTCCTCGAACACCACCAGCTCGGTGCCTTCCTCGACCAGATCGCCCGGTCCGAAGGGCATGCGGGCGACCCGGCCGGCGACCGGTGCCGTGATGGTGTGCTCCATCTTCATCGCCTCGAGCACCAAGAGCGGCGCGCCGCGCTCGACGCTCGCGCCGACCTCGGCCATGACTTTGACGACGCGGCCCGGCATGGGCGCGCGCAAGTGCCCATCCGCCTCGCTCGCCCCGGCAGCGACGGCGAGCGGGTCGATCAGCGCAAGGCGATGCACGGTGCCCGACCACAGGATGTGGATCGTCTGGCCCTCGATGTGGACGTGGTAGTCGCGCCTTGCCCCGTCGATCGCCAGGTCAAGCGGCCCCGAACCGCGCATTTCGGCGAAGCTCCGAACGTGATGGGTTCGCCCGTCGATCGCGACGTCGTAGCCGGCATCGAGATGGGTCACCCGAACCGCGAGTTCTTCGCCCGCGACGATCATCCGCAACGTCTCGACCGCGGCCGCGCTGAGCCGCCATGGGCGCCCCACCGCCCAGGGCGACCCGCCGCCCGATGCGCGCGACCGGACATGGGCAATCGCCGCCGCGACGATCGCCTGGTCCGGAGGGGGTGGAGCCTCGACCAGAAGCTCGGGCAGGGATCGGTCGAGAAACCCGGTGTCCGGCGCGCCGGCCGCGAACGTCGGATGGGCCACGAGCGCGGCCAGGAATTCGACGTTCGTGCTGAGGCCGACAAGCCCCGTCCGCCGCAGAGCACCCAGCATGCGCTCGCGCGCCTCCTCGCGTGTCGCGCCGCCGACGATGATCTTGGCGATCAGCGAGTCGTAGTCGAGGCCGACGGTGTCGCCTTCGTCGAGCCCGGTGTCGATGCGAACGCCGCCGGTCGCCTCGGGCAGCCACAACCGCGCCACCCGGCCGGTCTGCGGCAGGAAGCCACGAGCCGGGTCCTCGGCGCAGAGCCGCACCTCGATGGCGTGGCTGCGACGCGGGATCGCGCTCTGGTCGAGCCCGCTCGGCGCACCCGACGCGACGCGGAGCTGAAGCTCGACGAGATCCAGACCTGTGATGAATTCCGTAACTGGATGCTCTACTTGCAGCCTTGTATTAACCTCAAGAAAGAAGAACCAATTGGCATCGACGAGAAACTCGACCGTGCCCGCGTTGACGTAACCGACGGCCTTGGCGAGCGCGACGGCGGCCGCGCCCAGGCCGCCGCGCATCGAGTCGGAAAGGCCCGGTGCCGGAGCCTCCTCGACGATCTTTTGATGGCGCCGCTGGAGGGAGCAATCGCGCTCGTGCAGGTGAACGACGTTACCGTGGGCATCGCCGAGGATCTGGACCTCGACGTGGCGCGGACGATCGAGCCAGCGTTCGAGGATCAACCGGTCGTCGCCGAATGCTCCATTGGCCTCGCGCCGGGCCGACGCCAATGCTTCGCTCAAGCCGCCCGACTCGCGCACGACCCTGAGGCCGCGCCCGCCGCCACCCGCCACTGCCTTGACCGCGAGCGGGTAGCCGAGCGTTTTCGCCTCGCGAACGAGCGTCGCGTCATCCTGGGCGGTGCCCTGGTAGCCGGGCAGTACGGGGACTCCGGCGGCGATCGCGACTTCCTTGGCCGCGTCCTTGGCCCCCAACCGCTCGATGACCTCGGCCGGAGGCCCGACGTAGATCAGGCCCGCGTTGGCGCAGGCGCGGGCGAACGCCGCGCTTTCGGCGAGAAACCCATAGCCGGGATGGATGGCGTCCGCCCCCGTCGCCTTGGCGGCTTCGAGGACCCGATCGATGCGAAGATAGCTTTCGGTGGCTGGCGCCGGGCCGAGCCGGTAGGCCTCGTCGGCCAGTGCGACGTGGCGCGCGTTCGCATCGGCGTCGGAGTGGACCGCGACAACCCCGATGCCCAGGCGCCGCGCCGTCCGCGCGATCCGGCAGGCGATCTCGCCCCGGTTGGCGATCAGGAGCTTGCGAACGGGCCTCAGGTCCGCCATGCGGGTGCCCGTTTCTCGAGGAACGCCGAGATTCCCTCGCGGCCCTCGTCGGTGGCGCGCGCGCGCGCGATGCTGTCGGCGGTCAGGGCCACGAGCGGGTCGTCGACGGCCCGGCCCGCGACGGCACGGACCAGCCGCTTGACCTCGGCGTGGGCGAGGGGCCCGCCCGCCAGGATCGCCGCCAGGACTCTTTCGATTGCGGCATCGAGACCATCGGGGGCGACGACCTCGTGAACCAGACCGATCCGATGCGCCTCGGCGGCGTCGATGCGCTCGGCCATCAGCATCAGCCGGCGGGCATGGCGCGTGCCGATGGCGCCGACCACGTAGGGCGAGATCGCGCCCGGAACCAGGCCGAGCCGCACCTCGGAAAGCTGGAAGGCCGCCGTCGCCGACGCCACCGCCACGTCGCAGCAGCAGACCAGGCCGAAACCGCCGCCGATCGCGGCGCCGTTGACCCTGGCCACGGTCGGCTTGGCGACCTCGGCGAGCGTGCGCATCAGCTCCGCCAACGCCAGTGCGTCGCGCAAGTTCTCCTCGCGCCCCTGCCCGGCCGCCCGCTTCATCCAGCCGAGATCGGCGCCGGCCGAAAACGACGGCCCGGCGCCGGTCAGGACAATGGCGCGAACCCCCGAATCGGCGCCGATTTGCCGCACGGCTTCGGTCAAGCCGACGATCAAGGCGTCGTCGAACGCGTTGTGACGCTCGGCGCGGTCGAGCGTCAGCCACGCGACCCCGTCGCGCTGCTTGACGACGAACGTTCCCAGCCCCGCCATGGCGTCGACTTTCGCAGGACGCGCGCGCGCCGTCGAGCGCGGAACGATCTTTGGTGGGGGCGTGATCGGGGTCACTGAGTGTTATCCACCGAGCGGCCACACTGCCCGGGTTGGCGTCGAGACCCCCGGTAACGGAGCGTTCACTATGGCCCAGGTTCTCAACCTCATCGACGAGGCATCGTACGCGCGGCCGTTTTTGGCGCGCCCCACGGCCGATTTCCTCACTTTGCGCCCGCGTGCCGCGAAGCCGCGCACAACGGGCCTGACCTGCGTCATCGACGGTGGGCTGGGGCCGCGCGCCATGGAGGACTTGCTGGTCTCGGCCGCGCCCTTCATCGATTTCGTCAAGTTCGGCTGGGGCACCGGGGTCATCTCGCCCGCGCTCGACGCGAAGATCGGGCTGCTGGAGCGTCACGGAGTGGGCTTCTGGTTCGGCGGCACCCTGTTCGAGCTCGCCCATGCCCAGGGCAAGCTCGAGGACTACGTCGCCTGGGCGCTCGACATGGGCGCCACGCACTTCGAGGTCTCCGACGGCTCGATCGAGCTCCCCGAGATCGAGAAGCTGCGCTCGATCGAGCGGCTGTCGAGGAGCTTCATCGTCTTCTCCGAGGTCGGCAGCAAGGATGCCGCCAAGGTCATGACCCCGGACCAATGGATCGAGCGTATCCGCCGCGAGCTCGCGGCGGGCGCCTGGAAGGTCATCACCGAGGGCCGCGAGAGCGGTACCGCCGGCCTGTTCCAGTCCGACGGCGACGCCCGCGCCGACCTGATGGGCGAGATTCTGACGTGCGGAATCGACCTCGGCCGAGTTATCTTCGAGGCACCGCAAAAGAAGCAGCAGATCGCGTTCCTGCGCTCGGTCGGGTTCGAGGCCAACCTCGGCAACGTGCCGGCCGCCGACGCGCTCAACCTCGAGACCCTGCGGCTCGGCCTCAGAAGCGATACGCTGTTCGTGCCGAAGTAGTCCGCGCCATTGTAGCGGCGGGTTTGAAGCCCGCCTCTACCGCATTCGCCGGAACCGCTCCGACCATGCCCCTCTGGCTCCTGCGCCACGCACACACCGAATGGAACGGCCCGCCGCGCCGGTTGCAGGGCCGCACCGACATCGGGCTTTCCGAGCAAGGTCGCCGCGCCGCCGCCGCGCTTGGCGGGCACATGGCGCGGCCTGACCGCATCGTCGCGAGCCCGGCCAGGCGTTGCCGCGAGACGATCGAAGCGCTGTTCGGGCCAGCCGTGCCACCCCTTGCGGCGGACGCCCGGCTGTGGGAGATCGACCTCGGCCGATTCTCCGGGCTGACCGAAGACGAAGCTGCACACCATTACCCCGATGAATGGCGGCACTGGCGTACCGACGCGGCGAACGCCAGGCCGGGCGGCGGCGAGACGCTCGCCGAGATGCAGGCGCGCGTCGCCGCCGCGATCGACGACCTCGACCAGGCGATCGACGGCGAGTCCCTGGTGCTGGTCGTCACCCACGGCGGCCCGATCCGCGTGTTCGACTGCCATCTCTCCGCGCGGCCGCTCGGGGACTTCCACGCCATGCCCATCGCCAATCTGGCACGATACCAGGTGGTCAGGGCGCGGACCTGGCGCCGGCTCGTGTCGATCGGCTGAGCAGGCGGTCGGCGCTCAGCGTGCTCGCGTGCAGACCTCGGCGGGGTCGAGCGGATAGATCGGCCGGCGCAGCTTGCGGTAGGGACGCTTGCGGTAGTCGGGGCTGGTCAGCCCGCCGCAGTCGGCGACCAGGATCGCCCGCGCGATCGGCGCGAACGCGCCGCGGAAGTGGTGCATGGACTTGACCGCGACGATCGACCGGGCGCCGGGGTCGATGCCCTGGGATTTCAGCATCTGCTGGTCGAGCACCTGGAGGTTGTAGGTCGTCGCGACCACGTCGATGCCCCCGGCGCGGAACACGGCCGCGGGGCCCATGCGGCCCTCGCCTCCGGTGTACATCGGGCCTTCGTAGCGGAACGCGCCGTCCGAGACCGAGACGACCCGGCCGGAAAGGCGCAGCGGTCCGCCGCCCAGGCGCGCATCGGCTTTGCCGCCGAGGTCGAGCGTCAGCGAGGCACCGGCGCCGGCGGCGTGCATGGCGCGCACCGCCTCGGGATCGCGCAGGCACGCGAACACCGCGTCATCGAGGCGCGCCTCGACCATGGCGGCGAGCAACCCCGTCGCGTCGCCGTAAGCGCCGCCGCCGGGATTGTCGGCGTAGTCGGCGACGACCCCGGGGCCGGCCCGCCCCGCGGCCGCCTTGGCGCGCCGCACCGCCTCGGCCGGGCTCAGGTACTCGACGGAGAACTCGTCGCGCCGGCGCCAGACCTCGTCCATCAGCTCGTCGGCGAGCGCCTGCCAGCGTAGGCTGTCGCCGTCGCCGACCACGGTCACCGAAGGCCCGGCGTCGTGGATGTCGGCGTCGCCGAAGCCGCCGTTGATGCTGACCGAGAGCGCGCCCGGCTCGTCGCGCTCGATCGCGCGGGCGCGCGCGAGCAGCGGCACCATGGGGCCGTCGACGCCGGTGCGGCCGTGGTCGGCGCCTTCGATCATGGCGCGGCGGGCGACCGCCGTGCGCGGCCTGACCTCGCCCCGGATCGCGCGAGCCGTCAGCTCCGCCGCCTCGCGGCCGCGCTCGCGCATGTCGGTGTGCGGATAGGTGCGGTACGAGATCAGCGCGTTGGCGTGGCGCGCCATGCGGTCGGTGACGTTGGCGTGGAGATCGAGGGTGACGACGATCGGCAGTGCGGGTCCGACCACGGCGCGCAACTCTTCGAGCAACCGCCCCTCGCCGTCGTCATCGGACTCCGTGACCATGGCG
>JBBDQV010000113.1:0-5894 GCA_040905845.1 Alphaproteobacteria bacterium | reverse complement strand
CAAGCTCAGCACGAGGGCGTTTTCTAGGATCAAGACTTAAGCGCGGCGGTGTGATTAGCCGTCGGGCCTGTAGGTCATCGCGACCACGCGCAACGCGTCCTCGACGATGGCGAAGCGAAGCTCCGCCTCGCCGCCGGTGGGGCAGCAGTTGGCGTCGTCCGGGCGCCACAGCGACGTCGTCGCGGTCATGGTGGCGAAGTCGACGAGAACGCCCTTCCACACGGCGAGCTCGGGCGGCAGGCGCGCCGCGATGTCCTCGGCCCAGCCCTTGCCGTCGGGCGCGTCGTCGCCCCACGGCGAGGCGACGATCGGGGTCCAGCCGCCCTTGTGGGCCCGGAACGCCCGGTAGTTCCACAGCGCGCCCGAGCCGGCGTGACCGATGCGCACGACGAGGAGGCGGGCATCCCCACTCTCGACGACATCGACCCCGTCGATCCAGGCGTAGCCGACGTTGTACTCGAGTTGCAGGATGGGGTTCCGCGCCGCGTCGTAGAGCCGGATCGCGCTCAGCCGATAGGGCGGCTCGAAGTCGAACACCCACGGCGGCGGGCGCTGATCGCCGGAGACATCCTCGTAGAAGCTGTAGAGCTGGTAGGCGCCGGCGTCGCGCGCGAGCCTCGGCATGGCGACACCATGCCATCGAAATCGTCAGACGACGAGGATGTCGCCCGCCCCCGGCGTGATCCCGCCCTGGATCTCGGCGACGACGGAATAGCCCGGAGCCGTGCCGTTGGGATCGAAGAACAGCACGCCGTCCGACTGCGAAAAGATGAGCGCGGGTTGGCCAGTCGCGAACGCGGCGTTGGTGCCGGCGTTCGTGCTGTCGTAGGACGCTGTGATGACGGAATAGTTGATGGCGGCCACGAGCGGCCCCGTCGGCACACCGGGCACGGTCGCGTTCGGGATCAGCAGCTTCTCGCCGGTTCCGGGATTGAAATCCTGGATCGTCGCGACGTCGACGCCGCCGCCGAGCCCGCTCGAGGCGAACGTCGTGTAATTCGGCACGAACGCGCCGGGTTGGACCACGAACACGTCGAGGCCCGCGCCGCCGATCAGCACGTCGCCGCCGAGCCCGCCATCGAGCGTGTCGTTGCCGGCGCCGCCGATCAGCTTGTTGCCGTTGAGGTCGCCGATCAGCGTGTCGCTGCCCGAGCCGCCCGTGACGTCCTCGATCTGGGTCACCACGTCTACCGCGCGTGCCACGGCCTGGTTGATCCGCAAATCGACGACGACGTTGGTCACCGTGCCGGCGAAGCTCAACGTGTCGCGGCCGGGGCCGCCATCGAACAGGTCGAACTGAAGGTCGTCGGTGCCGATCAAGAGATCGTTGCCAAGGCTTCCGAACACCGAATCTCCGCCGGCGCCGCCGGTGAGCACGTCGTTGCCGTCGTCGCCGTCGAGTACGTCGTTTCCCGAGCGACCGTCGATCGTGTCGCCGCCGCCCTGCCCGAACAGCGTCTCGTTCGCCGCCGAGCCAAGGATGACGTCGGCGAAGCGCGAGCCTTCGAGCGCGCGGATGCCGACGAGGGTGTCAGTGCCGATCGAGGCGTCGCCCGTGGCGGTTCCCAGGGCGAGGTCGGCGTGGACCCCGCCGGTCGTCAGCGTGTAGTGAAGCACCGAGCCCGCGACGCCGAAGTAGGTGTCGTCGCCCGCGCCGCCGTCGAACTCGTGACCTGGGCCGGCATCGCGGAACACGTCGCCGAGAGGCGTACCGAGGACGCCTTCGACACCGCTGAACGTCATCACGGTCCGGGCCTGAAGGATCGTCCCGGCGCCGAAGTCGACCTCGATCGGCTCCAGGAGCGCGCCCGCGAAGAAGATCGAACCGGCCGTGATCGCCTCCGCCGCGGCGATCACGCCGGGGTCGGGATCGAGGTCGAGCAGCGCCTCGATCGGCACGTCCGAGAAAAGGATGATGTCGAGACCCGCGCCGCCGTCGATGCGGTCCGCGCCGCTGCCCGGCGCGAGGATGTCGTCGTCGCCGCCGCCGTCGAGCAGGTCGTCGCCATCGCCCCCGACCAAGGTGTCGCGGCCCGTGCCGCCGAACAGCGAGTCGTCACCGTCGCCGCCGTCGAGCATGTCATTGCCGCCGAGACCGGCGAGCGTGCTCGACGATGCGCCGCCGATCAGGACGTCGGCGCCGTCGCCGCCGGTAAACGAGTCCGGGGAGTCGGCGACGATCGCGGTCGTCTCGATGATCGTGGCGCGGTCGCCTTCGGTCGTGCCGGCCGGCGGTGGCGGCGCCGTATAGATGGGGTCCGGCGGCGGCGCGAGCGCCTGGGTCAAGCTGGTCGTCAGCTCCGTGCCGGACAGGCCGAGCGTCAGCGTCGAGGGTCCCGCCAGGTCGGGCGTCATCGTGACCGTCACGGTGCCATCCGGAGCCACGACGGCCTGCGGCTCCTCGCTCGGCGCCTGGGGCTCGGCCGTCGGCGCGGGCTCCGCCGGTGCGTCGGGCTCCGATTCCGCCTCGGCCGGATCGTCACCTTCGGCGTCGGCCTCCGGCTCGCCCGAGCCGTCGCCGGTGTCCCCGCCGAGTTCGCCCTGGTACGGCGACAGCAGGAGTGGCAAGCCGTAGAGCTGCACGATCTGCCGCTCGGAAAGGAAGTAGGACGTCGATGGCGCCGCGTCCGCCCCGGCGATCGTCGTCGTTTCGTTGACCTCGTCGAGCACCGCGGTGCCGGCGGCATTGCTCACGACCACGCGGCCCAGCGTGTCGTCGGGCGCGACCAGCAGGCTGACCAGGTTTCGTCCGCCGTCGGGGTCGGCCAGGATGGCGACGGCGGTGCCGCGGATGCCGATGGTGGCGACGGGCGTCGTCAACACCACGCTTTCGGGGTTGTCGTGGGCGATGTCGCCCGAGACGTAAATGAACAACCCCTCGACCAGGGTCACCGCCATGGCGTCGGTGCCGCCCTTGGGGTCGAAGACGAACTCGTCGACGACCATGCGCGCATCGGCGCCCATGGTGAACGTCGTGCCATCGACGAAGCCGATGCCGAGCGCCGCGCCGCTGGCCGTCTCCAGCGTGTCGCCCTGGAAGATCGGCGAGTCGGTGCCGAGCGCTTCGCGCGTGCCGTCGGCGCGCACGACAAAGCCCGCGCCGTCGAGCGCGATCACCTTGCCGATCGCCTCGCCGGCAGGGCCCGCGGCGGGCGCGATCGCCGCGAGCTTCGAGGCGGCGATCCTGGCGAGCGGGTCCTTGAGGTCCGAGTTGGGCATGGGCCGGAGCGGGGCGGGGGCAGGCCCATGAGCCTGCCCTCTCATTCGTCAACAACTGGCTAAGGCGACCCGGAGGCACAAAGGTTCGGCCCTGGCGAGGCGGGCTGAGAGACCGTTTGGGAATGTCGTAACGAAGGGTCTAATTGCTCGTCATGGCCGGGCTTGACCCACGGCTGTCCGGTTGGGGCGAGCAGCGCTGTTCGGAGTTTGGCGCCCTACCGGGCTCGGTCGCCGCGCGGACGTCGGCGTGGACACACTCGGCGCCGACGGCGCAAGGGACCCCGTCCGTGCTTCGAGACACGACCCTCCGGGTCGCCCTCAGCACGAACGGGGTCCACCAACGCCCGTGAAACGAGTATCCAAAGACCGTTCGCGGTGAGGAGCGTGCCGCAGGCACGCGTCGCGAACCGCGTGGCAGGCGCGAACCGGACAGCCGTGGGCTTGACCCGTCCATCCACGCCTTCGGTCAAGTTAGGACGCGGGTGTCCGCCTAAAGCGGTGACAGTATATATAATGATACAGCATCTTCCGATCGGATGGTATCGACGGGCCGTCAACTTCCGGGGTGTCATTCCCGGGCGGCCGCGCCAGCGGCGGGCCGGGAATCCAGCGCCACGGCACGGGTGGTTGCCCTGAATACCCGGCCTGCCCTCGGGCTTGACCCGAGGGTTCCGGCCTGCGGCCGGCCCGGGCATGACAAGTTCCTTGGGTCGATCCGAACGGAACATGCCCTAGGCGACAAAATATATACTGTCACCTTATGCCCATCTTATACCCCAGCTCACATATGCGTTCGGCCCCGGCTTGATCGGGCTGAGTGCCCATGATAGTCGGCGCCGCGCTCGAGGCCACGGCGGGACCGCTCGTCCTCGTCCGCCCCAAGCGGCGATAAAGGCGGGGCGCGCTACGTGCGCGCCCCGTTGAGTTCAGGGAGGACACACCATGAGCAACTGCGGCGGCGATGGTGCCACGGTGACGCCGCAGGACCGCAAGCGTGGCGTGCCGATCCGGTCCGAACGGCCACGCGGCCGACGGACAAACTGGAATCGCGCTTGGAAAACACCCCGCCCCGGACCCCCATATCTCTCCTCGCGCCTACGAGCAGCCGCTCGTCGAGCCGCAGGTCTCGCACTTGAGGCACGTGCCGTTGCGCACCATCGTGAGTTGGCCGCATTCGCCGCACGCCTCGCCTTCGTAACCCTTGATGCGCGCCTCGCGGACGCGCTCGATGATGCCGACGCCAACGGTCGCGCCGGCGCCAAAGGCCAAGCGCGCCTCGCCGCCCCCGGACAAGGCGAAGGCCTCGGCCGAAACCCCGCCTTCGACGACGCGGAGGGAACCGCGCACGTAACCTCGGCTCACGTTGTGCTTGAGAACCGTCTCGATGGCATGCTGGGCGGGACCGCCCGGCGACTTGGTCGTGTCGCCCGCGCCGCGCCCGACGCTGTCGGGCAGCAGGTCGGCTTGCTCGACGTGGGCGAGATCGTGGCGGTCGAGGTACGAGATCGCCAGCTCGCGAAAGATGTAGTCGATGACCGACGTCGCCATCTTGATCGCGTCGTTGCCTTCGACCATGCCCGACGGCTCGAAGCGCGTGAACGTGAACGCCTCGACGAACTCGTCGAGCGGCACGCCGTACTGCAACCCGATCGAGATCGCGATCGCGAAGTTGTTCATCAGGCTGCGGTAGGCCGCGCCTTCCTTGTGCATGTCGATGAAGATCTCGCCGAGCGAGCCGTCCTCGTATTCGCCGGTCCTGAGATAGACCTTGTGGCCGCCCACGACCGCCTTCTGGGTGTAGCCGCGCCGCCGTTGGGGCAGCCGGTCGCGCGAGCGGTCGCGGACCACCTCGCGGATGATGCGCTCGGTCACCGCCTGGGGCTTGGCCGCTTCGACCGCCTCCTCCTCATCGTGATCCTCGACCGTCATGGCGGAGAGCGGCTGCGACAGCTTCGAGCCGTCGCGGTAAAGCGCGTTGGCCTTGAGCCCGAGCCGCCACGACAGGTGATAGGCGTCCTTGCACTGCTCGACCGTGGCGTTGTTGGGCATGTTGATGGTCTTGGAGATCGCGCCCGAGATGAACGGCTGGGCGGCGGCCATCATGCGGATGTGGCTCTCGACCGAGAGAAACCGCTTGCCGAGCCGGCCGCACGGGTTGGCGCAGTCGAACACCGGCAGGTGCTCGGACCGAAGGCCCGGCGCGCCCTCGAGCGTCATGGCGCCGCAGCAGAAGACGTTGGCCGCCTCGATGTCGGCCTTGGCGAAGCCAAGCGCCGACAGCATGTCGAAGCCGGGGACGTCGAGCTGCTGCTTGTCGAAGCCGAGGACGCGCGCGCAGAAATCGGCGCCGAGCGTCCACCGGTTGAACACGAAGCGGATGTCGAACGCGCTCGCCAGGTTCGCCTCGACCGCGTCCAGCGCGGCCTGGGTGAAGCCCTTCGCCCTGAGCGCGGCGTGGTTGACGCCCGGCGCGTCCTTGAGCGTGCCGTGACCCACCGCGTAGCGCACGATCGCGTCGATCGACCGCGAGTCGTAGCCCAGCTTGGCGAGCGCGGCGGGCACGGTCCGGTTGATGATCTTGAAGTAGCCGCCGCCGGCGAGCTTCTTGAACTTGACCAGCGCGAAGTCGGGCTCGATGCCGGTGGTGTCGCAGTCCATGACCAGGCCGATCGTCC
>JBBDQV010000112.1:0-5909 GCA_040905845.1 Alphaproteobacteria bacterium | reverse complement strand
GCTCCTCGTCCGCCGCCTCGGCCGTGCCTCATGACTTTCGAAACGGACTCTTAGGAGCTCCTCGCTTCATTGAGTTGACAGCGTTGCGCTCACCAAGCCCACGATATGGGCGCGACGGAGGCCGCTACCACGGCCTCACGTCGCTGGTGGAGGCGGGTGGCGGTCTCAAAACTACGTTCCCGGGACCGCCACCTACCACTTGTTCGTGCCCCCGTGGCCGAATTGGCATAGGCACCTGATTTTGGTTCAGCGTTCCCCAGTGTCAGCTGCGGTGCAGGTTCGAGTCCCGCCGGGGGCACACCCTTCACTTGAACGTCCTACGTGAATTGCTCACTTACATTATCCTACAAAGTATCCTACAAAGCGACAATTTGTCACGCCCTACGTTGCCCCGCCCCAAGGACCGCCGGGCTGTACCCGCCTCGGAAAGGGTTGGGTAGGCAAAGGTTGTATTCGCCCTGGATTGTCATGCCCGGGCCGGCCGCAGGCCGGAACCCTCGGGTCAAACCCGAGGGCAGGCCGTCCGGGCAACCGCCCGAGCCGTGGCCCTGGTTCCCCGGTTCGCCGCTTTCGCGGCGCCCGGGGATGACAACCCGAAAGTTGACGGCCCGTCGATTCCATCCGATCGGAATGTCCCCTAATCGAGCCGGGCGTAGAAGGCTTCGAACTTCGCCAGGCGGCCCGGGTCGTCCGCCAGCGCCGCGCGCACCACGCCGACCGCGAAGGTGCGCCGGGCCGCGGCCGCCAGGGTCTCGGCGTCGAGCTTGGCGGCGAGGCGGATCTGGTCGAGCACCAGGGCGCGCGTCGCTTCGTCGAGCCGGGGCCAGGCGTACAGCGCGATGCCCACCCTGGGGGCGAGCACCACGCGATCGTAGGGCGCGGTTCTGAGCGCCATGAGGAGCTCGCGCGCCAGCCGTTCATCGATGCCCGACTTGATCAGGCTGATCTGGGCGCGTCGCGTCCACGCGATCGGATGGGACGGGTTGAGCGCGATGACCCGCTCGACGGCCTGCTCGCTCGCCTCGACGTAGCGGCGTCCTTCCTCGGTCGCCAGGCCGGCGCGGCGCGCTTGCTCCCAGTAGATCAGGGACAGGTCGGCGTAGGCCTGGGCGTCCGGGACCCAGGCGAGCGTCCTCAGCTCGGTCGCCGCCGCCGTGGCCAGATGGGGTTCGGCGACCCGCTCGCCCGCGCGCAGCGCCTCGACGACCGGGCCGGCGGGAACCATGGCGATGCCGGCGCCGAGTCGGGGCACCGCGAGCGCCGCCAGGCCGCAGCCCAACGCTAACGCCACGACGCCGCAGGCGCGCGCGCCCATGGGCGAGTCAGGCCGACGGGCTCTTGCGCGCGCCCTCGCGGTAGCGCGCGGCGTCGCCGTAGTAGCTGTAGAGCTGGCCGCGGCCCGGCGCGACCTGACTCAGCACGATGCCCGCCAGGTCGGCGCCGGCCTGGATGAGCGCGCGCAAGCCGTTGACCGCGATGTCGCGCCGCGTGCTCTCCCAGCGCACGACGTAGACGGTCTTGTCGACCCCACGTTGCAGCACCAGGGTATCGGACACCGCGAGCACCGGCGGCGTGTCGATGACGACGATGTCGTAGGTCTCGGCGAGCACCCTCAGCAGCGCCTTCATGGGGCTGGAGCCCAGCAGGTCCGCGGGATGGGGCGCCGCCGGGCCCGCCACGACGAAGTGCGCCCCGGACGGGAAATCGATGCGCACCACGTCCTCGAAGCCGGCCTTGCCGCCGAGCACGTCGATCAGCCCGTGGTCGTTCTTGACCTCGAGCGCCCGGTGCAGGCTCGGGTTGCGCAGGTCGGCGTCGATCACCAGCGCCTTCTGGCCCGCCTTGGCCGCGGCGCGCGCGAGCGCCAGCGCGGTCGAGGTCTTGCCCTCGCCCGGCATCGACGAGGTGATGACGATGAGCTTCGGCGGCCGATCGACGTCGGACAACAGGAGTGATGTCCTGAGCGTCCGGATCGCCTCGCTGTAGCTCGATCCCGGCCGTTCAATCACCTCGTCCTGGGGCGGCCGCGCGCGAAGCCCGGCGAGCCGGGGCAGCACGCCGATGACCGGCGCGCCGGTTACCTGCTCGACGTGGCCGGCGTCGCGGAACCCGGCGTCGAGCTGCTCGATCAGCAGCGCCAGCACGATGCCGAGCAGCGTCGCGGCGGCGAAGGCGACGCCGACGACCAGCCGGCGTCGCGGGTAGCTCGGCTCGCTCGGCGCCGTCGCGTACGAGATGATGCGGGCGTCGGGCCTGACCAGGGTCTCGTCCTGAACGCTCGTCTCCTTGAGCCGATCGAGGATGGTGTCGAACAGCTTGCGGTTCGCCTCGAGCTCGGCCTCGAGCGCGCTGACCTCGACGCCGGCCGACTGTTGCTCCTCGGCCTGGGCCTCGAGCTCATCGACCTCGGCCTGCAGGTTCGCCACCTTGACGCTGGCGAGCTCGAGCTCGTTGCCGAGGTTGGTCGCAATCTTGGTCACCTCGGCCTCGATCTTGCCGCGCAAGTCGTCGATCTCGCTCTGGGCGAGCGACAGCTTGGGATGCCCTTCGCGGTACTGGGTCTTGAGCTCGGCGATATTGCGCAGGACTTCGGTCTCCTGCTCGCGCAGTTTCTGGATCAACGGCGCATCGAGCACCGCGGCGGCGGAGTCGATGCCGCCTTCCTCGACCAGGCGTTGCACCTGGTCGTAGCGCGCCTGGGCCTCGGCGCGCTGGCCGCGCGCCTCGATGAGCTGGACGTTGAAGCGAGCAAGCTGCTGGGCGAGCAGGGTCGAGCCCTGCACGTCGACCAGGCCGGCGCCGCGCCGCTGCTCCTCGACCGCGCGCGCCGAGGCCTCGACCTTGCGCTGCAGCTCGACGGCGCGGTCCTGCAACCAAGTATAGGCCGCCTTGGTCTCGCCCGCCTTGTTCGAGAGCTGATCCTCGATGTAGGTCTCGGCCGCGGCGTTGGCCAGCGCGGCGGCGGTCTCCGGGTCCTCGGACGTGAAGTTCACCGTGATCAGACGGGCATCCTCGGCGGGCACCACCTCGAGCGAGCCCATGTAGCCATCGATGACCTGCTCGCGCAGCAGCCTGGCCTCGTCCTCGGGCGAGCGCTCGACGATGAGCGTCGTCGCGTCGGACTCGCCCAGCCCGAGGGCGGCGAGCCACGGCGCGGGCAGGATCTTGTTCAGCTCGAAGCGACCCAACATGGTCTCGCGCGGCAGCGCCAGCTCGGGGTTGAACAGCGGGCTGGCCATCAGGCGCTCGCGGTCGACCACCTGCTCGGCCAGCGCGCGCGAGCCGATGATGGCCGCCTCGGTCTGATTGGTGAACCAATCGCTGCTGAGACCCGGCGCGACCGTCTCGATGTCGACGACGTTGGCGCGCGGCATGTCGATGACGACCTGCGCCGCGGCGACGTAGAGCGGGGTGAGCTGCATGACGTAGAGCACCGCCAGCGCGGTGATCGAGAACACCGTGCTCGCGATCGCGAGCTTGCGCCGCCACAGGATGCCGAGCAACCGGCGCAGATCGAGCGCCTCGGCGTCCGCGCGCAAGCCGATGGCATCGTCGGCGAACCAGCGTTCGGGCCCGACCGCCAGCCGGTCGGACGCGGTCGTCCTGCGGTCCACGCTGCGCACCAATCGACGCCTCCCAGGCTCAGGGCGCCATCATACCAGATTAGGGGCGGACTGTTGGATCGCGCCGTTCAGAACAGCCGCCGCTCGACCTCGAGGGTGTCGCCGGGCAGCACGGGCGTGTCGAGCCCGACCTCGTTCTTGGCGAAGCCCGGATCGTTGGCGTGGATGACGATGACCGGCTCCTCGCGGGCGCGCCGCGTGAACCCGCCGGCGACCGCGATCGCCTGGCGCACGGTTATGCCGGCGATGTAGGGATAGCTGCCCGGCTTGGTGACTTGTCCCAAAATGAAAAACGGCCGGTAGTTGATGACCTGGATCGTCACCCGAGGGTTGACGATGTAGTCCCTGTCGAGCCCGTCGGTCACCTCGGCCTGCAGCTCGGCGATGGTCTTGTTGTTGGCCTCGACCAGGCCGAGCAGGGGCAGCGACATACGCCCGAGGCTGTCGACCTCGAACTCGCCGCTCAGGTCATCGTTGCCGAACACCTTGATCGACAGGCGATCGCCCGGGCCCAGGCGGTATTCCTGCAGCGACTGCGCGGGCGCGGGGCCGGCCCACGGGCCGACCACGAGCGTCGCCGCCAAGCCGAGCACGACGGCCATCCTTCGCGCGCACAGCATCCTCGCCGGCCCCTGCTCACTCACAGTTGGCTCGTGAAGCGGAACACGAAGTCGTTGGCAATGAAGTCACCCGTTTCGTCGCTGGTGCTGCGCCGGTCGTGACTATAGCTCGCCCCGACCACGAAGTTCGAGCCGATGAGATACTCGATGCCGAGATCGACCCGCCAGCGCTGGTCGACGTCGCCGCTGCCCTCGAAGTCGTCGTTGCCGAAGCCGACGCGAGCCGTCGCCAGCAGGTGCTCGAGCGGGGCGTAGTCGGCCGCCAGCGATGCCTCGGTCACGGTCACGGCGGCCGAATCGGCGATGGTCGTCTCGTCGATCCGCCGGTCGAGCCTCAATGTCAGGGTCAGCAGGTCCGTGGCGTTCCACACCGCGCGGCCCTTGAACGTCGGGCCGGTCACGTCGGCGAAGCTCGGCTCGTCGAAGGTCTGAACGCGGTAGCCGACGGCGCCCTCGAGAAAGGTCACGCCCGACAGGTCGACGGTGTTGCCGGCTAGCACCTCGTAGCCTTCCGAGCCGCGCCGGATGCCGTCGTTGTCGATCACCACGTCGAAGTCGCGCCGGTTCGCCGCGACCTCGATGAAGGGCTGCGCGGCCTCGACGATCTCGTAGCCGGCGCGCAGGCGTATCTCGGACTGCAGCCGATCGCGGTCGTCGTTGTCGATCAGACCGTTGTCCTCGTAGTCCTGGCGCTCGACCAGCCCGCTCAGGCGCAACAGGACGGCGCCGCCCTGGTGCTCGGCGGTGAGCTTGCCAGACACGACGTGGAAGATCGTCGGCTCGCGCTCGTTGGTGTCGTCGCGCGATGAGCGGTCCTCGTGGCGCCGGCTGGCCAAGGTTTCGATGTCGAGCTTGTCGTCCTCGGAGACGTCGATCCTGGTGCGCAGCCTGGCGGAAGCATCGACGTAGTCCTCGTCGGGATTGTCGATGTGGTTGCCGATCTCGGCGCGAACCCCCGCCTCGAGCACGTGATTGTCCCAGTCCGACTTGAGGTCGAGCGATGGCGCGAAAGTGACGATCTGGTCGGCGACGCGGTCGGCGCCGTCGCGGAACAGGTTGTCGGTGTGGCTGACGGAGATCTGCGCCTTGGGGAACAGCAGCAGGGTTTCGCCATAGCCGATGTCGACTCCGAGCGGCTTGTACTCCGGCGGCGGATAGCGCGAACGGACGGTATCCTCGGCCGCGGTCTGCGCCCACGCGAGGGGTCCGGGGGCCAGCATGGCGGCGGCCACGACGATGCGGCACGCGGCGGATCGGGACGGTGCCCGAAAAGCCATGCTGCTCCCCCAAGCGGGCGATCGGTCGTTCGCCCAGCCATTTCCGGACCCTATCCCTACCATTTCGCGTCAAGGGCGAGAATTCGAGGCACGACGGCCCGTATTCGGTCCTTTGAATAATTCCATGGAGAGACAGCACGCGCCCTTCGAGACGCGCCCTTTGGGCGTGGGGGCGGTTGCCCCCCGCCCCCACGCCTCAGCGCGAACGGTTCAACCCAAAGCCGTTCGTCCCGAGAAGGGCGGAGCCCGTCTCGAAGGACGAACGGATTCGCCCGCGCCCCGCGCTTCGAGACGCGCCCTACGGGCGCTCCTCAGCGCGAACGGTCTATTATTGCTAGCCCGAATTATTCATCGCGGCACTGATATTGGGTTGGCGGATGTAGCGTAAG
>JBBDQV010000111.1:0-5932 GCA_040905845.1 Alphaproteobacteria bacterium | reverse complement strand
TGCTGAGGGCGACCCTATGGGTCGCGTCTCGAAGCACGGACGGGGTCCCTTGCCCTGTCGGCGCCGATCGTGTCCATGCCGATGTCCGAGGATTGTCCGAGCCGAGCGCGGCGCCAATCTCCGAACATTGCCGCGCGCCCCAACCGGACAGCCGTGGACTTGTTCCGGCCATCCACGACTTGCTTTGAGGAAGCTCGGTTGCAAACAAGACGTGGATGCGCGGGCCAAGCCCGCGCATGACGACAGGGGGTATGCTAACGCCTTGATCTCACGGGCTTCATTTCGAGTCAGGCTCAGCACGAGGAAGTTTGGAAGGGTCAGTATTTAGGCGCGCCGGTATCACTCGTAGCCCGCCGATCGCGCTCCGGACCACGATGGTGGCGCCAACCGCACAGCGTGTGGCTAGTGCCCGGCCATGACGTAGTCGCGCAGCATGTTGGCCTCCATCTCGGACTCCTCGATGCGGCTCTTGACCACGTCGCCGATGCTGACGATGCCGGCCAGTCGCCCGTCGACGACGACCGGGATGTGGCGCATGCGCCGGCTGGTCATGACGGTCATCAGGTGGCGCACGGTGTCGCCGGGCGCGCAGGTCACGACCTCGCGGGTCATCAGGTCCGCCACCTTGAGATCGAGCGCGCGCTCGCCGCGCTGGGCGATCGCGGCCACGATGTCGCGCTCCGACACGATGCCGGCGATGCGCCCCTGCGGGTCGGTGACGACGAGCGCCCCGATGCGCCGGCCGTGCATCATCACCGCCGCCGCCTTGACCGTGGTCTCGGGCGCGATCGTGGTGACCTCGCGGCCCTTGTTCTTGAGGATAGCCTCGACGTGCATGTCTGCCTCCCGTGCGTTCCGCCCGAGTGGGACAACGGACCCGAGGCCTGCGCCCCTGATCGGTGGCCGCGCAGGCCACGGCGGCCGAAACACCACCCCGCGGTCCGCCGCCTGATCGGTTTCCCGAACGCTCAGTGTCGCGCGTTCCGGCGCCCAAGGCCAGCGCGAACCACGGGCGCTACCGCCCCGTCCATACGGGCTTGCGCTTCTCGGCGATGGCGCGCGGGCCTTCCTTGGCGTCCTCGCTCGCCCACATCGCGGCGTAGGCTGGGATGTTCGCGCGGTCCTCGCGCATGAGCCGGATGCTGTCCTCGATCGACATCCGCTCGATGCGCCTTAGCGTCTGCTTGACCGCCTTGACCGAGAGCGGCGCGCTCGCGCGCATCGCGGTGGCGATCTCGCGCGCCTTCGCCAGCAGCTCGGCGGCCGGCACGGCCGCGCTGGCCAGGCCGATCCGTACCGCCTCCTCGGCGCCGAGCCGGCGCCCGGTCAGGATCATCTCGACCGCCAGGTTGTAGGGCACCCGGCGCGGCAGCCGATTGATTCCGCCGCCATCGGGCAGGATGCCGATCTGGGCCTCGGGCAGCCAGAACTGCGCATGACCGGCCGCGACGATCACGTCGGCGGCGAGCGCGAGCTCGAAGCCGCCGCCGACCGCGAGTCCGTTCACCGCCGCGATGACCGGCTTGTCGAGCTCGTAGTACTCGGGCAGCCCGGCGAAGCCGTGCGGGCCGTAGTCGGTGGCGTCGGGATCGTCCGAGGCCGCGGCCTTGAGGTCCCAGCCGGCCGAGAAGAACTTCTCGCCGCCGCCGGTGATGATCGCGACCCTGAGCGTATCGTCCCTGTGCAGCCGCTCGAACGCGGCGCCCAACGCCCGGCTCGTCGCGCCGTTGATCGCGTTGGCCGGAGGCCGATCGAGCGTGATCTCGAGAACCTCGCCATTACGCACCACCTTGACCGGCTCGCTCATCATCGTTTCCTCGTGAACCACCGCTTCGTGGACGCTCACTCTAGCGCGCCGCGCGCAGGGCACGCACCCGAAGCCCGAGCAGGCCCGGGATCGCCCCGACCGCGACGGTCGCGGCGATCACGGCCGTCAGCCCCGCCACCGGCACGGCGAACCCGGCGGCCAGGCCGCCGAGCGGGTTGGTGCTTTGCATCAGCGTGCGCAGCAGCGCGAAGCTGCGCCCGCCCTGCTCCGCCGGGATGATCCTCATGCGCAGCGTCTGGGCCCAGATCGTCAACGGCGCGGTCAGGAACCCATAGACGAGCAGGCTGCCGAGCGTCACGACGTGACCGCCCGCGAGGAGCAGGGGCGCCAGCGCCAGGAAACCCAGTGTCTGCGCGACGCCGATCAGCAGGCCGAGCGGCAGCGGCCGGGTGATCATGCCGGCGACGGCCGAGCTTATCGCCTCGCCGCACGCGATGGCGCCGAGCAGGATGCCGTAAAGCGTCGCCCCGCCGCCCTGGACCCGATCGGTGAACAGCGGCAGCCAGACGCGCATCGCGCCTTCGCCCACGTTGATCGCCATGTACATCGCCGTGGTCGTCAGCAGCACCTTGTTGCCGAGCAGGAGCACGATCGCGTCGTGGAACCCGACGCGCCGTTCGCGCCTCGCGACGGGCTCGTCCGGCCGCGGCACGACACGGGTCAGCAGGGCGACGAAGGCAAGGTAGCTCGCCGCGTCGAACGCGAGCGCGGTCGGTGCGTCGATCCACGCGATGACCACGCCGGCGAGAGGCGGGCCGACGACGCCGCTCAGCGTGTAGCTCATGGTCTCGAGCGCGTTCGCCGTGCCGAGATGCGGCTCGCCGACCAGCGCGGGCAGCAGCGCGGGCGTGCCGGCCAACGGGATCATCATCAGGAAGCCGTAGACCCCCGCCACCACGTAGACGTGGGCGAGCGACAGGGCGTCGAAGGCATGGAGCAGCGGCACGGAGCCGATCACGACCGCCTTGGCCAGGCTGTCCACGATCAGGACGCGGCGACGGTCGAAGCGATCGAGCAGCCAGCCCGCCGCGAACCCACCGACCACGACGGGCGCCGTGAACAGGAAGGCGAGCCAGCCGAGCGCGACCGCCGACCCGGTGACCTGATAGACGTACCAGGTGAGCGCGACCTTGGTGATCGCGTCGCCGATCATCGACACCGTGATGCCGGTCCAGAACAGGGCGAAGCCACGGTTGCGGAAGACCGCGCGGTAGGCGCCGAGCGGACCCTCGGTCTTCGCACGCCGCCGAACAGCCGCGCGATGGGCCCATCGATCAGGCGCCGGCTCGCGCGCGTAAGCGCTGACCAAGCGGCACGCACCGATTCGGGTACCGGTGCCATGGCGGGTTGAAGGGTTTTCCGGCGGTGTGGCATCGGTGCACCGGCCGCCCTTCGAGATGCGTGCTCCGCACGCTCGTCTCGAAGCACGGGCGGCGGAGCGCACGACATCGGTTCCACGAGACTGAGACTCACGTTAGACGACCAGCTCCCGGACGAACGCGTCGAAGGCGTCGAGGAGCCTGTCGGCGTCGGACTTAGTCGTCGCCGGCGAGATCAGGACGACGTTGTAGAAGATGGTCATCAGGATGCCCCGGTTGAGCAGGAACAGGCGCAGCGCGCGGTCGAGCGCCGCGTCGTGATGCGCCTGGGCCTCGGCGGCGTTGCGCGGCGCGCTCGCCTGGAACCGGATCTCGACGCGGGGGCCGCCGGCAACGCAAGAGGTCGCCGCCGAGAGCGTGGCCGAGCGCTCGGACGCGCCGACCACGACCGATGCCCGCGCCGCGGCGGTCCGCGCGGAGAACGCTCCCGAAGAAGCCCCAGCCGCCGCGGCGCCCGATGCTCCATGGTACGCCGTGCCTTGCGATGACGGAGTCGAGCCCCGTGGCCAGGCGTTCGGCGAGGCCGGTCATGTGCGCGAAGGCCACGGGCGTCAGCACATCCTCGAGCGCGACACGCATGGCGTGAAGCCCGAAGGCGTTGCCGGCGAGCGTTCCGCCGATGCCCGAGACGAAGCCGTCGACCTTGGCGCGCCATGCGTCCACGGCCTCGCCGACCGCGTGGCTGAAGCCATAGGCGGCGGCGGGGATGCCGCCGGCGATCGGCTTGCCGAGCGTGACGAAATCGGGCTCGAGCCCGAACGCGCGCGTGCCACCGCCGGGGCCGGCGCAGATCGTATGGGCCTCGTCGATCACGAGCAGGCTGCCGTAACGCCGGGTGAGCGCGCGCACGCCGTCGTGGAACCCTGGTTCGGGCAGCACCATGGCGAAGTTGGTGAGCGCGGGCTCGGCCAGCACGCAGGCGACGTCGCGGGCGCGCAACGCGTCCTCCAGACGATCGAGGTCGTTGAACGGGACCGCGCGGGTGGTCACGCCGGGATCGACCGCCGGTCCGATGTTGCTCGCGATCGGCACCGTCGTGCCGTTGCGCAGGGCAACGAGCGTTTCGTCCAGGCTGCCGTGATAGCAGCCGTCGAACACGACGATCCGGGCCCGGCCCGTGGCCGCGCGCGCGAGCTTGATCGCGAACCGGTTGGCGTCGGTCGCGCTCAGGCAGAACTGCCAGAGCGGAAGCCCGAAGCGATCGGCCAGGTTCTCGGCAACCGCGGCGGCGTCCGCCGTGGGCAGCATGGTCGTGATGCCGCGCGCGAGCTGTTCGGCCGCGCCCCGCACCAGGGCCTCGGGGGCGTGGCCGAAGAGCGCGCCGCTATCGCCCAGGCAGAAGTCGACGTACTCGTGCCCGTCGACATCGACGATCCGGGCACCCTTGGACTTCGCGGCGTAGATCGGGTGCGAACCCGGCCACAGCCGCATCCAGTGCATGGGCACGCCGCCCCAGACGTGATCCCGCGCCGCCTCGAACAGGCGCTTCGACTCCGGGTGCTCGGCGGCGAAGCGCTCGGACTCGGTCCTTGTCAAGGACTCGAGCTTCGCCCGATCGACAGCGCGCGTCATGATGCCCCCACGACAATCGCCGCGCATCAAACGCCAAGAGCGCCCGCGCTGTCGACCGCCGCGAACGCTCCTTGATCGCTCGCGGCCGCGATGCCAGGGTAGCGCCCGCCCGACCTCAGGGAGGCCCCGCGTCATGGCCGCGAAACGCGACAAGGTCATCATCACGTGCGCCGTCACCGGCTCGATCCACACGCCGACGATGACGCCCTATCTGCCGATCACGCCCGACGAGATCGCCAAGGCCTCGATCGAGGCGGCCGAGGCCGGCGCCGCGATCATCCATCTGCACGCGCGCGACCCCGAGAACGGGCGCCCGACGCCGAGCCCGGACGTGTTCATGCAATTCCTGCCGCGCATCAAGCAGGCCTCGGACGCGGTGCTCAACATCACGACCGGGGGCGGGCATGGCATGACCGTGCAGGAGCGCATGGCCGGCGCGCTGCGCGCCAAGCCCGAGATGGCGACGTGCAACATGGGCTCGATGAACTTCGGGCTCTTCCCGATGCTCGATCGCTACAAGACGTTCAAGTACGACTGGGAGCCCAAGCACCTCGAAGCCAGCCGCGACTTCATCTTCTCGAACACGTTCAAGTCGATCGAGTTCATGATGAAGGAATTGGGCGAGGGCTGCGGCACGCGCTTCGAGTTCGAGTGCTACGACGTGGGGCATCTCTACAACCTGGCGCATTTCCTCGACCGCAAGATCATCCGCCCGCCGCTGTTTGTGCAGACCATCTTCGGCATTCTGGGCGGCATCGGCGCCGATACCGAGAACGTCGCCCACATGAAGCGCATCGCCGACAAGCTGTTCGACGACCAGTACCACTGGTCGGTGCTCGCCGCCGGGCGGCACCAGCTTCCGTTCGTCTCCATGGCCGCGATCATGGGCGGCAACGTGCGCGTCGGGATCGAGGATTCGATTTACGTTGGCAAGGGCCAGCTCGCGAAGTCCAACGCCGAGCAGGTGAGCCGGATTCGCACGATCCTCGAGAGCCTGAGCCTCGAGGTCGCGACGCCCACCGAGGCGCGCGCGATGCTCGACCTCAAGGGCGGCGACCAGGTCGCGTTCTAGGACCAGCCCGTGGCTCTGGCGTCGTGCAAGCAGCCGCCCGTGCTTCGAGACGGGCCCTTCGCTTTGCTCAGGGCCCTCCTC
>JBBDQV010000110.1:0-6028 GCA_040905845.1 Alphaproteobacteria bacterium | reverse complement strand
GGCCTCGGCTGGCGGGGCGGCGCTCGGCCCTTCGGCGGGGGCGGTGGTGGCCGACGTGACGCGCGCCGGGGAGGCGACGCATGCCGTGAGCGACTTGCTCGACGCCTGGGACGGTCTGGACGGGCTGGTCAACAATGCCGGCTGGGGCTACGTGACGCCGACGCTCGCGACTGACGAGGCCGAATGGGACTTGACCCTCGCGCTCAACCTGACGGCGCCGTGGCGGCTGTCGCGCCAGGTCGCGCCACGGCTTGGCCCCGGCGGCGCGATCGTCAACATCGCCTCGATCTACGGCGTGGTCGCGGCACCCGACCGCGCCGGCTATTGCGCCTCCAAGGCCGGGCTCGTGATGCTGACCAAGGTGCTCGCGCTTGAATGGGCGCGCGCGGGCATCCGGGTCAACGCGGTCGCGCCCGGCTACGTCGAGAGCGCCGAGGTCGCCGCGCTCGCCGACGCCGGCAAGATCGACCTCGCGCGCATCGCCGGGCGCACGCCCATGGGTCGGCTGGCCAGCGCCGACGAGGTCGCGCGCGCCGTCTGCTTCCTGCTCGACCCGGCCGAGGCCGGCCACGTCACCGGCCAGGTGCTCGGCGTCGACGGCGGCTGGGCCGCCTACGGCTACGTTTAAGAGCCCACGATGATCCGCGGCTACGACCACACGAGCTTCACGGTCGCGAGCATCGACGCGACGCTCGCCTTCTGGCGCGACGCCATGGGCTTCACGGTCGCCTCCGACAGCGTGCGCGAAGGCCCTTTTCTCGGCGCGGTCGTCGGCGTGCCCGGCGCGCGCGCCCGCATCGCTCATCTGCACGGCCACGGCGTGCACATGGAGTTCATCGAATACCTCGAGCCCAAGGGTGCCGTCGCTCGCCCCGCGCCCAACGACCGGCTCGCGGCCCACGTCGCCTTCGTCTCGGACGACATCGAGGGCGACGTCGCGCGCCTGCGGGCCGCCGGCGCGACGCTGCAGGGCGCCGTCACGGGCGTGCCGAGCGGCCCCTACCGTGGCGCCTCCGCCGTCTACCTGCGCGATCCCAACGGGGTCATCGTCGAGCTCTACCAGCCGCCCGAGGGTACCGGACCATGAAGATCACCGACCTCGAGGTCATCGAGCTCCGCGTCCCCGCCCCCGACGTCGAATTCGACGGCTCTTACATCGGCTGCGTGCTCCGGCTCCACACCGACGCCGGGCTCGTCGGCATCGCCGAGACCGACGGCATGCCCCCGGTCGTGCGCGCGGTGATCGAGGCGCCGCGCATCCATTCGGCGGCGACCGGCCTCAGGACCCTGCTGGTCGGGCGCGACCCCGCCGACATCGAAGCCCTGTGGAACCTCGCCTACGAGCGGACGTTCTACTACGGCCGGCGCGGCGCGGTGATCCACGCGCTCAGCCTGGTCGATATCGCGCTGTGGGACCTCAAGGGCAAGGCGGAGAGCCGTTCGGTCGCCGACCTGCTCGGGCCCCGAAAGCGCGATCGGGTTAAGGCCTACGGCACGATCTACCCGACCGGCGCCACGCCAGACGAGGTGCGCCGCAACATCGACCGCGGGCTCGCGCGCGGCCTGCGCGCGATCAAGGTGTGCGGCGATCCGGCCTGGCGCGACGACCCGGATCTCGCGGCCCTGGTGCTGAGGACGGCCCGCGCGCACGTCGGCGATGGTATCGACCTGATGCTCGACGCCGCCACGGCGTGGGCGACGGTCGAGCAGGTGCTGCCGGTCATGCCGGTGCTGGCCGAGTGCCGGTATGGCTGGCTCGAGGGCCCGCTGCCGCCGGACGAACTCGCCGGCCACGCCCGGCTCCACGGCATGGGCGTGCCGATCGCCGACGGCGAGGCGCTGACCACCCGCTTCGAGTTGGCGCACATGATCGAGCAGGCCAGGCTTGACGTGGTCCAACCCGACGCGAGCCTGGTCGGCGGGCTGACCGAGCTCGTGCGGCTCAGGCCGATCGCGGCGCGCCACGGCTGTCGCATGGTGCTGCACGGCTACAAGAGCAACCTGCTGCTCGCGACCAACCTGGCGTTCTACGCGAGCGACGAGACCGGTGGCCCGCTCGAGTACTCGATGAGCGAGTCGCCCCTGCGCTGGGGCCTGGTGAAGGAGCCGTTCCCCATCGACGGCGACGGCATGGTCGCGATCCCCATCGACCGCCCGGGCCTCGGGGTCACCCTCGACGACGACGTCATCGCACGCTACCGGGTCACGTGAACGGCACCATGGACAAGGTGGTCGATGGCCTGATCTTCCCCGAAGGCCCCTTGTGGTGGGACGGCGACCTGCTGTTCGTCGAGATCTACGGCCACAGGGTGAGCCGATGGGACGGACGCAGGCGGACGACGCTGTGGCACGAGGCCGGCTGCGGCGCTTGCGCGGTCGAGCGCGGCCCGCAGGACTCGCTGCTCGTCGCCTGCTTCGAGGGCCATTTCCTGGCGCGGCTCACGCCCGAGGGCCGGCTGATCGAGAAGCGCGCCGTCGGCGACGACGGTCACCCGCTGACCGGCGCCAACGACCTGGTGCCCGACGGCAAGGGCGGCGCCTACGTCACCGCGTCGGGACTTTGGGACGTCGCCGCGCCGCCGGGGGGATCGGTGTTCCACCTGGCGCCCGACGGGCGGCTCGCCCGTGTCGCCGACGGCCTCCACTTCACCAACGGCATCGCGCTGATCGACGGCGGGCGCACGCTCCTGGTGGCCGAGACGCTCGGCCGGCAGGTCACGGCGTTCACGGTCGAAGACGACGGCTCGCTCGCCGAGCCGCGCCTCTTCTGCCGCTTGGACGACTTCGGCGCGCTGCCGGCCGGCGCCGACCCGTACGCCGGCCCGGACGGCATGGAGCTGCATCCTTCGGGTGACGTGTGGATCTGCGAGTACGGCGCCGGCCGCGTCCATGTCGTCGACGGCAAAGCCCGGCTGCGCCGCACCATCGCCATGCCCGGCATCGGCGTCACCAACGTCGCGTTCGATCCCGAGGGCAAGAACGCGTACCTGACCGTGGTCGACGAGCCGACCAAACACCCCTTTCCAGGCGCGATCTGGCGCGTCGATGCGATGTAGCAGGCTGTCGAAAAGCATCTAGCCCGTCATTGCGAGGAGGCCGAAGGCCCCTTCGACGCCGCCTGCGGCGTCGCTCAGGACAGGCTTGTGGCAATCCAGAAACGCGGGGGTTCTCGCCCAGTCATCTGGATCGCCACGGCCACTTCGTGGGCCTCGCGATGACAATGATTGAGGGTCCGCCGGCAGCCTGCTAACCCCGGCGTGGCGGAAGGTAGCGCTCGATAATTGAGCGGATCGTCGCGTTGACCAGGTCGGGCCTATGTCCGGCGAGCGACAGGTGGCCGAGGCCCTCGATCAGATGGAAGTGGCCGTCGGCGGCCGCCTCGGCGACGCGGCGGCCGTGCGCGGGCGGCGCCTGGACGTCGTGGCTGAAGCCGATGACGTGGAGCGGCACCCGGCAGGCGGGCAATCGGTCGAGCGAGTCGAAGTCGATGCACGCCTGCCATTGGGCCGCGAGCATGACGCCGTCGCGTTCGCCGTAGGACACCGCGACGAACGGCCTGACCTTGGCCCACAGGGTGTCGTCGCCGAGCACCTCGGGCGGGTACATGAGCACCCCGTAGTGGGCGACCGCCATGGCCTGGGGCAAGGTGCCACCGGCGCGGCGATAGGCGACCTCGGCCTCCATCCACTCGCGCAGGTAGCCCGAGATGCGCCCCGCGGTGCCCATGGCGATGGCGCAGCGCACCAGGTCCGGATGGCGGATCGCCACCTCCTGGACGATCAGCGAGCCCATGGACAGCCCGATCAGCGCCACCGGCGGCCGGCAGACGCCACGGATCAGCGCCGCGCAATCCTCGGCGAAGTCGGCGATCGACCACGGCGGCGGGATCCGCGCGATGGTGTCGCCGGCGCCGCGCGGATCGTACGCGGTGTTGCGGTAGCCGTCGCGAAAGCCGGCGATCTGGTCGGCCCAGTCGCGGCCCCGGTTGTCGCCGCCGGGGATCCAGACGATGTCGGGGCCGCCGCCGTCCTGAAAGTACGCGATCGTCGCGCCGGCGCAAGCTAACGTCGGCATGGCCGCGTCACTCCGGCGGCGACCAGGCCGTGCATTCCTGGCGCTGGGCGCCGAGCCCGGTGACGCCGAGCGCCACCACGTCGCCCGCCTTGAGGAAGCGCGGCGGTTTCTTGCCGAGCCCGACGCCCGCGGGCGTTCCCGTGCTGACGACGTCGCACGGGTAGAGCGTGATGAAGCGGCTGATGTAGCTGATGAGCTGCTTGACCGAGAAGATCATGTTCGCGGTCGAGCCGTGCTGCATGCGCTCGCCGTTGACGTCGAGCCAGAGCTCGAGCGCCTGCGGATCGGCGATCTCGTCGCGGGTGACGAGCCAGGGGCCCAGCGGGCCGAAGTTGTCGCAGCTCTTGCCCTTTACCCACTGGCCGCCGCGCTCGATCTGGAACTCGCGCTCGGAGACGTCGTTCATGACGGCGTAGCCGGCGATGCAGGCGAGCGCCTCCTCCTCGGCCACGTGCTGCGTCTTGCGCCCGATGATGACGGCGAGCTCGACCTCCCAGTCGGTCTTGACCGAGTCCTTGGGGATGATGATCGGGTCGGTGGGGCCGCACAGCGAGCTCGTCGCCTTCATGAACAGGATCGGCTCCTTGGGCGGCTTGGAGTTCGTCTCCGCGGCGTGGTCCGAATAGTTCAATCCGACGCAGACGCACTTGCCGACCCGGCGCAGGGGGACGCCGAGCCGGTGCTCGCCCTCGACTTCGCCCAGCATGCCGGGGTCGATGCGGCGGAACTTCTCGAGGCTTTCCTCGGACAGCGCCAGGTGATCCGTGTCGTAAAGGTGGCGCGACAGGTCGCGGAGCCGGCCGTCGGGATCGATCATGCCAGGCTTCTCGCGGCCCCGTGGGCCGTACCGCACGAGCTTCATGACGCCTCCCCGCGATCTCGCTTCCCGCGCGGCCTAGGCTTAGGGCGCCGGACCGGGGTGGTCAAGCGGGCGAGCCGGGCGAAAGGCACCGTGGCGAAGGCGAGCCCGAGGGCGATGGCCGCCGCGCCGACGCCGTGATAGCCGCGCAGCGGTTCGCCCAGAAGACCGACCGAGAGCGCCGTCGTGAAGACGGGTATGACGTAGAGGAAGTACCCGGCGCGGCCCGGGCCGAGGACGCGCGCGCCGAAGTTCCAGCAGCCGAACGCGAGCAAGGTGCCGAAGATCGCGCTGTAAAGGACGACGGTGATCGCCTCGGGTGTCGGCGCGATCGGCTGGTGCCGTGCCTCGACGAGCGCGAACGGCAAGGCGAAAACGATGCCCGACGCGAACACCGCGAGCAGCACGACCGGCGCGCCAAGCTCCCGCGGCAGGCGCTGCACGAGCACCGTGTAGACGGCCCAGACGTAAAGCGAGGCGATCACGAAGGCGTCGCCCAGACCGAGGGTCAGCACGGCGAGGCGGGCGATCTCCCCCTGCGCGGCGATCAGGGCGACGCCGGCGGCGCCGATCACGAAACCGACAACCTGGCCGGCGCCGAGCCGGTGGCCGAGCGCGAGCCAGGCGATCAACGCGATGACCAGCGGCTCGGACGCGCTGATCAGGCCGACGTTGAGCGCCTCGGTCCGGTGAATAGCGGCGAACAGGACGATCGGGAACAGCGCGACCCCGGTCAGCCCGGCCGCGACCAGCCGCAACGCCTCGCGCCGCGCAAGCTTCCATTGGGACCGCAGGCCGGGCAGGGCGAAGGGCAAGACGGCGACGAACGCGACGACCGAGCGCCAGAACGTCAGCCCCATGGGCGGCACGCTCTCGCGCAGCGCGCGCACCAGGACCGTGCCGCTCGACCACAGCAGCGCCGCGACGAGCAGCGCCGCCGCCGCGAGCACGGCCGATCGGTTCACGAGACACCGTCCCGACTGGCACCAACGGGCATGGCGTTCGACCAGTCGGTGTTCGCCCTCACCCTCCCATGGCTGCGCCCCTTCGACGCCGCCTGCGGCGTCGCTCAGGGCAGGCTTGGGCCCCTCCCTC
>JBBDQV010000109.1:10427-34260 GCA_040905845.1 Alphaproteobacteria bacterium | reverse complement strand
CTGTGCGAGCGTCTTCTCGCCCATGACGACCGGTTCGTCGAGCGCCGCGCGCGCGACGGTGGACTCCTCCAGGTCGCGCGCCAGCCGGTCGCGCTCGGCCAGGATCGCGGCCAGCTCGGTCGCGGCGTCGTCGCGCGCGGCGACCGAGCGTTGCAGCTCGGCCGAGAGCTGGGCCGCGTTGAGCCTGAGGTCGGCGTTGGCCTGGCGTTCGAGGGCGAGCAGGTCGGCGAGCTCGTCGACCTGGGTCTGGAGCCGGGCGAGCGCATCGTTGCGCCCGCTCAAGAGGTGGCTCAACACGATCTGGGAGAGCGAGAACGTGACCAGCAGGAAGATGAAGACCATCAGGAGGGTCGACAGCGCGTCGACCCACCCGGCCCATGGATCAATCGCCTGTGCCAGACGCCGGCGCCTCATGACGGGGCGCTCCCGAATCTAGCCCAGGCCGCGCCGCGCGTCGGCGGCGGCCGCCGCCACGGTGCGGGCGAGCAGCTTGATCTCGCTCCTGAGCCCCTCGACCAGCTCGCCGCGGCCGTTGACCGTCTCCTCGACCAGACGGTTCAAGGCCACGTCGATGTTGCGGATGTGGGCGCGGCTCGCCTCGTCCATGCCACCGCCGAGCGCGCTCGATTCCGCGAGCCGCTGGAGGATTGGGCGCATGTCCATCTGGCCCTCGGCGAGCTTGAGCATGACCGCCTGCTCGGCGCGCATCTGATCGGTCAGGGTCGCCAGCCGCTCGGCGAGCTGGGCGAGGCTCGCGTCGGCCGAGCGCCGGCTGTCCTCGCTGCGCGCCAGAATGTGCTGCAGGCTCTCCAGGCTCTCGGCGGTCTGCTCCAAGAGCGCCGAGACGTACGCGGGCACCGACTGGTCGCCGTCGCCGAGGCCGATGCCCGACGGCAGCCGGGTCAGGCTCGACAGCCACTCCTCGAGCTCGTTGTAGAACCGGTTCATCGCCTGGCTCGATTGCAAGTCGAGGAACCCGAGCACGAGCGAGCCGGCGAGGCCGAACAGCGAGGACGAGAACGCGGTGCCCATGCCGGTCAGCGGCGCGGCGAGCCCGACCTTGAGGTCCTGGAACGCCGACGCGAGGTCGCCCTGACCGATCTCGAGCCCCTGGATCACGGCGCCGACCGAGCCCATGGTGATCAGAAGACCCCAGAACGTGCCGAGCAGCCCGAGGAAGATGAGCAGGCCGATCATGTAGCGCACGGTCTCGCGCGCCTCGTCGAGCCTGGAGCCGATGCCGTCGAGCAGCGTGCTCATGGCCGTGGCGGACAGCACGACGCGGCCCTTGCGTTCGCCCAGCATGGTCGCCATGGGCGCGATCAGGGTCGGCGGCTCGGCGATCGACAGACCGGGCTGGTTGCGCCGGAACGAATCGATCCACTCGACCTCGGGGCCGAGCCGGGCGACTTGGCGGAACGCGTAGCCGATGCCAAGCACCAGCACGCCGAGGATCAAGCCGTTGAGCCACGGGTTCGCCATGAACGCGGTCACCAGGGTGCGGTGCAGCAGCGCGGCGGCGATGCCGACCAGCAGCACGAACAGGACCATGCGAACGATGTAGCTCTGGGGCCGACTCATGACCCGCCTCCTCGCGCGCCTCAGCGCGGCAGGGCGACGACGTCGACCCGCTCGGGCGAGCCTTCGTCGACGTTGTCGCCGAGCGCGCGCACGTCGATGCGCGTCGAGCGCACGCCGTTCTCGATCAGGTAGCCGCGCACCGCGAGCGCCCGGCTGAGCGACAGGCGGCGGGCGGTGCTCGCGCTGCCGCCGCTCGCGCCCGCGTAGGCCAGGAGCTGGATGCGCGCGCCTTCGTCGCGCCGCATCGCGGCGACCAGACCGGCCAGCGCGCTCACGGTTTCGGGCCTGAGCTCGGATTCGTCCGCGGCGAAGCCGACCGACAGCACTTGGCCCGGCTCGGTCAAATCGATCGGCCCCGCCGGTTCCAGGCTGGCCACCACCGGCTCCGGTTCGGGCAGAGGCTCGGGCGCCGTCGGCGCTCCGGCGTCCGGCTCCGGCGCGATGACGACCGGCTCGATCGGCTGGGCGGGAACGGGCTCCGGCTCGGGCAATGGCCCGGGCGTGACGGCGGCGACTTGGGTCTCCGCCGGCTCCGGGGCGGCGACCGGCTCGGCCGGCGCCGCCGCTGGCTCCGGTGGTGGCGCGGCGGGCAGCGGGGGTGGCGCGAGGTTCAACGGCTCCTGCGCAACGGGCAGGACTGGAACGGCAACCTCGGCCCGACCCGGTATCTCGACACCGGAAATCACGACCGCCGAAGGGATCGGCATGATGATGACGGGGCCGAGCGGCCTCGGCGCATCGGGCGTTCCGAGCTGGTCGAGCGCGTCGAGGTTGATCTCGACGGCGGCATTGCCCGTGGCCCCGACCACCAAGGGAGCATCGGAGCGCGCCGACGCGCCCCAACCCAGCGACGCCGCCGCGCCGATCGCAACCGCGAGACCGAAGCGCGATCTCGACCGGAGGCGGAACTGCATCATGGACCGGATCGCCTTCGTCGTTTAGGACCGCGCGGCACCTTAACCCACGCCCTGGGCAGCGACAACGTTGCCCCCGGGTCCGTGCCTAGCGCGGGTTTGTGGCGCGGGTGTGGCGCGTCGCCTCCAGGATGCCGAGCAGGCCCGGGTGCAGGTTCGGGTTGGCGGCGAGCACGTCGCCGGTCGGCATGACGTCGAGCCCGCCGGCGTGATCGGTCACCAGGCCGCCGGCTTCGCGCACGATCAGGATGCCGGCGGCGATGTCCCACGGCTTGAGCCCCGCCTCCCAGAAGCCGTCGAGCCGACCGGCGGCGACGTAGGCGAGGTCGAGCGCGGCGGCGCCGAACCGGCGCACCGCGGCGCCCGCGTCCATGATCGCGTCGATCTCGGCGAAGAAGCCGGATCGTTCCTTGTCGCCGGGCTCCGGGCGGCCGTGCGCGATCACGGCGTCCTCGAGCTTGAGCCGGGACGAGACGCGGAGTCGCCGGTCGTTGACATAGGCGCCGCGGCCCTTCTCGGCCCAGTAGGTCTCGTCCTTGATCGGATCGAACACGACGCCGGCGACGACCTCACCCGCGGTCTCGAACGCGATCGAGATGGCGAAGTGCGGGATGCCGTGGAGGAAGTTGAGCGTGCCGTCGAGCGGATCGACGATCCAGCGCTGGGCGGGGTCGCGCCCCGGCTCCTCGCCTTCCTCCTCGGTCAGGAACCCGGCGGCGGGGCGGGCGCGCCGAAGCTCGGCCTTGATCGTGCGCTCGGCCATCAGATCGGCGGCGCTGACGAAGTCGGCCGGGCCCTTGCGGCTGACCTGGAGCTGCTCGACCTCGTTGAAGTCGCGGATCAGGCGGCGCGCGGCCTTGTCGGCGGCGGCCGCGATGACGGTGACCAGGGGAGGACGGATGGTCACCGCGCGCCTAGTCCTTGGCGCGTTCGCGGTAGGTCGAATCCGCCGTGTTGACGACGATGCGCTCGCCCGCGCCGATGTGCGGCGGCACCATGACGCGCACGCCGTTGGTCAGGCGCGCTGGCTTGTAGCTCGAGGCGGCCGTTTGGCCCTTGACCACGGCGTCGGTCTCGGCGATCTCGCAGACCACCGTCTCGGGCAGTTCGACCGAGAGCGGCGCGCCCTCGTGGCTCGCGATGGTCACCACCATGCCGTCCTGCAGAAAGACCGCCTGGTCGCCGACCAGCTCGCGCGGAACGGTGATCTGCTCGAACGTCTCGCCGTCCATGAAGGTGAGGACGTCGCCCTCGGCGAACAGGAACTGGAAGTCGTGGTCGTCAAGGCGCACGCGCTCGACCGATTCCGACGAACGGAACCGCTCGTTGAGCTTGGTGCCGTCGCGCACGTCCTTGAGCTCGACCTGCATGTACGCGCCGCCCTTGCCGGGCTTGGTGTGCATGGTCTTGACCGCCACCCAGAGCTTGTCCTTGTGCTCGAGGATCATGCCGGGACGGATTTCGACGCCTGAGATCTTCATCGCCGTAGACCAAGGAAATGCGCGGGTTTTCGGAGCGGCGGACTCGTATCAGAGTGCCCAGGCCCTGTCCACGGCGTCATTGAGCGCGGCGATGGCGGCGCGCGGCCCGTCCGGATGGCTCCACACGGCGCGATCCACCGCGATGAAGTCGGCCCCCGCGGCGACCGCGGCGGCGATCGTGTCGATCGTGACGTCGCCGCGCGCGAGGCACGGCACGACCATGGTTTCCGCCCACCAGGCGACGGTGTCGAGGTCCCCGTCGAAGGCGACGAAGTCAACGCCGGCCTCGCCCACGACCATGGCCGCGTGGCGCGAGCCGCCGGCGAATGCCCCAACGATCTTCTCGGGCCCGAGCGCCGCGCGCGCGGCCGCGACGTCGGCCTCGGGATCTGCTAGATAAACACCGTCGGCGCCCGCCGCCGCACGAACGTCGTCGCGCAGCAGCACGGCGATTCCTTGCCGCCGCGCCGCCGCGATCAGCCCGGCATCGGCCCCCGCGAGCTCGACCGCCGCCACGTCGCCGCCCACGAGCGCGTCGATCAGCGCCGCCGGGGTGGTCTCGGGCAAGACGATAAGATAAAGCCGCGGCCGTTCGGGCGATTTCACGCCGTGACCGCGTAAAGCCAATTGCGAAGCCTCACGGCGTCGATAGCGTCGCCACCCGCGTCGCGCGCCTCGGGTCGCTCGGTCAGCAGCGTCGCGCCGCATTGCTGGGCGATGTCGGCCAGGCGCGCGGCGGTCTCGGCCGATCCGGTGAACAGCACGCGGGTCCAGCCCGCGCGCAGCGCCGCGAGCGCGCGCCCCGCCGCGTCGGCGCAGTCGATGACGGCCTCGACATCGGACTCTGGTGCCTCGGCCAGCCCGTGGCGCACCATGGCGAGCAACACGTCGGGCCCGGCGTAGTCGGCCGCGCCGGGCGCCGTCAGCAGCGTCACCGGTATTTCGAGCTCTAGGGACAAGCGGGCGACGACGGCCACGTCGTCGCGGCCGTGGACGACGATGGCGCGCCGCCTGAGAGATGTGCCAACCGGGCCAGGCATCAGGCATCGCATCGCCCCCTCACCCAGCTCCGGGTAGGCGCGGTTGCCGCGCCAACCCTACGCAACCCTCTCCCGCCCTTGGCGGGAGAGGGCAGGGTGAGGGGGGCTGCATCCAAGAGTGGCGACTTCAATGCGCAAGCGCGGCGACACCGGGCAGCTCCTTGCCTTCGAGCCATTCGAGGAAGGCGCCGCCCGCGGTCGAGACGTAGCTGAAGTCCTCGACCACGCCGGCCAGGCCGAGCGCCGCCACCGTGTCGCCGCCGCCGGCGACGCTGACGAGCCGGCCGGCCTTGGTCAGCATGGCCGCCTTGCGCGCGAGGCCAACGGTGCCCTCGGCGAAGCCGGCGAGCTCGAAGGCGCCGAGCGGGCCGTTCCACAGCAGCGTCCTAGCCCCTTCCAGGCGCTCGCCCATGGCGGCGACCGTGCGCGGACCGACGTCGAGGATCATGGCGTCGGCCGGCACCCGGTCGATCGAGACCGTCTCGCGCGGCGCCCCGGCCTCGAACTTGCGGGCGCACACGGCGTCGCCGGGCAGCACGATCGCGCAACCGGCATCGGCCGCGCGACCCAAGATGTCGGCGGCGGTCTCGGCGAGGTCGCGCTCGCACAGCGACTTGCCGACCTCGACGCCGCGCGCGAACAGGAACGTGTTCGCCATGCCGCCGCCGATCAGCAACGCGTCGACCTTGCCGAGGAGGTTGGCGAGCACCTCGATCTTGCCCGAGACCTTGGCGCCGCCAACGACGGCGACGACGGGCCGCGCCGGATTGCCGAGCGCCCTTTCCAAGGCCTCGAGCTCCGCTTGCATCAGCCGCCCGGCCGCCGACGGCAGAACGTGCGCGAGACCCTCGGTCGAGGCGTGCGCCCGGTGCGCTGCCGAGAATGCGTCGTTGACGTAGAGCTCGCCCGAGCGTGCCAGGTCGGCGACGAACGCCGGGTCGTTGGCCGCCTCGCCGGCGTGGAACCGCACGTTCTCGAGCAGCACAACCTCGCCGTCCTTCAGGTTTGCCGCCGCGCCCGTTGCCTCGGGGCCGATGCAATCGGTCGCGAATCGGACCGGCCGGCCGATCGCCTTGGCCAGCGGCGCGACCAAGGGGGCGAGCGACATGGCGGCGGACGGCTTGCCCTTGGGCCGGCCGAAGTGCGACAGCACGACGACGCGCGCGCCCTTCTCCGCCAGCTCCCGAATGGTCGGCACGATGCGCTCGATCCTGGTCGCGTCCGCGACGGCGCCGCCCTGCATCGGCACGTTCAGATCGACGCGCACGAGCACGCGCCGCCCGCGCACCTCCAGGCCGTTTAGCGTGCGGAACGCGGCCAAGGCCGGACCGCCGGCTAGCCCAGGCGGCCGATCGCCGCGGCGACGTCGCACATGCGGTTGGAGAACCCCCACTCGTTGTCGTACCAGGCGAGCACGCGCACGAGCGTGCCGTCGATCACCTGGGTCTGGGTCAGGTCGAACGTCGCGCTGGCCGGGTTGTGGTTGAAGTCCGACGAGACCAACGGCTCGTCCGTGACGAACAGGATGCCCTTGAGCCGGCCATTCGCGGCCTCGGTCACCGCCTGGTTGACCTCCTCGACGCTGGTGGCGCGCTTGGCGTTGAACACCAGGTCGATCATCGAGACGTTGGGCGTGGGGACGCGCACCGAGGTGCCGTCGAGCTTGCCCTTGAGCTCGGGCAGCACCAGCCCGACCGCGCGCGCCGCGCCGGTCGAGGTCGGGATCATGGACAGCCCGGCGGCGCGCGCCCGGCGCAGGTCCTTGTGCTGCACGTCGAGCACGGGCTGATCGCCGGTGTAGGCGTGGACCGTAGTCATGAAGCCCTGGGCGATGCCGACCGCCTGATGCAACACCTGCGCGACCGGCGCCAGGCAGTTGGTCGTGCAACTGGCGTTCGAGATGACCTCGTGCTTGGCGTCGAGCTTGTCGTGGTTGACGCCGTAGACGACGGTGATGTCGGCGCCGTCGGCGGGCGCCGAGATCAAGACGCGCCTGGCGCCGGCGGCCAGATGCTGTGCCGCCTGCTCGCGCTTGGTGAACAGCCCGGTGCACTCGAGCGCGAGGTCGACGCCGAGCCGCCGCCACGGCAGCTTCGACGGATCGCGCTCGGCCAGCACGTCCATCGGCCCGTTGCCGATGTCGATCTTGCCGTCCTTGACCGCGACGGTGCCGGGAAAGCGCCCGTGCACCGAATCGTGGCGCAGGAGATGAGCGTTGGTTTCCGCCGGCGCGAGGTCGTTGATGGCGACGACCTCGACGTCGTTGCGTCGGCTCTCGTGCACGGCTCGGAGCACGTTGCGGCCGATCCGGCCAAACCCGTTGATGGCGACCCTCAGGCTCATGGCGTGGTCATCCTCCGTACGTTCATCTAGCGCGTCGCGAGGCGGGCGCGCGCCGCGGCGACGACCGCGCCCGGCGTGATCCCGAAGTGCTCGAACAGCTTGCCGGCCGGAGCCGAGGCGCCAAACCGGTCGATCCCGACGACGGCGCCGCCCGGGCCGACCCAGCGCTCCCAACCGAGGGTCGCGCCGGCCTCGACCGCGACGCGCACGGTCGCGGTGTCGATGACCGACCGGCGATAGGCCTCGTCCTCGGCGGCGAACAGCTCCCACGACGGCAGCGAGACCACCCGCGTCGGCACGCCGTCGCGCTCGAGCTCGGTTCGCGCGGCGAGCGCGACCGCGACCTCGGAGCCCGTGCCGATCAGGGTCACGCGGGGCGTGCCCCCCGCCTCGACCAGGACATACCCGCCACGAGCCGTGCGGTTCGAGTCGGCCGGCGCGGCGCGCACCGGCGGCAAGTTCTGACGGCTGAGCGCGAGCACGGTCGGACCGGCGCGCCGTTCGAGCGCGATCGCCCACGCCTCGGCGGTCTCGACCGCGTCGGCCGGGCGCAGCACCACCAGGTTCGGCATGGCGCGCAGGCTCGCCAGGTGCTCGATCGGCTGGTGCGTCGGGCCGTCCTCGCCGAGCCCGATCGAATCGTGGGTCATCACGTAGACGACGCGCTGGCCCATGATCGCCGAAAGCCGGATGGCGGGCCGGCAATAATCCGTGAACACCAGGAACGTGCCGCCGTAGGGCACCACGCCGCCGTGCAGCGCCATGCCGTTCATGGCGGCCGCCATGGCGTGTTCGCGTACGCCGTAATGGATGTAGCGGCCGTGGGGTTCTTGCGCGCCGAACGGCGCCGTCGTCGACGTTTTCGTGTTGTTCGAACCGGTCAGGTCGGCCGACCCGCCGACCAGATCGGGGATCGCCTTGGTCAGCGCCTCCAAGGCCATCTCGCTCGCCTTGCGCGTGGCCACGGTGGGCGGTTCGGCGAGCAGGCGCGCCATGTGCGCGTCGAGCGCGACGCGCCAACCCGACGGTAGCTCGCCCTTGACCGCGCGCTCGAATGTGGCGCGGCGGTCGGCCGGTTGCGCGGCCGGTCGCTTGCGCCACGCCGCGCGCGCGGGCGCGCCCCGCGCTCCGATCGCGCGCCCTGCCGCGAGCACGTCGTCGGGCACCACGAACGGCGCGTGGCTCCAGCCGATGGTTTGCCGCGCGCCGGCGACCTCATCGGCGCCGAGCGGCGCGCCGTGGGCCGCGGCGGTGCCCTGCTTTCTCGGCGCGCCGTAGCCGATGGTCGTGCGGCAAGCGATGAGGGTGGGCCGGTCGGCGCCCGCGGTGCGCTCGAGAGCGGCGAGGGCCGCGTCCGGGTCGTGCCCGTCGACCCGCTCGGTCGCCCAGCCGTAGGCGGCGAATCGGGCCGGCACGTCGTCCGACACGGCGAGCTCGGTCGGCCCGTCGATCGAGACGCGGTTGTCGTCCCACAGCGCCACCAGCTTGCCGAGCCTCAGATGCCCGGCGAGGCTCGCTGCCTCGTGGCTGATGCCCTCCATCAGGCAGCCGTCGCCGACGACGACGAAGGTCCGGTGATCGACTAGGTCGGCGCCGAAGCGCGCGGCCATGTGCCGCTCCGCGATCGCCATGCCGACGGCGTTGGCGAAGCCCTGGCCCAAGGGCCCCGTGGTCGTCTCGATGCCCCCGGCGTGGCCATGTTCGGGGTGGCCGGGGGTGCGGCTGCCTAGCTGGCGGAAGTTCCGGATTTCCTCGATCGTCATGTCCTCGTACCCGGTCAGGTAGAGGAGCGCGTAGAGCAGCATCGAGCCGTGCCCGGCCGAAAGCACGAAGCGGTCGCGGTCGGGCCAGGCCGGGTCCTTGGGGTCGAACTTCAGCACGCGGCTGAACAGGGTCGTTGCCACGTCGGCCATGCCCATGGGCATGCCCGGATGCCCCGATTTGGCGCGCTCGACCGCGTCCATGGCGAGCGCGCGGATCGCGTTGGCCATGTCGCGGTGACGCGCGCTCGGTGGGGCGGATGTCGCGGCGGCGTGCATGAAGGGAGCCCGGCTGAGGGTGGCGCAACATGGCGGCAGCGTCCGGGCGCGTCAACCGCCAAGGTTGCGGCGCGGCGCGAGCCGTGGCCAACATTGACCAGGCGCCATCCGTGGGTTATCTGTGGCCCAAGCGGGGCAGCTCTTGGCCGACCGCCGTCAAGTCGTTGAAACGGACGTGAAAACCGAATCGAGCTCGAGTCCGACGCCGGCCGACGCCAAGGCCAGGCTCGATCGTGCGCTCGATCGCCTGGAACGCGCGGCCAAGCGGCTCGAGGCCGAGCGCCAGCGCGCGAAGGCCGGCGGGCGTGACGAGCGCCTCGGCGCCGTGCGCGGTCGGCTGGACGCCGCGATCGCCGAGATCGACCGGCTGCTCGGGACGTGACGTGGCTCAGGTCGCCGTCAGCCTGAACGGCCGCGAGTACGTCGTCACCTGCGGCGACGGCGAGGAGGCCCACGTCACCGCCCTTGCCCGCACGGTCGATGCCAAGGTCGCCGAGCTCGTCAAGGCGCTCGGCCAGATCGGCGAGGCGCGGCTCCTGGCCATGGCGAGCATTCTTCTCGCCGACGAGCTCCATGATTTCAAGTCGGCGCGGCCGGCCGTGGCGCCTGCGGGTGGCGACGCCACGCTGGACCAGTTCGCTCGTCGGCTCGAAGAACTTGCGGCGCGGCTGGAGAGTGCTTAGTTTTGATCTTGGACGGACGCTGCACCGTGCGCAGGCATCGAACGTCCCTGGGGCCAACATTTCCATGACGGGAGCTGTCCCTATCGAGGGCGTGCCCTCGACACACGGCGCCCACCTGCGCAAGCAGGCCACAGTGGGAGCGATACCGCCTACGGCGGAGGCGGCTCCGTCCACCCCGGGGACTCGGACATCGTGATGGTGGCCGACGCCAAGCACGCCCTGCGCAAGCAAGCGCGCGTGCGCCGGCCCCAGCTCGCGCGCGCCGCGGGCGCCGAAGCCGGGGTGGCCGCGGCGTCCCATTTCCTGAAGGCGATCACATTGCTGCCCGGGGCGGTTGTGTCGGGCTACTGGCCCGTCGGCGACGAGTTCGACGTGCGCCCGCTGCTGGAACGCCTGCACGCGGCCGGCCACGCCTGCGCGCTTCCGGTCGTCGTCGGCAAGGGCAAGCCGCTCGTTTTCCGCCGCTGGGAGCCCGGCGATACCCTGGTGCCGGCGGCGCTGGGTATCCCGGTGCCGCTGCCCGAGGCCGACGAGCTGGTGCCCGACGTTCTCCTCGTGCCGATGCTCGCGTTTGACGGCGAGGGCTACCGACTGGGCTACGGCGGCGGCTTCTACGACCTGACGCTCGCGAGCCTGCGCGAGGCCGCGCCCGCCACGCTCGGCGTCGGCGCGGCCTATTCCGGTCAGCGCGTCGCGGCGGTGCCGCACGAGGCGACCGACGAACGACTCGACTGGATTCTGACCGAGCAGGAGATCGTCCGCGTCGGCGGGCGGTGAACCCAATGATCGAGCTCCACACCGCGGCGACGCCCAACGGGCAGAAGATCCACATCATGCTCGAGGAGTGCGGGCTCGCGTATCGCACGATCTGGATCGACATCGACAAGGGCGACCAGTTCGATCCCGCGTTCCTCAAGATCAGCCCGAACAACAAGATCCCGGCGATCGTCGATCACGACGGCCCGGGCGGCAGGCCCATCTCGATGTTCGAATCGGGCGCCATCCTGCTCTACCTCGCGAACAAGACCGGGCGGTTCCTGCCCGAGGAACCCAACGCCCATTGGGACACCATGCGCTGGCTCTTTTGGCAGGTCGGCGGCTTCGGCCCGATGCTCGGGCAGGCGCACCACTTCAACGCCTACGCGCCGATGCGCCCCGACGGGCCCGTGGTCTTGCCCTACGCGCAAGCGCGCTACACCAACGAGGCGAAGCGGCTCTACGGCGTGCTCGACAGGCAGCTATCGGCGCACGACACCGTCGCGGCCGATCAGTACACCATCGCCGACATGGCGATCTTCCCGTGGTGCCGGCTGCACGGGCGCCAGCGGGTCGAGCTCGACGCCTTCCCCAACGTCAAGCGCTGGTTCGCCATGATCGCCGCGCGCCCGGCGGTGGCCAAGACCATGAAGACGACCGAGGACATCGTCACCGGCTTCACCAAGGAAAGCTGGGACGTGGCCTTCGGCGCCCGTCAGCGCCAGCAGGGCTGAGGCCAAGCGCGCGGGGGCGGATCGGCACAACCCGCCGCCGCCGAGAACGATCGCGCGCCTCGCGCGGATCCGTGCTTTGCCGCTCCTCGTGGCTGCCGAGGAAGATCCGAGGTCGGTCCGCGAAACATGTTGCACGACGCCCTGGTCATCACCGCCGGCATCGCCGCGATCCTGATTCTCTCGGACGCGGTCGTCCGCATGAGCGATCGGCTCATGGGGCACTACGGGCTATCCGGCGGCTTCGTGGGCCTGACCGTGCTCGCCATCGGCACGAGCCTGCTCGAGATCGCGACCCACGTCGTGGGCAGCGTCAAGATCCTGGGAGCGCCGGAGACCTATCGCTCCATGTCGGCCCTGCTCATCGGGTCGAACATCGGCTCCGACATCGTCCAGCAGAATTTGCTGCTACCCGCCGTCGCGCTCGTCGCCGCCGTGACCTTGACCCCTCGCCGAGTCGTCCAAGGCGTAGGTGGATTGGTCGCGGCGAGCGCTCTCCTGTGGGTTCTCTGCCTCGACGATCGCTTGACGCGCGGTGAGGGTGCCATCTTGGTGCTGCTCTACGCGGCCTATCTGCTCTGGCTCGCAAGGGCGGAGAATCGGCTCGGCGTGTCGTTCAAGCGCCGCAGGCTGGACGGGCCGCGGCTCGTGCTCCTCAACGCGGCGATCGCGGTCGCTTTCGCCCTGATCGCGCTGCTCGCCGGGCCGGTGCTCGACGCCGCGACGCGGCTCGTCGCCGTGCTCCCGGTCAGCGGCTCGTTCTTCGGCGTGACCGTGCTCGGCATCGCGGCGGCCGTCCCCGAGCTGTCCACGGCCGTCGCGGCGCTGCGACGCGGCGAGAAGGAGATGGCGGCCGGCATCCTGATCGGCTCGAACGTCACCAACCCGATGCTCGCGGCCGGCCTGGGCGCCATGATCTCGACCTACCACGTCCCACCGGTCGTCACTCTGTTCGACCTGCCGATGAAGATCGCGACCGGCGCCGTCATCTTCCTGGGCTTTTGGTCCAAGAGTCGCCTGTCCCGCCCATGGGCGGGCGCGCTCATCGTCACGTACTTCGCGTATCTCTATGCCCGGCTGGCATGGTTCCCCGTCGACTAGGGCAAGGCCCGGCCGCCCCGGACGTGCTCACACCGTCGCGTGGCGGGCGCGGCAACCGCGCTCGATGGCGGCGGCGACCAGCCGGTCGAGTTCCAGCGTCACGCGCAGCAGCTCCATGATGCGCTTCTCCTCGGTGCCGAAACGGTGCTCGACGGCGGCAATCTCCCAGGCGAGCGCGTAGGCGGTCTCCTTGAGGCGCGGGGGCAGCGCCTGAGCGATGACGGTCAGCACGGTCTTCATGCCATCCTCGTCGCTGAGCATGGCGGCGCACTGCTTGGCCACCGTGGGCAACTCGTTCTCGTCGAAGTCGGCGAACACCGGCATGCGGCGCACGATGTCGCCGATGCGCAGCAGCTCCGCGTCGCCCATCTCGCGGTCCGAAGCCGAGACGACGATCATCGTGTAGATCAGCGCCGAGTGATGGTCGATGGTCGTGGTGTGGTCCATGGTCCTGGCTCGGCTCGATACGCGGTCTGCCGCCCGTGCTTCGAGACGGGCCTTCGGCCCTCCTCAGCACGAACGGTCTTCCCACAACCGTTCGGCCTAAGGAGCGTGCGAAGCACGCGTCTCGAAGGGCGGCTGGTGCACCGATTCCGCCGCGACGGAACTTGCTTTAGCGGGGCCGACGGGGAGAGGTCAACCGCCGCGCGGCCGGGTCAGGAAGTCCCGGGTCGTCGCGATCGCATCCTTGAGCCCGAGCCGGACGACCCCGACGCCGGCGGGAAACGCCGGCGTTAGGCGCGTCGGCAGCATGGCGTCGAGCAGCACGAAGACGCCGCGGTCGTCGGCGCGGCGCACCAGACGGCCGAACGCCTGGCGCAACTTGAGCCGGGCAATCCGGTCGTCCCAGCGGGCGCCGCCGAAGGCCGCGCGCCGCGCCTTGTGCAGGATGTCGGGGCGCGGCCACGGCACGCGATCAAACACGATCAGGCGCAGGCTCGGGCCCGGCACGTCGACGCCGTCCCTGACCGCGTCGGTGCCCAAGAGGCACGCGGTCTCGTCGGCGCGGAAGATGTCGACCAGGGTGCCGGTGTCCATCGGGTCGACATGCTGGGCATAGAGCGGGATGCCGGCGGCCTCGAGCGGCCCCGCGATGCGCTCGTGGACCGCGCGCAAGCGCGCGATCGCCGTGAACAGGCCGAGCGCTCCGCCGCCCGCGGCGAGGAAAAGCTCGCGATAGGCCGCGCCGACCTCGTCGGGCTTGTCGCGGCGCACGTCGGTCACCACCAGGACGCGGGTCTGGCCCGCGTAATCGAAGGGCGAGGGGACCGCGACGCGGTAGGGCTCGTCGTCGAGATGGACGGCGCCGGTCAGGGCCTCGGCGGCGGTCCACGCGGCAACGGGGTCCTCGCCCGCGTCGCGCAGCGTGGCCGAGGTCACCAGCACGCCGTGGGCGGGGCGCGCGACCGCCGCCGCGAACGGCACCGTCGGGTCGATCCAGTGTCGGTGCATGCCGACGTCGACCTCGTGGCCGTCGTGGCGCTCGATCGAGAACCAGTCGACGAAGTCCTCCGGCGTCGCGGCGCCGAGCGCAGCCAGCATCGCGCGCCACGCCGCGCTGTCCATCTGGCTGCGGCGTTGAAGCCCGCGCGCCTGGGCCTCGAGCCGGATGCGCGTCGAGGTTTCGAGCTCCGAGGCGTCGTCGTCGAGCCGCTTCTCGAAACGGCGGGCGAGCGCGACCATCGGCTGGGCCAGGCGCGCGAGGGCCGCGTCGAGCGCGCCGGCGGCGGCCAGCACGCCTTCGCCCAGGGGCTCGGCGTCCGCTTCCAGGCTGTAGAGTCTGTCCGCGTCGGCGGCGCGCGCGAGCACCTGGCGCCGGATGAGGGCGAGAAAGCCTTCGGTGGGGCCGAACGCGTCCCGCCCCGCGACGCGGCGTTGCCAGCCCTCGGCGGGCAGCGCGCGCGCCGCGCCGAGGATCGCGTCAAGGTCCGCGCGCTCCTCGTCGTCCTCGATCAGATCGCCGATGCGGCGCTCGAGCCCGCGCACTCGCCCCGCCCGGCCGCCTTCGCCGCCGATCAACCAGCGCCGAAGCTCCGCCGTTTCGCGCCCCGTCAGGTGCGCCGAGAACGCGTTGTCCGCGGCGTCGAACACATGGTGCCCTTCGTCGAAGACGTAGCGGGTCGGCAGCCACGGCTCCTCGCCGAGCCCGCCTGCGAGCGCGGCCTGGACCATGACCAGCGCGTGATTGGCGATGACCACGTCGGCGCGCCGGGCGCGGCGGATCGAGCGCTCGATGAAGCAGCGGCTCCAGTGGTTGCACGCGCTGTAGATGCACTCGCCGCGCCGGTCGGCGAGGCCGAGCGTCGCGCGCGCGCCCAGGAGCTCGACCAGCCAGGCCGGGAAGTCGCCGCCGGTCAAGTCGCCGTCGCGCGTCGCCTCGGCCCAGCGCGCGACCAAGCCGAGCGCGATCGCGTCGCGCGGCCGGGCCAGCGCGGCGCCGATCGACTCTTCCATGTTCAGAAGACACAGGTAGTTCTCGCGGCCCTTGCGCACGACGACCCGGCGCGCCTTGGCGATGGGGTCGGGGAACAGGCGGTCGAGCTCCTGGTCGACCTGGCGCTGCAGATTGCGCGTGTAGGTCGAGACCCACACCGCGCCGTCGTTCTTCTCGGCCCACACGCTCGCCGGCGCCAGGTAGCCTAGGGTCTTGCCGACCCCCGTCCCCGCCTCGGCGATGACGAAAAGCGGATGGCCTTCCTCCGCGCGCGGGCCGAAGGCGTGGGCGACGGCGGCGGCGTAGTCCGCCTGCTCGGGCCGGGGCTCGGCGCCGGCGCCCAGCATCTCGGCCAGGCGCCGGCGCGCCTCCGCGTCGCTGACGGACTCCGAGCCCGCTTGCGCGCGCCCGGCCTGCTCCTGCCATTCGGGCAGCCGGCGCCAGACGTCGAGCCCGCCCGGGGCCACGCCCGCGCCGAGCGCGGCCTGGACCGCCGGCGCCCACGGCCAGTCGCCGCGCGCCATGGTCGCGGCGATCGCCGCCGCCGTGGCGCGGGCAGCCGACGGCAGCCGGGTCAATTCGGCCAGCAGCGCCCGAGCCGCCTCGAGCAGAATGCGGGCCTGGCCGGCGAGGTCGGCCGGCGGCGGCAACCCCAGCAGCGCGGCCAGACCGGCCGGGGTCGGCACCAGGAAGCGCGCGGGCCGGACGAACGCGGCGAGCTCGAGGATGTCGCGCGCCGGGAACTCCGCGCCGCCCAGGCGGCGCAACACGGTCGGCCGGTGGCAGACGATCGGTGCCGCGGCGAGCAGCCCGCGCGCCTCGGCATGGCCGATAGCGCGGCACCCGATCGTGTCGGCGATGACCGCGCCGCGCGCGCCGACGACGAGCGCCGGTGCGGACTCGATGGTCGTCGCGGGAAGAGCGTCACGCACGCCCCGACTATAACCGGCCGCGGCCCGTTGACGCTCATGCGCGATGTTTCTAGGACTTGCGCGGCCATTGCCACCGAGGCTTCGAGCCCTCACCCTTCGACGAGCTCAGGGTGAGGGCCTCATCCTGAGCCAGTCGAAGGATAAGGCCCGCGCGGAGCCCGCGATCGGAACTTGGCGGAAACAGGAGCCATGCGTTGATCACCGCCCTTCGCGACCTCGCGCTCGTCAGCAACGCCTGGCCCTTCGTCGAGGCGCGCAAGGTGATCGAGCGGTTTCGCGCGGCCCCGCCGGCCAAGGGCTTCGTGCTGTTCGAGACCGGCTACGGCCCCTCGGGCCTGCCCCACATCGGCACCTTCGGCGAGGTCGCGCGCACCGCCATGGTGCGCCACGCGTTTCGCCGGATGAGCGATCTCCCGACGCGGCTCTTCGCCTTCTCCGACGACATGGACGGGCTTAGGCGCGTGCCCGACAACATGCCGAACCAGGCGATGCTCGCCCAGCACATCGGCCGGCCGCTGACCCGCGTGCCGGACCCGTTCGGCACGCACCCATCCTTCGGGCACCACAACAACGCGATGTTCCGGGACTTCCTCGACCGCTTCGCGTTCGACTACGAGTTCCAGTCCTCGACCGAGCTCTACACCTCGGGTCGGTTCGACGCGACGCTCAAGACGGTGCTCGCGCACTACGACGAGGTCATGGCGATCATGCTGCCCACCCTCGGCTCCGAGCGCCAGGCGAGCTTCGCGCCGTTCCTGCCCGTCTGCCCGCGCACCGGGCGCGTGCTCCAGGTGCCGATCGTCGGGCGCGACGTCACGGCCGGCACGGTCGCCTACCGCGATCCCGAGACGGGCGAGCACGTCGAGGTGCCCGTGACCGGCGGGCACTGCAAGCTCGGCTGGAAGACCGACTGGGCGATGCGCTGGACCGCGCTCGAGGTCGATTACGAGATGTCGGGCAAGGACCTGATCGACTCGGTCAAGGTTTCGTCGCGCATCTGCGCCACGCTCGGCGGCCGCCCGCCCGAGGGCTTCAACTACGAGCTGTTCCTCGATGACAAGGGCGAGAAGATCTCGAAGTCCAAGGGCAACGGGTTGACCATCGACGAATGGCTCGCCTACGGCACCGAGGAATCGCTCGCGCTCTTCATGTACGCGAGCCCGAGGCGCGCCAAGAAGCTCTACTTCGACGTGATCCCGCGCCACGTCGATGATTACGCCGACTGGCTGGTCAAGTACCAGTCCGAGGACCCGGCGCGCCGGCTCGACAACCCGGTCTGGCACATCCACGAAGGGGAACCGCCGGCGCCGAGCCAACCGTTGACCTACGGCGTGCTGCTCAACCTCGCCTCGGTCGTCAACGCCGACGACAAGACGGTGCTGTGGGGTTTCATCAGCCGCTACGTCGAGGACGCCTCGCCCGAGACTACGCCGATGCTCGACCGGCTGGCCGGTTTCGCGGTGCGTTACTACCAGGACTTCGTCAAGCCGGCGAAGCGGTTCCGCGCGCCCTCGGACCAGGAGCGCGCAGCGATCCTGGACCTGCGGGCCGTCCTTGCCGGCCCGGCGAGCGAGGCGGACGCCGAGGCGATCCAGTTCCAGGTCTACGAGGTCGGCAAGCGCCACGGCTTCGCCAACCTGCGCGACTGGTTCAAGGCGCTCTACGAGGTGCTCATGGGGCAAAGCGAAGGCCCGCGCATGGGTTCGTTCATCGCGCTCTACGGCATCGCCGAGACGATTGCCCTCATCGACCGCGCCCTCGCGGGGGAGCTCATCTCCCGTTCATAGGGCCGGCTTGAGATCCGTCTTCGCGAAGTCGTTGCCCTTGAAGAGAAGCGGCTCGCCGGTCGCCTTGGCGAGCGCGTAGGCGAAGCAGTCGCCGAAATTGAGTCCAGCCGGATGCCGGCCTTTGCCGTAGGCCCGGTAGGCCTGTCGGGCGAGCTTCGCCTGATGCTCTGTCACCGGCTCGACAACGACGCCAGCTTCGCGCACGAACTCGTCCAGCGCGTCCCTCGCAATCTCGCCTCCACCCGAGTCGACCCGAATTGCCACTTCGAGCCAGTTCGCGGCCGACAGGCGCAAGGACTTCGCCTCCTCGATTGACTGCGAAAACCCGTCCGCATCCGCCTCGCGGGCGAGAATGGCGAGGATCGCCGAACTGTCGAGGATCACTTCGGCAGTCCCTGCTCGTCGTAGAGCAGGTCGCCATGGTCGAGCGAGGAGAACGGCGGTTTCATGTCCGAAGCGCAACGTCGGCCGATCTCGAGGAGGCGTTCTGCCAACCCCTCTCGCTTGCGTTGCCGTTCAACACGCTCGAGCCGCTCGCGCAGGGCGACGACAACGGCACGGGTCATCGACTCACCCGTCTCGGCGGCGAGCTTTCGCGCCAGCTCGTGAGCCTCGGGGTCCTTGACGTTCAGAGACATTGCGTCATGAGGTGGAACTGGTAGAATTATTTCTACCTCTCTACCACATCACCAGCACAAGTTCAAGGCTCGATCTCGAACGGCGGCGGGGCGAGGGTGGCGAGGCAGGGTGTCACCGACGCCGTCGCGGAGTCGTCGAGGAAGCCCTGCATCGCGGCCATGGCGCAGGCGTCCTCGAAGGCGAAGGCGTGGGCGCGGCCGGGAAACTCGATCACGGTCGCGTTGGCGAGCGTGCGCGCCGCCGCGTGGGCCCACGCGGGCGGTGTCACGGGGTCCATCGTCCCGGCGAGCAGGAGAACGGGGACCTCGCTCGTCGCGGCCACGAGGCTTTGCGGGCCGAGCGGGTCGACACCGATGGCCTGGCAGTAGGCGGCCCCATCGGGGACGATGTCGTGCCGCAACTCATGGATGTCGGCGACCGAGGCCAGGGCAGGATCGAGGAATGGCCACACCTCGGCGCACCAGCGGGCGTCGAGCGCCAAGGACGCCATGCCATCCTCGCGCTCGTAGCCGACCTCGATGCCGGCGATCGAGGACAGGAGATCGAAATCGCCACCATCCGCCGCGCCGATCATGGCCGGCACGTAGCGGCCGAGCGTGCCGTAATAGGCCGTGATCTCGATGATCTCGCCGAGGACGTCGCCATCGAGAACGAGCGCGTCGGCCCGGCCATCGTCAGACGTCCAGGCCAGCGGCGAGTCGTCAAGACGCCGGACGACGCGCTCGAACGCGGCGGGAAGATCGGGAAACCGCCGCGCGCACAGGGCGTCCTCGGCGCACGCATCGAACAGCAGCCGCCGGAACTGCGATCGATCGTCGGGCACCAGGTCGGCAGCGACGTTGGGCGTCATCACGGACTCGAGGATCAGCGAACGGGTGCCCTCGGGGTGGTCGCGCAGCACCGAGAGCGCCAGGTGTGTGCCGTAGGAGACGCCCCACAGATGCCAGGACTCGTAGCCCAGCGCGCCGAGCAGCGCCGGCACGTCGGCCGCGCGATGGGGCGTCGTGAACGCGTCGAGCTCGATGCCTTGGTCATGAAGCGCCGCGACGCAGGCCACAATAGCCTCGAGGCGCGTGTCCTCGGCGGTCCCCCGATGGTCGGCGCCGAGGGCCAAAAGCCGGGTCACCGCCGCCTTGAACGCCGGGCAGTCGATGCTGGTCTCCGACGGCGGCGAGCCGCGCTGGGCGAACACGACCAGGTCGCGCTGGGCGAGGAACGGGTAGGTGTCGAGCAGCCACCACCATGTCTCGATCTGGTCGGGCATCAGGAACGACGAGCCGCCCGGCCCGCCGTCGAGGTAGACGAGCGGCGCACCCGGCTCTCTCGCCCTGAAGACGACCGTGAACAGCCGGGCTTCGAGGTCCGAATCGCTGCCGCCGCCGAGCGGGCGGATGACAAAATAACAATCCGCATGGCGCCCCGCCGGGACATCGAAGGGGCAGGGCACGGTCTCGGCGCGGGTCGGTTCGTCGGATGCGCTGGCGGATGCGACCGACAGGATCGCGGCGGCCGTGGCGAAAGCGCTTGGTCTCATACCGCCGACACAAGGAATCGACTCATATGACGCGCGGACGCGCTACCCCTCTCCCGCGACGCGGGGGGCATCCCGCGCTACCCCTCTCCCTTCCCTCTCCCACAAGGGGAGAGGGGGATTTTCGTGCGGTGGCCCGGACCTTACCCTCGCCCCTGGTGGGCGAGGGAGGGGCCGAAGCCTGCCCTGAGCGACGCCGCAGGCGGCGTCGAAGGGGCGCAGCGATGGGAGGGGGGAACAACGGCGGATCACTTCATTCGCTCACCCTTTCTCACACCCTGAGGCCCTTCTCGCGCGCCCACTGGAAGTAGAGCGCGCGGGCCTGCCGGTAGACCGGGCCCGGCTGCAGGTCGCGCCCGTCGATGCGGGTGCACGGCGTGACCTTCTGGTAATTGCCCGTGGAGAAAATCTCGTCGGCGTCGGCGACTTCCGCGAAACCGATCGTGCGCTCGGCGACGGGCACGCCCTCGGCCGCGAGCAGCCCGATCACGCGCGCCTTGGTGATGCCGTTGAGGAACGTGTCGTTCGGCACCGGCGTCGCCACCGCGCCGTCCTTGACGATGAACAGGTTGGAGCCGGCGAACTCGGCGACGTTGCCTTCGTGGTCGAGCATGACCGGGTTGGTGAAGCCGCGCGCCTCGGCCTCGGCGAACGCCATGCCCGTGGTCGGGTAGAGCGCGCTCGCCTTGGCCTTGGTCGGCGCCGAGCGCGGATCGGGCCGGCGAAAGGGCGAGAGGCACGCCGCGAAGCCCGCCGGCGGGTCGGCCATGGGGCTCTCGTGAACGGCCATCAGGAACTTGGTCGCGTCGGGGTCGGGGTACATGAAGCCGCCCTCGGCCCAGAACGTCGGGCGCACGTAGAGCGCGCAGGCGCCATCGAATCGGCGCGCCGTCCGGAGCGCGATGTCGAGCACCTCCTCCGCGCTCTCCTTCGGGTTCATGCCCATGTAGCGCGCCGAAGCGACGGCGCGCGCGCAGTGCTTGTCGAGGTCCGGCGCCAAGCCGTCGAACACGCGCCCGCCGTCGAACACCTGGGTCGCCATCCAGAACGACTGGTCCATCGGCCCCATCACGGCCGGGTTGCCCTCGGACCACCGGCCTTCGAAGTAGATGATCGAGCGCACGATAATTCTCCTTCCGCCGGCTTCAGTATGGCGGATGGCGCGGGGACGCGCATCGGCTACGCTCCGCGCCATGACATCACTCGTCGATCTCGCCTGGTCGCTCGGGCGCGCCCTGCCGGCGGAGACCGCGCACCGCGCGGCCGTGCGCGCTCTCGCCTTCGGACTCGGGCGGCGCGCGGCGCCGGATCCGCCCGCGCTCGCCACCCGCGTGCTGGGTCTCGATTTGCCGAACCCGATCGGGCTCGCCGCGGGCTTCGACAAGAGCGCCGAGGCGTTCGAGGGCGCGCTCGCGCTCGGCTTCGGGTTCGTCGAGGTCGGCACCGTCACGCCGCGCCCCCAGGCGGGCAACCCGCGGCCGCGCCTGTTCCGGCTGCCCGAGGACCGCGCGGTGATCAACCGGATGGGCTTCAACAATGATGGGCTCGACGCGGTGGCCGCGCGGCTCGCCCGGCGCACCGGGTCCGGCGTCGTCGGCGCGAACGTCGGCGCCAACAAGGACAGCGCCGACCGCATCGCCGACTACGCCCTCGGCGTCGCGCGGCTGCACGGCCTCGCCGACTACATCACGGTCAACGTCTCATCGCCCAACACGCCCGGCCTGCGCGATTTGCAGCAGGCCGAGAGGTTCGCGCCGCTGATCGACGCGGTCGCGGCCGCGCGCGCCAAGGCCGCTGGTCCGGCGCGTCCGATCCTGGTCAAGATCGCGCCCGACCTCGAGCCGGACGAGGCCGCGGCGCTCGCCGAGCTCGCGCTGGGTCACGGCATCGACGGGCTGATCATCGGCAACACGACCGTTACCCGCCCGCCCTCGCTCCGCTCGGCGAAGCGACACGAGGCCGGTGGGCTCAGCGGCCGTCCCTTGCTGGAGCCCTCGACCAGGCTGCTCGCGGCGGTGCATCATCACGTCGGCGGCCGGCTGGTGCTGATCGGAGTGGGCGGAGTCGCTTCGGCCGAGGACGTCAACGCCAAGCTTCGCGCGGGCGCCTCGCTGGTCCAGCTCTACACGGCCCTGGTCTACGACGGCCCGCGGCTCGTCGAGCGGCTCAAGCGCGATCTGGCACGGCTCATGGAAGTACGCGGAGTCACCGTCGGGCGCGGCACATGAGACTGCGGACGCCTGGTCAGAAGCGCCCCATTTTGGGACAAAGGCACCGAAGACTCAGCCTATGCCGAGCAGCCAGCGGCCCGCGACCACAGCGCCCTGGGCGAGGATCAGCAGCCACCCGACCTGGATCGCGAGCCCGGCGGCGGCGACGGCCGCGATGGCCATGGAGCGAGGCGACAGGAGGGCCGAGCGCTTGCTGGGCTCGGCGGCGACGGCGTGGTTCACGGCTGTGTCCTCGTCTGGGATGGGTCCGATCCTTTGGCCCCCCATCGCAAACGCCGTGCCGTGGTCGTAGGGTTAACGCTCTGTCAAAGTTTGCGGGCCAGATTGTCGCCGTCGGGAACGGCCAGGCGCCATGTCCTTGTTCACTCACGCTTTCCTCGCGCTGTTCTATTTCGGCGCCGCGGCGGTGCTCGGCTTGGGCCTGCCCCAGATCGTGCCGGCGCTCGATCCCACGGTTGCCATCGCCATCGGCGCGCTCGTCGCGCTGTGCGGGCTGTTCGTCCACCACGTCTACATCCGGTCCGACAGCGACGAGTCGGTGCACCAGGAGCTGGCGCAGATCCGCCGCGGCCACGCCGAGGTGATGCACGAGCTCGAGACCTCGCTCGCCCAGATGCGTCGGCTCGAGGACGAGCTCGCCGAGCTGCGCGCCAAGAACGCGGCGACCCCCGACGTCGTCGCCGAGATGAAGGTGCTCCAGACGCTGCTGAAGCAGCTCTCGGCCAACCAGGCCAAGGGGGTGGCGCCGAGCGCGTCCGGCGACACCGCGCCCGCTTCCGAGGCGCTGGCCGAGGCGACCCGCGCGGCGGGCTGGAAGCCGCCGCCCCGCTTCGCGGCGACGAACGAAGCCGACGTGCTCGACGCGATCCGCGAGGCGGTCGCGAGCAACCGCATCGATATCTATCTCCAGCCGGTCGTCCGCCTGCCCCAGCGCAAGGTCGTCTTCTACGAGGCACTGTCGCGGCTGCGCTCGGCCGATGGCCGGCTCATGGAGCCCCACGTCTACCTCGATCCCGCCGAGCGGCACGGCCTGATCGGCGCGATCGACAACGGGCTTCTGTTCCGCTGCGTCCAGCTCCTGCGCAAGGTCGAGAAGCGTCGCCCGGACCTCGCTTTCTTCTGCAACGTCTCGAGCCACACGCTCGAAGACCGCATCTTCTTCCCGCAGTTCGTCGAGTTCCTCGAGCAGAACGCGCAGCTCGCCGACCGGCTGGTGCTCGAATTCCCGTTCGACGCCTTTCTCGCCTACGGCCGGGCCGCCGACCAGGCGCTGGCCGGCCTGATGGACCGCGGCTACCGGTTTTCGGTCGATCACGTGAAGACGCTCGACGTGCCGGCGCGCCAGCTCGCCAAGCGCGGCGTGGCTTACGTCAAGCTCGACGCAGCCACCATGCTCGAACGGCTGCGCCAGCCGGGCGGCGCCGCCGAAGCGCGCCGGCTGCGCACCACGCTCGGCATCGCCGGGGTCAACCTGATCGTCGAGAAGATCGAGAACGAATCCGACGTGATCGAGCTCCTCGATCTGCCGGTCGAGCTCGGCCAGGGGTTTCGCTTCGGCGAGCCCAGATTGGCCCGCGAAGCCGCATAGAAGCGCAAGGGGCGCGGGGGGG
>JBBDQV010000109.1:0-10417 GCA_040905845.1 Alphaproteobacteria bacterium | reverse complement strand
GCCCCCCCCCACTTCCAACCCGGCGGAGCCGGGTACCTCCTACCCTCAGCGACGCCCGAACATCGCGTTGAACAGCCGTTCGGACTCGCGCAGTCCTTCCCCGCTGAAGACGACCGACTTCGCCTTGCCGACCGGGTTCGAGATCATGCCCTTCTGGTGCAGCCGGTCCATCGCGTCCCAGTCGAACCCCTTCCACGCGCGCCAGTCCTGGTGCAAGCCCAGATAGAGCAGCGCGAGCACCGCCTCGTCGATGCGATCGGTATCGATGTCCATGGCTTCCGACTCCGAGTGCATGCCGCGGGATGATCCAACGGTACTCCACCACCCGATGGAATCGTAGTAGGCGTCCCTAACCCGGAGCGCGCATTCGTTCGTGGTTCGAGACGCCCCCGGTTCAAGCCCGGGGGCTCCTCACCACGAACGGCTTTCTCTCGACCGTTCGTCCTGAGGAGGGCCGGAGGCCCGTCTCGAAGCCTGCCCTGAGCGACGCCGCGGGCGGCGTCGAAGGGGGCGAACGGGGCGCCGGTTCATTTTCACCGGAACTTGCTCTAGAAATCGCGGGCGCGGTGACGGTCGTCGATCGGCCCATGGGCAAGATCATCTGGCTGGCGAGTTTTCCCAAGTCCGGGAACACCTGGGTCAGGGTGTTCCTGCACAACCTGTTGCAGAACCCGGCCTCGTCGGTCGACATCAACCGCATCAGCGAACACACCTTGGCCGAAGCGAGCATCGAGCATTACCGACCGTTCGATCCGCGCCCCCCCGAGGCATGGTCGCTCGAGGAGACCGCCAAGGTCCGCCTGCAAGTGCATGAAGTGCTGACAAGGCGCGTGCCCGACGACGTTTTCGTCAAGATCCATGGCGCGCTCGCGGTCGATCACGGCCACCCCACGGTGAACCTCGGCGTCACGGCGGGAACCATCTACATCGTCAGGAACCCTCTCGACATCGTGCCGTCGTTCGCGGATCACATGGGCATCTCGATCGACCAGGCGATTGAATCCCTGGCGCGAACGAACGCGCACACAGAAACCAAGGGCAAGTACGTGGCCGAGCTGCGCGGTTCCTGGTCGCAGCACGTCGAGAGCTGGACCGAGCGCCCGCATCCGTCACTCTACCTGCTGCGCTACGAGGACATGATCGAGCAGCCCTCGGCCACGTTCGGAGGGCTCGCGCGCTTTCTCGGCTTGGCGCCGAGCGCGGATCGACTGAGGCGCGCCATCGCGATGTCGGCCTTTCCGGTGCTGCGCGAACAGGAGCGCCATCACGGCTTTCGGGAACGCAGCCCGCACGCCGAGCGTTTCTTCCGCGGCGGGCGCGCCGGCCAATGGCGCGAGACCTTGCGTCCCGACCAGATCGCGGCGATCGTCGCCACGCACCGCGCCCAGATGGCACGCTTCGGCTACGTGCCCGAAGATTACTGAACGGCAGCCATCGACGATACCCATGGGCAAGATCATCTGGTTGGCGAGCTACCCCAAGTCGGGCAACACGTGGCTCCGCGTGTTCCTGCACAACCTGTTGCGCAACCCGGACCGGCCCTGGGACATCAACAAGATCTCCAAGTTCTCGACGGGCGATTCGAACACCGAGCTCTACAAGCCGTTCGATCCGCGGCCCGCGACCGAGTACACGGTCAAGGACATCGCGCGCATGCGGCCCCTGGTTCAGGCCGCGCTGATGCAGGCCTCGCGCGACAACGTGTTCGTCAAGACGCACAACGCCCTGGTCGAGGATCACGGCTACCCGGCGATCAACCTCGAGGTGACGGCGGGCACGATCTACGTGGTGCGCAGCCCGCTCGACGTGGTGATCTCGTACGCCAACCACATGGCCCTGCCGATCGACAAGATGATCGAGATCATGGCCGAGAAGGGCGCCCGGACCGGCATCAACGAGATCGTGGTGAGCGAGAAGACGAGCTCGTGGTCCGAGAACGTGGCGAGCTGGACCGCGACGCCGCACCCCACGCTGCTCGTCGTGCGCTACGAGGACATGCACGCCGAACCCATCAAGACGTTCGGCGGCGTCGCCCGATTTCTCGGCCTCAAGCCGCCGCGCGAACGGCTCGACAAGGCGATCAAGATGTCCTCGTTCAAGGTCGTGCAGGAGCAGGAGCGCCGGCACGGGTTCTTCGAGAAGAGCCCGATGTCCGAGCGCTTCTTCCGGGTCGGCACGTCGGGCCAATGGCGCGCCATCCTGACGCCGGAGCAGGTCGCGAAAATCGTCGCCGACCATCGCGAGCAGATGGCGCGCTTCGGTTACGTGCCCGAGGACTATTAGGTCGAGCGGAGCCGATATGGGAAAGCTGATCTGGCTCGCCTCGTTCCCGAAGTCGGGCAACACCTGGCTCAGGGTGTTCCTGCTCAACCTGCTGCGCAACCCGGCCACGCCGACCGACATCAACAACCTGACCAAGCTGACCGCCGTCGACGGCCTGGCCGACTGGTACCGCCACGTCGACCCGCGCCCGCCGACCGAGCTGAACCTCGAGGAGGTCGCCAAACTCAGGCCGCGGGTCCACCAATTCATGACCACGATTTTTCCCGACAACGTGTTCGTCAAGACCCACAGCGCGCTGATGAGCGACTTCGGCGTGCCGTTGATCACGCTCGAGGTCACCGCCGGCGCCATCTACGTCATCCGCAACCCGCTCGACGTCGCGGTGTCCTACAGCCACCACCTCGCGAAATCGATCGACGCTACGATCGCGCTGATGGGGCGCAAGGGCGCGCGCACCGAGAACATCGAGGGTTGGGTCAGCGAGGTGATCGGCTCGTGGTCGGAGAACGTCGAGACGTGGACGGCCCGGCCGCACCCGACGCTCCACGTCGTGCGTTACGAGGACATGAAGGCCGAGACGTTGAAGACCTTCGGCGGGATCGCGCGGTTCCTGGGCCTCGAGCCGCCGCGCGACCGGCTCGAGCGCGCGCTCCGCCTGTCCTCGTTCAAGGTGCTCCAGGAGCAGGAGCGCCGCCACGGATTCGTCGAGAAGAGCAAGGTCGCGGAGCGCTTCTTCCGTGCCGGCGAGGTCGGCCAGTGGCGCACGGCCCTAAGCGTGGACCAGGTCGAGCGCATCGTCGCCGACCATGGGGCGCAGATGGCCCGCTACGGCTATCTTCCGACCGATCGGGGCGGCACGCCATGACCGAGGTCGGCGACCCGGCGCGCCGGCTGGCCGACGTCCTGGCCCGCATCGGTGCCGCGGCGCGCGAAGCCGGGCGCGATCCCGCCGAGGTGACCCTGGTCGCGGTCAGCAAAACCCATGGGCCCGAGCGCATCCTGCCGGTGCTCGAGGCGGGGCAACGCACCTTCGGCGAGAACCGGGTGCAGGAGGCGAAGGCCAAGTGGCCGGCGCTGCGCGTCCGCTTTCCCGACCTGGCGCTCCACCTGGTCGGGCCCCTGCAGACCAACAAGGCGCGCGAGGCGGTCGCCCTGTTCGACGTGATCGAGACCCTCGATCGGCCCAAGCTCGCCCTGGCGCTAGCCGAGGAGATGGCCAGGATCGGGCGCCGGCTACCGTGCTTCGTCCAGGTCAATACCGGCGAGGAGCCCCAGAAGGCGGGGCTGGCGCCGGGCGCGACGGATGTCTTTGTCGAGGAGTGCCGTACGCGGCACGGACTCGACGTCGTCGGCCTGATGTGCATACCCCCGGTCGATGAGCCCCCGGCGCCGCATTTCGCCCTGCTTGCCAAGATCGCCACGCGCAACGGGCTGACCCGGCTCAGCATGGGCATGAGCACCGACTTCGCCACCGCGATCCGCTTCGGCGCCACCCACGTCCGCGTCGGCACGGCGATCTTCGGGAGCCGCGCGACACAAAAAAATACTCAATAATATCATAGCGTTAACCGACGTACCCATCACGTCCGGCGGGTCTCATCCCGGCGGCCCTTGATGTTGACCTATGTGATCCCCTTGGTCCGTCATCGCGAGCCGCAGGCGAAGCGATCCAGTGCCGCCACTCAGGTCCCTGCAACCCCTGGATGGCTTCGTCGGGCTGCGCCCTCCTCGCCATGACGGCATTCAATGGGTGGAGCCGACGACCGCGGCCGATGGGGCTCAATAGGACTGATCGACGGCGCCGCCGAGGGGTTTGTGCGCCTGATAGCGATCGAGCGCGCTGGCCATGGCCTCGAGCGCGTCCTGGTAACTGGTGACCGCGTGGGCGGCCGGGGTGATGGACTCGGTCTGGATGGTCGGCGCGGCGGGGGTGCTGTGCCAGACAGGCGCGGCGGCCGGGATGTCCCGGCGCACGATCCAGGGCAGGCCGTCGACCGGCTCGCCCGGCGGGGCTTCGGCCGCCGCCGCCGCGACGACGACCGGCTCGTCCGCCTCCTTGGCGCCGCCGAACAGCCCTGCATAGATGGTGCCGCCGATGTCCTCGCCCGCGACGTCCTCGAAGATGGCGTTGACAATGCCGAGGAAGAGACCGATCGGGCCGCCGAACAGCGCGCTGCCCAGGATGCGCGGCGTGCCGTCGATGGTATCGCCGGTCCATTCGCGATAGAGCGTGCCGATGATCGGCAGGTGCTGCAGCGGGTTGATGATGTCGAGCAGGTCGTCGAACCCGAACGACTCCCCCGCGGGCTGGGCGCGCGCCGGTCCGGCCGAGAACGACAGGCCGGCCTCGCGGGCCTCGGCCGTACCGGGCCGGACGCCGAGGGGAAGCTGACCGATTACGCCGCTCGCCACGCTGTCTCCTGTCGCGGTCCAGCTCAACCCAGCAAGCGCCGTGCCTCGGATGGGCAGCGATCAAGCTCTTGAAATCACGCGGTTTCGAAGCGGAGGGGCCGGCCGCCCGCCGCCTGTCCCGGCAAGTCTTGCCGGGCAGGGCGGTCAATCGCGCCGGGTCGCGCGCTCGGTCAGGCTGCGGTCGAAGGCTTCGAGTTGGGCGTACACGCGGCCATAGACGCAATCCTTCGGGAACCGGCCCTCGGCGTCGGGCGTGCCCGCCTTCATCCCGGTCAGCAGCTCGACCGCGTCATCGACCGTCGCGGCGCTGAAGATGTGGAATCGCCCTTCCGCGACCGCCGCGGTCATCTCCTCCCGAAGCGTCAGGTAGCGCTGGTTCGAGGCCGGGATCAGGCAGCCCTGGGTTCCGGTCAGGCCGCGCTCGGCACAGCTTCGGAAGAACCCTTCGATCTTCTGGTTGACACCGCCGATCGCCTGGACCTGGCCGATCTGGTTGACCGAGCCGGTCAACGCGATGTCCTGGCGCAAGGGCACGCCGGAGAGCGAGGACAGGATCGTCAGCAGCTCGGCGAGTGAAGCGCTGTCGCCTTCGACGCCTTCGTAGTTCTGCTCGAAGGTGATCGAGCAGGTGAACGACAACGGGAAGCGCCGGGCGAACATGCCCCTGAGGAAGCCCTCCAGGCCGTAGACGCCCTTCTGCTGGATCGGCCCGCCGAGCTCGGTGAAGCGCTCGATGTTGACGACGCCGTGGACGCCGACGTGGGCGCGCGCGGTGACGCGCACGGGCAGGCCGAAGGCGTGGTCGCCGAGCTCGAGATAGGTCAATCCGTTGACCTGGCCGACCGCCCGCCCGGACGTGTCGATCAGCATCGTGCCCTTGAGGATGTTTTCCTGGCTGTGGTCCTCGATGCGGGCGTTGCCGCGGCGGCGCTCGTCGAGCGCGCGGCGCAACTCGGCGGCCGTGATCGTGCCGCCGGCGTTTTACTCGGCATAGCGGTTGGCCTCGATGATGACGTCCTCGATCATCTCGAAGCGCGCCGAGAGCTTGTCGCGTTCGCCGGCCCAGCGCGCGCTCTGGCCGAGCAGGCGGTCGATGGCGCCGGCGTCGCACCGTCGTCGGCAGCGCTCGAGCGCCGAATGCTGGATCAGCTTGGCGTAAGTCGCGACGTCGGCGTCGGTCGCGTCCATCTCGGCATCGATGTCCGCCTTGACCTTGAAGAAGGTGATGAAGCTCGGGTCGATCGTGAAAAACTGGTAGTACCAGTGGGGCGAGCCGACCAGGACGACGAGCAGCTTGAGCGGAATCGGCTTCGGCCTGGGCGTGCCGGCCATGGGCGCCGTGCCCATGCGGTGCAGCTCCTCGATCCGGATCTCGCGGTCGCGCAGCGCCGCCTTGAGGAAGTTCCAGCTGAACGGCTGGGCCGCGAGCGAATCGGCGCGCAGGATCAGGAAGCCGCCATTCGCCTTGTGTAGCGCGCCCGCGCGGATCAGCGTGAAGTCGGTCTCGAGGGTACCGTTCATGACCCGGTACTCCATGGTGCCGAACAGGTTCTCGTACGTCGGGTTCGGCTCCAGCACGACCGGCGGGTGTGCCGCGTCGCCGTTGTCGACCAGCAAGTTGACGGCGTAGCGCTCGGAGGCGGTCTCTTCGGGGGTCTCGTCCTCGCCGTCGGCACGCTGGAACAGGTGCAGGTGCTCGAGTACGTCGTTGCGCAGTTCGACGAGCCAGCGCCCGAGCCCTGGAAAGCCGGCGAACTCGCTCTGCACGCCCTCGAGCACCGGACCGATCGCCTGGTCCACGATGCGCTGGTTGATCTCGCGCACCTCCTCGGCGAGCCGCGCTTCGGCCTGGCGCGCGGCGAGCCGCAGCTCCTCGAGCGCCGGATTGAGCTCGGCGATGCCGGTCTCGAGGCCCGCGCGGGCATCGTCCGGGAGTTCGACGATCTCCTCGGGGGAGAGCGCCTTGCCGTCGGGCCCGAGCGCGACGACGTTGAGCCCCTGGGGAGCGCGCTGCACGTCGAGCCCGTGCCTGCGGGCCTGTTGGCGCACCGCCTCGAAGCGCGCGTCGAGCTCGCCCCGCGCGGTTTCGTTGCGCACGCGCACTTCCTCGACATAGGCCTGGCTGGTCAGCGAGCGGGCGACCGTGGCGCCGAGTAGGGGCACCAGATCGGCCATGCGGTCGCGAAACCGCCGGCCGATCCCCGCCGGCAGGCGGTAGGGCCTCGGCCGGGCGGGCCGGTGGAAGTTGTTGAGGTAGATCCAGTCGTCGGGCGCCGGCAGCTTGGTCGCGAACGCGCGCAGATAGCCCAGGGTCGCGTCCATGCGTCCGGTGCGGTCCTCGCCGAGGACGAAGACGTTGAAGCCCTCCTCGCGGATGCCGAGCGCGAAGCGGAGCGCCTCGCGCGCCCGCTGGTGCGAGGTCAGGTCGAAGATCTCGAGGTCGTCGAGCCCTTCGGCATCGGCCGCGAAGCGCCCCCGGAACGACGGCAAGCCGACATCCGCCGCCGTCAGGGCCTTGATCGTCACAGCTCCCCCCGCATGGTCGCGGCACGCCGCGGCTCCAACCAGCGCCGCGGGCCGCCGCCAAGGTAGCGCCGCCCGGCACCGGGTCAACCGCTTTCCCGCCGACCCGGTGGCCTGGGCGCGCCCGATCGGTCACAATGACCAGGGGGCCAATGGCGACGGAGACGTGGCGATGCCGACGACGAAGGACATTCTGCTCGTGGACGACGACGGGGCCCTGCGCGGCGCGCTCGCCGAGCAGCTCAGGCTGCACCAGGAGTTCAACGTGAGCGAGGCCGAGGCCGCCGCGCCGGCGCTCGAGCTCGCCAAGGCGCGGCGCTTCGACCTCGTCCTGCTCGACGTCGGGCTGCCCGACATGGATGGGCGCGAGCTGTGCAGGGCGCTCAGGCGCGCCGGCCACAAGATGCCCGTCATCATGCTGACCGCGGCCGAGGGCGAGGCCGACACGATCCTGGGGCTCGACTCAGGCGCCAACGACTACGTCACCAAGCCGTTCAAGCTCGGTGTCCTGCTTGCGCGCATCCGCGCCCAGCTGCGCACCCATGAGCAGAGCGAGGACGCGGTCTTCGCTATCGGCCCTTACAGCTTCCGGCCCGGCCAGAAGCTGCTGGTCCACGGCGACAAGGGCCGCAAGATCCGGCTGACCGAGAAGGAGACCGCGATCCTGCGCTTCATGCTGCGCGCCGGGGCCGAGCCGGTGGGGCGCGACGTGTTGCTCGACCAGGTGTGGGGCTACAACGCGAGCGTGACGACCCACACCCTCGAGACCCACATCTACCGGCTGCGCCAAAAGATCGAGCCCGATCCTACGAAGGCGACGCTTCTTGTGACCGAGCCGGGCGGCTATCGCCTCAACGCCTGACCGGCGCCGTCGCGCCCGACGTGAGTGGCGAGCCACGCCGCGCCGAGGCCCGCGCCGAGGGTGAGCGCGCCGAACACCGGCCAGACCGTGTCCCAGCCGCCGAGCCGCTCGAGCAGGAGCGGCACGAGCAAGGGCCCCGCCAGCACGCCGACGTTGCGACCGCGCATGAGCACGCCGAACGCGCCGGCGCCGACCCGCTCGCGCCCGACGATGAGCGCGGGCATGGCGAACAGGCAGACCGGCGTGACGCCGCAGGCGACGCCGTAGAGCGCGAGCACGCCGAGTCCGACCAGGCCCTCGACATGGGGCACGGCGAGCCACGCGGCCGCCTCGATCACGAGCGAGCCGACGAAGGCCGGGGCGAGGGGCAGGCCGGCGCGGAACGCGGCGCCGGTCAGAACATTGAAGACGAGCACGGCGCCGGCCGCGACGCTCGCCGCGCCGACAGCGCCGGCGGCGCTGAGGCCTTGCGCGGCGACCAAGTACTGGTTGAGCCAGCTCATGAAGCCGATGTACTGGCCCGAGAAGAGCAGGAAGACCAGGGACGCGAGCACGAGCGAGCGGCGCTCGGCCTGGCCGAGCGCGCCGGGCCGGCCGCCATTTGGCGGCGGCGCGAAGCCGACGCCTCGCCGCCGCATGCGCCGTGACCAGAGGAACACGGCGAGCGTGAACGCGAGCGCGGCGAGCCAGACCGCCTGCCAGTTGCCGGCGTTGGCGAAGGGCAGCGCGATGCCGTTGGCGACGAGCTGGCCCACGGGCACCCACGTCGCCATGATGCCGGCGACAAACCCGACCTGCGCCGGCCCCGCCGAGCGGTTGGCGAGCGCCGGACCGGCGATGGCGAGCAGGGTGTAGCCGACCCCTTCCAGCGCGCGCCCTACCAGCACGAGAGCGCCCGACTCTGGCCACGCCAGGGTGAGCAACGAGCCCGCGGCGAACAGCGCGCACGCCGCCTCGACCAGTCGGAAGCCGAACCGGTCGAGCGCCCGGCCGGCGGGGACCGAGAGCAACAGCCCGACCAGCGCGTAGACCGACATGAAACCGCCGGCGAGCACCCTGTCGTAGTCGTAGCGCTCGAGCAGGATCTGCAGGACCGGCGGCAGCTTGTACTGGTTGAGCGTCGCCAGCACGCCGAGCGAGAGGCCAAAGCCGACCCCTTCCCAACGGGTGCCGTCGTCCTTCGAGGCTTTCACAGGGCCGCGCCCTCGGGCAGACTGCGCCGCTCAGGGGGGCGAGAGCGACGGTGGGGCATCGACCCGATTTCTTCGTCCGGTTCTGGGGCGTGCGCGGCAGCATTCCGTGCCCAGGCCCGGACACCGTGCGCTACGGCGGCAATACGAGCTGCCTCGAGGTGCGCTGCGACGGCCGCATCCTGATCCTCGACGGCGGTACCGGGCTCAGGCTGCTCGACCGCGCGCTCCCCGACGTGTCGCTCGACGCCGACGTCCTGTTCACCCACACCCATCTCGATCACGTCAACGGCTGGGGATTCTTCCGGCGGCTGAGCGATCCGCGCCATCGGCTCGACGTCTGGGCGGGCCATCTCAAGCCGCCGCACCGGATCGAGACCGTTCTGGCCCGCTTCCTCGACGACCCGCTGGCGCCGGTGCACGCCGGCAACGTCAAGGCCGCGCTGACCTATCACGATTTCGCGGCGGGCGACAGCCTCGCTCCGCGGCCGGGCGTCAGCGTCCGCACGGCGCCGTTGCGCCACCCCAACGGCGCGACCGGCTATCGGATCGAGTTCGACGGCCGATCCATCTGCTACGTCACCGACACCGAGCACGTGCCGGGCCAACCCGACGCGGCGATCCTCGGGCTGATCGAGGGCGCCGACATCGTGATCTACGACTCGACCTACACCGACGCCGAGTTTCCCCGCTTCCTCGGCTGGGGCCATTCAAGCTGGCAGGAAGGCGCGCGGCTGGCCGAAACGGCCAGGGTCAAGACCTTCGTCGCCTTCCACCACGATCCCAACCACGACGACACCGCCATGGATGCCATCGCCGTCGCGCTCAGCCGTACCAGGCCCGGCTCGATCGTCGCGCGCGAAGGCATGGTGCTGAGACCCTGAGGGTATCGCGATGTCGAACGGACGCGGCGCGCGCTTCGCGTTCCTGACCGCGCTCGGGCTCATGCGGCGCGGGTTCTTCATCCCGTACCGCTACGCCGACCGGGTGCCCGCGCCCGGCGCGCGGGCCCCCTACGACGCGATGGAGGCGTTGCTCGGCGCCCACGAGGCCGTGTTCCTCGCGCTCCTCGACCGGGTCGAGGAGCAGGCGGCGGCGCGCGCGGCGATCCCCCGGGCAACCCGGGGGCCTGGCGCCCCGCCGCCGG
>JBBDQV010000108.1:0-6093 GCA_040905845.1 Alphaproteobacteria bacterium | reverse complement strand
AACCCCTTGCCTCATGCTGAGGAGCCGGCGAAGCCGGCGTCTCGAAGCACGAGGCTAGGGGTCATCGTCATCGGCCGCCGGTATAAGTTCCGGCCCTTACGCCGGCGCGGGCCGTAACCGGCCGAGCCGCAGGGCATGGGCGCCATCGCCCAGCAGAGCCAGGACCACGCTCACGCCGATCAGGAACACCGGGTATTCCCAGCCGCCGCCGGCCGCGCTGAACACCCAGCCGTTGCCGGCGTGGACCCAGGTGGCGCCGGAGAGCACGGGGATCAACCCGAGCGCGACCCAGCGGGTCGCGATGCCGAGGACGAGCAAGAGCCCGCCCACGGCCTCGGCCGCGAACACGAGGTACGCCGATGCGGCTGGAAGACCGACGCTGGCGAAGAACTCGGCCGTTCCCGGCAATGTGAAGACGATGAGCTTCAGCACCAGGCTGTGCGCGAGGTACATGGTGCCGAGCCCGAGGCGCAGGACCAGGGCCGCGTAAGGGGCCGTACGAGTGTCGATCATGGTGTGCTCCTGTAAGGATCGGTTGGCGCGCGATGGCCCTCGACTTCGTGTTTGAGTTCGTGCACAGCAATTGCAGAGAGTCGCAAATCTCGCTTGCAGGTATGCACATGGAGACATGGGACGACCTTCGGTTCGTGGCCGCCGTGGCGCGCGCGGGCTCGCTCTCCGGTGCCGCGCGCGCGCTCGGCGTGCACCACGCAACCGTGTTCCGTCGGCTTGGCGCGGCCGAGCAGCGACTGGGCGTGCGCTTGTTCGAACGGCTCGCCGGCGCTTATGTGCCGACCGCCGCCGGGCAGGAACTGGCGGAAACCGCGGCGCGGATCGAGGACGACGTGGCCGCGGCGCTCAGGCGCGTCGCGGGGCGCGACCTTCGGCTCACCGGCACGCTCCGCTTCGCCACGGTCGACACGCTGGCGAACATCGTGCTGCCGCGCCACCTGGCCGCGTTCCGCGCCGCGCATCCGGGCATCGCGCTCGAGGTCGTGATCTCGGCCTCGTTCGCGAGCCTGTCACGGCGCGAGGCGGACGTCGCCCTGCGCGCGACCAACGATCCGCCCGAGGCGCTGATCGGCCGACGCATCGGCCTCGTCGGCCACGCCATCTACGGTGGGAGCGCTCACGTTGACGGAGCACCCGCCGTCGCCGTCGCCGACCATGCCTGGCTGGCGCCCGACGACAGCCTGGCCAACACCATGGTCGCGCGCTGGTTCCGCCAGCACGTTCCAGCCGAGCGGATCGTGCTCAAGGCCAATGCGTTCGCGACCCTTGCCGCGCTCGCCGAGGCTGGGCTCGGCCTGACCGTCCTGCCGTGCCCCTTGGCCGATCCGCGCCCGGGGCTCGTCCGCCTCGGCGATCCGCTCGACGGCTTCGACACGGAGCTGTGGCTCCTGACCCACGAGGACCTCAAGACGACGGCGCGGGTGCGCGCCTTCGTCGACTTCATGGCGGCGGCGCTCGCGACCGAGCGCGACCGGCTCGCGGGCCGCCCCCGCCCTCGCTCCACGGAGACATGATCCATGCGTGCCTTGACGAAGTTCCTGCGCGACGTCTGGAGCCTGACCTGGCCCTACTGGTTCTCCGAGGAGCGCTGGTCGGCGCGCGCCCTGCTCGTGCTCGTCGTCGCGCTCAATCTGGGGCTCGTCTACATCAGCGTACTGTTCAACGAGTGGTACAACCTGTTCTACAACGCACTCCAGGATCGCGCCGAGGACGCGTACTACCACCAGCTCCTGCGCTTTCTGCTGCTCGCGGCGATCCATATCGCCATGGCGATCTATGCCTTCTACCTCAACCGCATGCTCCAGATCCGCTGGCGCCGCTGGCTGACCCATCGCTACCTCGATCAGTGGCTCGCCGACCGGGTCTACTACCGCATGCAGCTCACCGATCCGGGCACCGACAACCCGGACCAGCGCATCGCCGACGACCTCAGGTATTTCGTCTTCTGGACCATGCTGTTCACCCTCGACTTCATGCGCCAGGTCGTGACGCTCGTCTCGTTCATGGCGATTCTGTGGGGCCTGTCGCGCGACATCTCGTCGTTCGTCGTCCTTGGCGTCGATATCGCGGTCCCCGGCTTCATGATGTGGGCCGCGCTCCTCTATGCGATCGTCGGCACCTGGCTCACTCACCAGGTCGGCCGGCCGCTGGCCAAGCTCAACTTCGAGCAGCAGCGGCGCGAGGCGGACTTCCGCTATTCGCTGGTCCGGTTCCGCGAGAATGCCGATGGCATCGCACTTTACGGCGGCGAAGCCGACGAGAACCGCGGATTGCGCCAGCGGTTCGCGGATCTCTTCGCCGTTCTCTGGGCGGTCATGCAGCGCCAGAAGCTGGTCATCGCGCTGACCAACGTCTATGGGCAGCTCGCGGTCATCTTTCCCTTTGTCGTCGCGGCGCCCCGCTATTTCACGGATTCCGCGGCCCAGATCGGCATACTGCTGCAGACGGCCAACGCGTTCGGCAGGGTTCAAGACGCACTGAGCTGGTTCGTCGATAACTACAGGGACTTGGCCGAGTGGAAGGCAACCGTCGATCGGCTCGCCGGATTCCAGGCAGCTCTCGCGCGCGCGCGCGGCGTGACGGGCGGCGCGAAGGTGCGTCCGTCGGAGGGCGGCGACCTGACGCTCGACGATGTGCGGGTCGCGTTGCCGTCGGGACGAACCCTGATCGAGGAGGCACGCGAGACGGTCGAGCCCGGCCAGAGCGTGCTCGTCACGGGGGCGAGCGGCGTGGGCAAGAGCACGCTCTTTCGCACGCTCGCGGGCATTTGGCCCTACGGCGAGGGCGCGATCCACTTCCCCAAGGACGCGCGCGTCCTGTTCCTGCCGCAGAAGCCCTACCTGCCGATCGGCACGCTGCGCGAGGTCATCTGCTATCCGGCCAAGCCGGCGGGGACCGATGACGCGGCATTGACCGAAGTCATGGACGCGTGCGGCCTCGACCAATTCCGCGCCCGGCTCGACGAGGCGCAGAACTGGTCGCTCCAGCTCTCGCCCGGCGAGCAGCAGCGCATTGCCTTCGCGCGCGCGCTGGTGATCAAGCCCGACTGGCTGTTCCTCGACGAGGCGACCTCGTCGCTCGACCACGCGACCGAGGACCGGCTCTATCGGCTGCTGCGCGAACGGCTGCCGGCGACGACCCTGGTCAGCATCGGTCATCGCGCGACGCTGACCCAGTACCACGACCGCAGGCTCGAGGTCCGGCCCGAGGAAGACGGTTCGGGCCGCCTGGTCGCGGTGCCGTGACGGCATGTTCCGTTGTCGCGCGCGCGGCTTTGCGCCTAGAGCAGATATCGTTGGGTTGAGAATTGAGCATTCACCCCGACCCCGACCCTCCCCTATCGAGGGGGAGGGGGCGAGGTCGTGACGCCGCGCGTTCCCTCCCCCCTTGTGGGAGAGGGACAGGGTGGGGGGTGTTCCACCCAATCGGAACACGCTTTAGATTGCGGCGCGCAACCGAGGGAGGAAACATCATGCCGCGTCCGGCACCGGACAAGGTTCGCCGCGCCGCCGTCATCGGCACCGGCACCATCGGATCGGCATGGGTCGCGCTGTTTCTCGCGCACGGCATCGAGGTCACGGCGTGGGACCCGGCGCCGAACGCGGCGGCGAAGCTCGAAGCCCAGCTCGACAAGATCTGGCCCAAGCTGGTGGCCTTGGGGCTCGCCAAGGGTCGGCGGCCGAACAGGCTCAGCTTCGTGGGAACGCCCGCCGAAGCGGTCGCGCGGGCCCAGTTCGTCCAGGAGAATGCCATCGAGGACGAGGCGCTCAAGATCAAACTGCTTGGCACGCTCGACGAGTTTGCGCCCGCGGATGCCGTCATCGCGTCGAGCACGTCCGGGCTGTTGCCCTCGCGGCTCGCGCGCCGGATGAAGCGGCCCGAGCGGTTCCTGGTCGCGCACCCGTTCAACCCGCCCTACCTGATCCCGCTGGTCGAGATCCTGGGCGGCAAGAAGACCGCGCCGGAGGTGCTCGACTGGGCGATGGCGTTCTACGCCGCGCTCGGCAAGGTCCCGCTGCGCCTCAGCAAGGAGGTGCCGGGGTTCCTCGCCAACCGCATCCAGGACGCGGTGTGGGCCGAGTGCGTGCATCTCATCGCGACCGGCGTGGCGACACCCGAGGAGATCGACGTCGCCATCGCCGCGGGGCCGGGCCTGCGCTGGGCCGCGATGGGGCCGTGCCTGACCTACCACCTGACCGGCGGCGAGGGCGGCATGACCGCGACGCTCGCCAAATTCGGCGAGCGCGTCGGCAAGTGGGCCAACCTGAAGCCGACGCGCATGACGCCGAAGGTCAAGCGCGCCCTGATCGAAGGCACCAGGCGCGAGGCGGCGGGCCGCAGCGTGCGCGAGCTCGAGGCGTATCGCGACGCCTGCGTCGGCCGATTCATCGCGACGGTGGCCGCGGAATGGCCGCGCGCCGGCAAGGCGAGCCCGGTGTCGAGAGCCCGACGCCAACGCGCCTGACGGCACCGGAATCCCGCCCGCATGGCGACCACGGCTCCGATCGCGGCCTATCGCGCGCTGATCGCCGATAGCGCGATCGAACGCGATCCGGCCCAGGAGCTCGCGGTCGAGAAGTTCGAGCTGCTCGCGCGCCGCCTGCACGGCTACTCCCCGCCCCACGGCCACGGCGTGCGGCGCTGGCTCGCGCTGACCCGCCGCGCCGAGCCGCCCCAGGGGCTCTACGTGTTCGGCGGGGTGGGGCGCGGCAAGTCGTTCCTGATGGACCTCTTCTTCGACCACGCGCCGGTCGAGGCCAAGCGCCGCGTCCACTTCCACGCCTTCATGCAGGAGGTGCACGGGCGCATCCACCACTACCGCAAGGACGAGAACCCCGGCAGCCACACGCGCGACGCGATCCCGCCGGTGGCCCGCCGCTTCGCCGCCGAGGCCTGGCTGCTCTGCTTCGACGAGTTCCAGGTCTCCGACATCGCCGACGCCATGGTGCTGGGCCGCTTGTTCACGCGCCTGTTCGAATCGGGCGTCGTGGTCGTCGCGACGTCGAACCGTCCGCCGGACGATCTCTACAAGGACGGGTTGAACCGCCAGCTCTTCCTGCCGTTCATCGAGCTCCTGAAGGACAGGCTCGACGTGCTGCACCTCGACGGACCGCTCGACTACCGCACGGCGTTCCTCACCCACGAGCCGGTCTACCTGACGCCGATCGACGGCGCGGCCGAAGCACGGCTCGACGCCGACTTCCGCCATTTGATCGGCGACGAGCCCGCCACGCCGGCGACGCTCGAGGTCCAGGGGCGGAGCGTGGTCGTGCCCCGTGCCTCGCGCGGCGTCGCGCGCGCGAGCTTCGAGGAGCTGTGCGACCAGCCTCTGGGGCCCGCCGACTACCTCGCGATCGCGAACGCGTTCCACACGCTGGTGCTCGACCGGGTGCCGACGCTCTCGGCCGAACGCCGCGACGCGGCGCGCCGCTTCATCACGCTCATCGACGTGCTCTACGAGCACAAGGTGAAGCTCCTGTGCACGGCCGAGGCCGCGCCCGAAGCGCTCTATACCGAAGGCGACGGCAGCTTCGAGTTCGCCCGCACCGCGTCGCGCCTCGCGGAAATGCGGTCGGTCGAGTACATCGCCCTGCCGCACCGCGGCGAAGCCGCGAGCGCCGGAACCTGAGCCCGATGCGTCGTACTTGGGTTACATTGGGGGCGATGGAACCGAAGGTCGCGCGATGACGGACGAGACACGGCGACGCATCGTCAGGACCGGCGAGGCGGAGCTCGGCCCCTACGACATGGAAGGGCCGGTGCAGCCCGACATGGCGGCGCTCTACCTGTCCTACGACAAGGCGACGGCCGAGGGCTGCTACTTGATGCGCATGGACCCCGGTGCCGTCACCATCCCCCACGATCACGCGGGCTTCGAGGACTTCCTGGTCCTCGACGGCGCGCTCGTCGATAGCGACGGCACCGTCTTTCGCGCGGGCGACGCCGTGTCCTACGCGCCTGGCACCCACCACAACTCGTGGACGACGACCGGCTGCACCCTCATCGGCTTCGACTGGCGGCCGCGGCCACCCTCACCCCGTGGCGGCGGTTGCCGCCCGCCGCCACGCGGGTAGGCGCGCC
>JBBDQV010000107.1:0-6111 GCA_040905845.1 Alphaproteobacteria bacterium | reverse complement strand
GACGGCGCGACCCGCCTGGTCGTCCTGCCCGCCGCGTCCGACCCCGGCAGTGCCGAGCTGGTCGGCTTCGTCGAAGCGGTCAAGGGCGTCGCGCCCCATGCCACGGGCATGGCCGCCGCGGTGGTCGCCTCGGGCGAGGTCGTCGTCGAGGCCTTCGTCACGGCCTCGGCACTCGCGCTCGGCGCCATCGTGGTCATCCTGGGCCTGTTCTTGCGCCGAGCGCTCGATATCGCGATCGTCCTGGCGCCCCTCGCGCTCGCCGCGATCATGACCTTCGCCGCGTCGGTAGCGCTCGGCCTGCCGATCAACTTCGCCAACATCATCGGGCTCCCGCTGCTGCTCGGGATCGGCGTGTCGTTCCCGATCTATTTGGTCATCGGCTGGCGCCGGGGCGACGAGGGCGTGCTGCAGACGCCCACGGCGCGCGCGGTCCTGTTCAGCGCGCTCACCACGGCCGCCGCGTTCGGCACGCTCGCGCTGTCGGGCCATCCGGGGACGGCGGCGATGGGCACGCTGCTGCTGCTCGCGGTTGCGAACCTGATCGCGAGCAATCTGATCGTGCTGCCGGCGTTGCTCGCGGCGCGGCGCCGCTGATCAGGGTGCGGCCTTCGCCTCGAGCGCGCGGATCAGGCCGTCGATTCCCTGGTCGCGGGCGATCGCGGCGAATTCCGAGCGCCGGGTCGCGAGCTCGCTGATCGTCCCGGTCAAGTAGACGTCGACGATGCGCCAGCCAACTTCGGACTCGCGCAGCCGGTAGTCGAGCGCGACCGATTCGCCGTCACTGGGCACGAGCCTGGTTCGCACGACCACGTCGCCGGGGCCGAACTCGCGGTCGTCGAGAACCTCGTACCGGACGGCGCCGCCATCGAAACGACGGGCGTAGGTCGCGATCGACATGGCCCGGAACGCCGTGATCAACTCCAGGCGCTGCTCTTCGCTCGCCTCGCCCCAGGCCGGGCCGGCGGCGAGGCGCGTCATCATCGGGAAGTCATAGACCTCGGCAAGCACCGGCGCGAGCCTCTGGAACCGGCCCTCGTAGCCGAGCGTGTCGGCCTCGCGCACGACCTCGCCGAGCGTCTGGTAAAGTCGCTCGACCACGTCGCGCGGCCCCGGCGGCGCCGCGTGCGCGACGCCCGCGATCAACGCGAGGCCCACCACGATGGCTCTAAAGGCGTAATCCATAAAGGGTTTCTCGATCGATGGCGGATCGGGGCCCGGTTGCGCCGAGCGACGGGGCAAGATAACAGGTACACCGATCCTTACGGCGGAGCGTGGCGAGATCATGGCCGTCCCCCTGTCCCAGCAGATTCGCGTCGGCGCCTACGTGCTGGCCCAGCACCTCAAGGGCCGCCGGCGCTATCCGCTCGTGCTCATGCTCGAGCCCCTGTTCCGCTGCAACCTAGCGTGCGCCGGCTGCGGCAAGATCGACTATCCCGACGCGATCCTCAACCAACGCCTGTCGGTCGCCGACTGCCTCGATGCCGCGCGCGAATGCGGCGCCCCGGTGGTCTCCATCGCCGGCGGCGAGCCCTTGCTGCACAAGGAGATCGAGGCGATCGTCGAAGGCTTGATCGCTCAGAGGCTCTACGTCTATCTGTGCACCAACGCGCTCCTCATGGAGAAGAAGCTCGATCGTTTCCGACCGAGCCCGTGGTTCACGTGGTCGGTGCATCTCGACGGCGACCGCCAAGACCACGACCGCTCGGTGTGCCAGGAGGGCGTCCATGACCGCGCCGTGGCGGCTATCCGCGCTGCCAAGGCGAAGGGGTTCCGGGTCAACATCAACGGCACGCTGTTCTCGACCGCCGACCCCGAGCGCGTGGCTGGCTTCTTCGACGAGGCCATGGAGGTCGGCGTCGACGGCATCACGATCTCGCCGGGCTACGCCTACGAGCGGGCGCCCGATCAGGCGCACTTCCTCAATCGGCGTCGGACCAAGGAGCTGTTCCGCGCCATTTTCGCCAAAGGCGGCCGGGCCAAACGCTGGCGCTTCGCCCAGTCGCCGCTGTTTCTCGATTTCCTGGCCGGCAACCAAAGCTATCGCTGCACGCCGTGGGGCAACCCGACGCGCAACGTGTTCGGCTGGCAGCGCCCGTGCTACCTGCTGGGCGAGGGCTACGCGCGCAGCTTTCGCGAGCTGATGGACGAGACCGACTGGGACGCGTACGGCACCGGCAACTACGAGAAGTGCGCCGACTGCATGGTGCACAGCGGCTACGAGGCGACCGCGGTCGCCGATTCGGTGCGCCGCCCCTGGGCGGTGGCGATCGCCGCGTTCAGCGGCCCACGAATCGAAGGTCCGATGGCGCCTGAGATCCCGCTCGACGGCCAGCGCGCGGCCGAGCGCGTCTTCTCGCGCCACGTCGAGGACGCGCTGGCGCGGCTCCGCGTCGCGGCCGTGGGAGACGATTAGGTTCCTGGAGCGAGCCCGTACATGCGGGCGGTGTTGTCCCACAGAATCTTGCGCTTGGTCTCGGGTGCCAAGGGCTGAGCGAGGAAGGTCGCGACCGCGTTGGGAAACGCGCTGTCGCCGTGGGGAAAATCCGTCGAGAACACGACGTTGTCCACGATCCGCTCGACCACGGGCGCGGCGGTCGTCTCGTCCGCCTCGATCGAGGCGAAACACTGACGCGCGAAGTACTCGCTCGGGCGCATCGGCAACCGGCGGCGCGTCGCCGCCGAAGCTTTCTCGTAGTGCTCGTCGAGACGCCACAGCCAATACGGAATCCAGCTGCAATTCGCCTCGAGGAACGCGACCCGCAGCCCGGGGAACCGCTCGAGAACCCCGCCGCAGATCATCGCGAGCGAGGCATAGATCATCTCGACGGGGTGCGCCGCGGCGTGGGCGGTCATCCAGACGTCCTCGTGCCGGCCGTCGAATCGCTCGGCCACGGCCGTCGGCAGCAGGGCGCCGAAACCCTCGTGGAACCCGACGAGCAGACCCTCCGCCTCGCAGACGGACCACAACGGGTCATAAACTGGGTCGTTCCAATTGCGCCCTCTGACCGGGTTCGGGCGGATGAACACGGCGGGAAACCCGAGCTCGCGCCTGGCGCGGCGCGCCTCCGCGGCGGCGCCTGCGACATCTTGTGGCGCGAGCAGCGCGGCGCCGAGCAGCCGATCGGGATCGGCGGCGCGGAACTCGGCGAGCCAATCGTTGTAGGCGCGGGCAATGGCGGCGGCGAGGCCGTCGTCGGCGTACTCCTTGGCGCAGGCCATCAGCCCGCGCGTCGGGAACAGCACGGCGACGTCGATTCCCTCGCGGTCCATCGCCTCGAGTTGGACATCGGGGCCCCAGCCGCGACGGTCGTAGGCCCGCATGAGGTCGAGACGCCCGTGGCGCGTTCCGGTGTCGAGGTGGTGCGCGTCATGCTCGTAGGACAGGCCGGATGGCGAGATGATGCGGCCTTCGTGAGCGAGGTTGCCGTCGAGGAAGTAGCCGTTCGTCCCGACCGGCGCCTGGTCCCGGTAACGCGGCGCGATGTGGCGTCGCCACAGATCGACCGGCTCCATGACGTGCAGGTCGCTGTCGAAGACCTTGAATCCGTCCCTGGCCATGGCGAGCCTCCCTCCCCAACCGCGCGAGCCTAGCTTCCCTCGACCATGCGTTTGGCCGGATAGGGCCGGCGCGCGAAGCAGGCGCAGTACTTGGCTACGATCGGCTCGAGCCTTCGCGCGAGCGAGCGCGCCTCCGCGGTGACGCCGTTGAGCCGCTCGATCACCGCCTCCGCGTCGCGGCGCAGCTTGTCGATATCGAGGGTGGCGAACCGCCGCCGCTCGTAGATCATGCGGCCCCCGACCATGACCGATTCGACGCTGGCGCCATCGTCGGCGTGAATGAGCTGGTTGACCGCATCGTTGAGCGGCACGTAGGCGAGCTCGGCCAGGTCGAGGAACGCCATGTCGGCGAGGTAGCCCGGCGCGATGCGCCCGAGGCGGCCGTCGAGCCCGATCAGCCGCGCGCCTCCCTCGGTCGCCATGGTCACGACTTCGTCGGTGGCGAGCCAGTCGTCCGGATCGTGGCTCGCCACGCGCGAGACGAACGAGGCCGCGCGCATCGCCTCAAACATGTTCTGGTTGTCGGAGGAATTCGATCCGTCGGTGCCGATGCCGACGGTGACGCCGGCATCGCGCAGACGGCGCGCCGGCGCGATGCCCGAGCCGAGCCGAAGGTTGCTGGCCGGATTGTGGGCCACGCCGGCGCCGCGCGCCGCCATCAGGCCGATGTCGTCATCGTCGAGCCACACGGCATGAGCGCCCGTGAAGCGCGGGCCGACCAACCCAAGGCGATCGAGATGGGCGAGGATCGTGCGGCCGTAGGCCTCGGCGCCGGCGAGCGCCTGGATCTTCGATTCGGCGAGGTGGGTGTGGACCGCGAGCCCGTGCTCATCGGCGAGCCCGCGACACGCCTCGAGGAACGGGTCCGAGCAGTGGAGCGGGATGGTCGGCGCCAGCGCGAAGTCGATCCCCCGCGCTCCGTGCCGCCAGCCGCGCGCCGCCGCCCGGCACGCGGCGAGTGCTCCCTCGTAGGGCGGCAGGGCGAGTCCGTCGACGGCGCGCCCGAGTTCGTCGGGCAGCGCGTCGCGCAAGCCCGGCACGGCCTGGTAGAGCGTCCGGTCCGCCACCATCGGCGCGACCACGGCGCGCATGCCGATGGCGGCGTAGGCCTCGGCGACGGCGGCAAGCCCGTCCTCGGTCGGCGCCGGCAGTTCCCAGGTCAGGTCGTAGGCGGCGGTCGTGCCGCGCCGCACCATCTCGGCGGCGTTGAGGAGCGTCGCGACCCGACGGTCGTCGTGGGTCCGCCCACCGCCGATCCACGGACCCGCGTTGAGCAGCAGCTCGAGCGACCAACGGTCGCCGCGCCCCTTGCCCAGGCTGCCGTGGCCGTGGGTGTGGGCGTTGACCAGGCCGGGGATCAGCAGCCGGCCCGTCGCGTCGATCACGGCCGCGCCCTCGGGCGCGGCCAGTCCGGGCGGGCCGACCTCGCGGATCGCCTCGCCCGTGATCAGGACGTCCGCGAACGGGGTCTCGCGCGTGCGCGCGTCGAGCACGCGCCCGCCGCGAACGATGGACACGCCGGTCGTCATCATCGCCTACCAGGGCGCCACGGGCATGGTGCGCGGCGCGCGGCGCGACAGCAGTTCGCAGCCGTCCTCGGTGATCACCACGTTCTCCTCGTGGACCAGGATCTTGCCCCGGGCGTAGAGCGCGCTCGGCTCGATGGTCAGCACGACGCCGGACTCGAGCCGCGTGCGGTCGCCCGGCTTGTTCGACGGCGGCTCGGTCAGGACCTTGCCGAGTCCGTGGCCGAAGCGCCCGACGTTGCCGAGCACAATGCCGGCCTGATCGAGCACGCGCGCCTGGGCGAAAAACACGTCCTCGGCGGTGGCGCCCGGGCGCGCCGCGCCGATCCCGGATTCCGTCGCGCGCCACAACAGGTCGTGCACGCGCTGGACATCGCGGCCTGGCGGCCGGCCGATCGCGACGTTGCGGTCGAAGTCGCAGAAGTAGCCGTCGTAGCGGGCGCCGGTGTCGATCAGCAGAATGTCGCCCTTGGCGATGCGGCGGTTCGTCGGTCCCATGATGATGCTCGCATAGCCGCCACGGCCCGAGCCGATCGCGGTGTAGGGCGTCTTGTCGGCGCCGTCGAGCAGCATCGCGGCCTGGAACCTGCGCACCACGTCCTTCTCGGTGTCGCCGGGCCGGACCAGGCCCGGAAGGGCATCGAATGCCCGGCCGGCGATGGCGCAGGCGCGACGGATGCGGGCGACCTCGGCGGGCGACTTGACGTGGCGCACGCGGCGCAGCACGACGGAGCCGTCGACCATCGCCATGGGCCGGGCCATGCGCTTCAGCCGCAGGAGGTCGCCTACCGGCATGCCGAGCCGGGTCTCCGGACCGAGCTCGGCGACGAACAGGCCGAACCGCGGGCGCACGCCAAGAAGCGCGCCGGCGAGCAGGTCGAGACCTTCGTTCTCGGGCCTCGGGCTCGGCCAGGTGCGCACGTCCTCGACCCAGCTCGTCGCGCGCCAGTTGACCTCGCCGGTCTCGGGGATGACGGCGACGGCGCGCCCGATGCGCGGCAGCACGAAGTACCAGGGTCGCGCCTGC
>JBBDQV010000106.1:0-6122 GCA_040905845.1 Alphaproteobacteria bacterium | reverse complement strand
TCGGCCGGTAGCCGCGGGCCAGCTTGTGCTCGCCCTGGGCGCCGGCCTCGACGCGCTCGAGCCCGCGTGCGATCGCGAACTCGATGGCCTGGTAGTAGCACGCCTCGAAGTGCAGGAACCGATGGTCCTCGACGCTGCCCCAGTTGCGCCCGAACAGCGCGGCTTCGCCGATGAAGTTGAGCGCCCCGGCGACGGGGTGCCCGTCGCGGCGGCACAGGACCAGCGCGATGCGCTCGGCCATCGTCGCGCCGATGATCTCGAAGAACTCGCGCTTGAGGTAAGGCCGGCCCCACTTGCGGCCGCCGGTGTCCATGTAGAACGCGAAGAACGCGTCCCAGTGCCGGGGCTTCAGGTCCGCGCCGGTCAGCACGCGGATGTCGACTCCGCTCGAGGCGACCGCGCGCCGCTCGCGCCGGATCTGCTTGCGCTTGGCCGAGCGCAGCGCGCCGAGGAAGTCGTCGAACGAGCCGTAGCCGGCGTTCTCCCAGCGGAACTGATAGCCCTCCCTGATCAGCAGCCCCGCCTCGCTCATCGCCTGGCGGTCGGGCTGGTCCGCGAAGGTCACGTGCAGCGAGGAGACACCGGATTGCCCCGCGACCTGGATCAGCGCCTGGAGGAGTGCTCGGCGCAGCGTGGCCTCGTCGGGCCCGGGGCGGACCAGGAGCCGGGGGCCCGGCACCGGCGTGAACGGCACGGCGACCTGGAGCTTCGGGTAATAGTCGCCCCCGGCGCGCTCGAACGCGTCGGCCCAGCCGTGATCGAACACGTACTCTCCCTGGGAGTGCGACTTGACGTACATCGCCGCCGCGGCGACGAGCGCGCCCGAGCGATCCTCGAGCAGGACGTGCCGCGGCGCCCAGCCGGCGCGGCCCGAGACGCTGCGGGAATCCTCGAGCGCGGCGAGGAACGCGTGGCCGACGAACGGATTCGCGGTGCCGGCGCAGGCGTCCCAAGCGGTTGCCGACACGTCGTGGATGGAGCCGACGACGCGGGCTGACAGGATGTCGCGTGCCGTGTCGCCCAAGGGTTCCTCTTCGCGCTGCCTTCGGCCCAGCATAGCCGATGGCGCGGCGCAGCCGGGATCGCGAAGCCCCCGGCCGTCAGACATCGAGCGATCCGAACGCCGAGATGTCGCGCTCGTCGAGCACGATGTGGATGACGCCGACGCCGTCGTGGGCGCGCGCCTCGGCCAGCGCCGGCGCGAACTCCTCGGTCCGCTCGACGCGCCACGCGGCGGCGCCGTAAGCGCGCGCCAGACCGGCGAAGTCCGGGCTGCGCAGCTTGACCCCGTGATAGCGGCCCTTGCCGGCGTAGCGGTGCTGGTGCGCCAGGATCGTGCCGTAGGCCGCGTTGTCGCCGACGATCACGGTCAGATTGACGCCCTCCTGAACGGCCGTCGCCAGCTCCTGGCCGGTCATGCCGAAGCCGCCGTCGCCGACGAAGGCGACGACCTCGGCCGAGGGCCGCGCGAGCTTGGCGCCGAGCGCGGCCGGCACGGCGTAGCCCATCGAGCCGGTCATCGGCCCGGCCTGCGTGCCGGCCCCCGGATAGGGCACGTAGCGATGGACCCAGCCCGAGAAGTTGCCGGCATCGTTGACGATGACCCGGTCAGGACCGACGCGCTTGACGAACTCCTTCATGACCGCCGCCATGTCGACGCGCCCCATGGCGCGCGGCTTGGCGTCGCTGAAGGCGAGAAACTCGGCGCGCATGCGCGATCGCCACGCCAGCCGCTCGGCGGTCGGCGCGGCGACGGCGGCGCCGAGCGCGGCGAGGCTCGGCGCCACGTCCGCCGCGATGGCGATCTCGGGCGCCCGGCCGCGGGCGTGGACGAACGGCTCGGGGTGGACCGCGATCAGGCGCTGGTCGTCGCGCGGCAGCCTGTAGTCTTCGGTGGTGATCGCGTCGAGCCGGTTGCCGGCCACGATCAGCACGTCACACGCGTCCCACAGCGCCTTCTGGTAGGGCGGTCGGCCGATGCCGAAGTGACCGAGGTACGCCTCGTGACCGTTGGGGAAGGAGTCCTGGCAGCGGAACGCCGCCACGACGCCGACGCCGCTCGCCTCGGCGAAGCGAACGAGAGCGTCGTGCGCCGCCTCGGCGCCGACGAGCTCGCCGGCGACGACCAACGGGCAGCGCGCCGAGGCGATCACCCGAGCGGCCTCGGCGATCGCTTCGGGCGTCGGACCGGCCGTCGGCCTTGGCTTGACCTCGGGGATCGCCGCGTCGCCGGCGTCGCCCTCGGTCACGTCCTCGGGCAGGGCGACGACGACCGGACCGGGGCGGCCCGCCGCAGCGATCCTGAGCGCGCGCGCGGTGACGCCCGCGACCTGGTCGGGCGCGCTCGGCTCGAACACGGCCTTGGTCATCGGGCCGAACATGGCGCGGTAGTCGATCTCCTGGAATGACTCGCGGTCGCGCTCGGCGGTCGGCACCTGGCCGACGAACAGAACCACAGGCAGCGAGTCCTGCATCGCGCAGTGAATGCCGATCGCGGCGTTGGTCGCGCCCGGGCCGCGCGTGACGAGCGCGACGCCGGGCCGCCGCCCGATGCGGGCGTAGCCGCACGCGGCGTAGCTCGCGCCCGATTCGTGGCGCGTGACCACCAGGCGGATGCGGTTGGCGTTCTGCCGCAACGCCTCGAGCACGGCGAGATAGCTCTCGCCGGGCACGCAGAACGCGGTCTCGACGCCGTGGGCGGCGAGCGTGGCGACCAGGGCGTCTCCGCCGTTCACCGCGATGCTCAGGCGAGCGCGAAGACCGCGTCGACCTCGACCGCGACGCCGAGCGGCAGGCTGGCGACGCCGACGGCCGCGCGCGCGTGCCGTCCCGCGTCGCCGAACACCTCGACCATGAGATCGGACGCGCCGTTGACGACCTTCGGGTGATCCCTGAAATCGGGCGTCGCGTTGACGAAGCCGGTCAGCTTGACGCAGCGGGCGACGCGATCCAGATCGCCACACGCCGCCTTGACCTGGGCCAGGATATTGATCGCGCACAGCCGCGCGGCCTTGGCGCCGTCCTCGATCCCGAACTCCTTTCCGAGCTGGCCGATGAACTGGGGCTTGCCGTCCACCAGCGTGACCTGGCCGGAGACGAACACGAGGTTCCCGGTCACGACCCAGGGCACGTAGTTCGCGACCGGCGCGGCCGCGGCGGGCAGCGTGACGCCAAGCTCGGCGAGGCGGCGCTCGATCTTTCCGGCCATGACGACCTCGAACCTCGGAAGGCCCCCGAATGCGCGGGCCACGCGGTGTCTAAGGTCTTTGTCCGGGCGAGTCAAACGCTCTACGGGCGGGCTTGACCCTCTCGACGGGGCTCGGCAAGCTCGACGCGACGACGGGGCGACATGGAGCCATGACAACGACGCGCACGCCCGCGCAGGACGGGCTCGCCATGCCGCCGGCGTGGGCCGAACACGCGCGCTGCTGGATGGCGTGGCCGTGCCGCGAGGACAGCTGGGGCGGCGCCGAGGAGCTGGATCTCGCGCGCCAGGCGATCGCCCAGGCTGCGCGCGCCATCGCCCGGTTCGAGCCGGTGACCATGCTCGCCGACCCGCCGCTCGTCGCTGGGGCCTCGCTCGCCTGCGGCAGCGGCGTCGCCGTGATGCCCATGCCGCTCGACGATTCGTTCGTGCGCGACAGCGGGCCTCTGTTCGTCGTCGACGGCAAGGGCGGCGTCGCCGGCACCGATTGGGACTACGACGGCTACGGCGGGCTCTATGCCGATCCGGCCCGCGACCGGGTGTTCGCCGAGCGACTGCTCGGCGAGCTCGGCATGCGCCGCTATGCCGCGCCCATGGTGCTCGAGGGCGGCGCCGTCCTGATCGACGGCGAGGGCACGTTGATCACGACCGAATCGGTCCTGCTCGACGAGCGGCGCAACGGCGGGCGGGATCGCAAGGCGGTCGAGGCGGTCCTGGCCGAGCAGCTCGGGGTCCATCGGGTCGTCTGGCTCGCCGGCGGGCTCGAGAACGACACGACGCGCGGTCACGTGACCCTGATCGCCGCGTTGGCCCGGCCCGGGGTCGTGCTCGCGCTCGCGACCAACGACCGCAACGACGTCAACTATCCGATGCTCACCGAAAACATCGACCGGCTGCGCAAGGCGACGGACGCGCGCGGCCGCGTGTTCGACATCGTGCCCGTGCCGCAGCCGACCGCGCACCGGCGCGATGGCCGGCGCATGCCGCTGAGCTACGTCAACCTCCACGTCGCGAACGGCGCGGTGTTCGTGCCCACCTTCGAGGACGCGGTCGACGACCAGGCCGCGCAGGTCATCAAGTCGGCGTTCGCCGAGCGCGAGGTGGTGCGCGTTCCGGCGCTCGACCTGTTCGCCTCGGGCGTCGGCCTGACGGCGATGACGCTGCCCCAGCCGGCGGGGGAGACTCTGGTCTAGCGGCCCGCTACGGCCATTGGGCCACGCCGCCGTGCCATCTTGCGCCGATACATGGCGCGGTCGGCACGCGCGAGCGCCCGCTGACGATCGTCGTGGGTACCGATCGTGGCGACACCGACGCTGCCGCGAAGCTCGATGCGCCGGCCGTCGTGATCGAGCGCGGTCGCGTCGATCCGCCGCTCGATGGCGCGCAGGCGCCGGTACCCGTCCGGCGCCGCCGTCCGGGTCAAGAGGATGGCGAACTCGTCGCCGCCGAGCCGCGCCACCGCGTCGTCGGGGCGGACCTGCGCCCGCAGCTCGTCCGCCACCCGGCGCAGGGCTTCGTCGCCGGCATCGTGCCCATGGCGGTCGTTGATCGCCTTGAACTCGTCGAGATCGAGGTAGCCGACGACCCCCGCGCAACGTTCGCGCGCCGCGGCCCGGATAGCGCGGTCGAGCATGACGAGGAACCCGCGCCGATTGAACAGGCCGGTCAGCTCGTCGGTCATCGACAGCGCCTCGAGCTCGTGGATGCGCTCCTCCTGCCGGGCGAGGCGCCGCTTGGCCTCGGTCGCCATGGCACGCGCGCGCTCCAAGAGTCCGCGCAGGTCGGCCGGCAGGGACCCGCCGGCCTCGTAGAGGCTGAGATCGCTGCCCAAGATGCCGTCGGCGCTGGCCGCGCCGGCGCCGCGCAGCAATGAGACGACGCTCATGAAACCCGTCCCTCCCGTCGTGGCGAGGTCGCTCTGCAATTCCCACGCCATACGCAAGTGGTTGAAATTCTTGAGTTCCCCCTTGCCGCACGAATGCCGATCGGGCAACATTTGCCGAGCCGGCGGGCCGATGCGACCGAGTCCTGCCGGAACTGCCAGGGAGCGTGCCATGGCCGAAGCGACGACGTTGCCGCGCACGCGGCCGGTCGATGTAGCGTGCGAGTTCGACGCCGGCGCGGGCAGCCGTGCTCGGGTCGGCCTGATCGCGCTCGCGGGGGACGCCACGGTCGAGCCCGACTTCCGCGCGCTCGGGCTGGGGCCCGATATCGCGCTCTACGTCAGCCGCGTGGCCTCGCTCGCCGTGACCGTCGAGAACCTGCGCATGACGGCGCGCGGCCTGACCGCCGCCACCGCGCTCATCCTGCCCGGTCAGCGCCTCGACGTGATCGCCTACGCCTGCACCTCGGGGACCGTCGTCGTCGGCGAGGACGCCGTCGTCCGCGCGGTCCACGAGGCCCGGCCCGGCGTGCCGGTCACGACGCCGATCACCGGAGCGTTGGCTGGATTCGAGCGGCTCGGCGTGCGCAGCGTCGCCGTGCTGACCCCCTACGTCGACGAGGTCAACCAACCGGTGGTCCGGTTGCTGGTCGAACGCGGCATCGACGTGGTCGACCTCGCGAGCTTCAACCTGCTGGCCGAGGGCGACATGACGCGCGTACCCGTGGCCGCCATCGTCGCCGCGGCCGAACACTTGAATCACGCCCGCGCCGATGCGGTCTTCGTGTCGTGCACGGCGCTCAGGGCACTCGGCGTCGTCGAGGAGCTCGAGCGGCGCCTCGGCAAGCCCGTGCTCGCCAGCAATCACGCGCTCTACTGGCACGCGCTCAGGCTCGCCGGCTATCGCGAGCCGATCGCGGGGTTCGGCTGCCTGATGCGCGTCTAGCGCGCGTTTCGGTAGCGTAGAATCGCGGTCTCCCTCACCCAGCTCCGGGTAGGCGCGCCCTTCGGTCGCGCCAACCCTTAAGCAACCCT
>JBBDQV010000105.1:0-6127 GCA_040905845.1 Alphaproteobacteria bacterium | reverse complement strand
CCGAAGGGTCGCGTCTCGAAGCACGGACGGGGTCCCTTGCGCCGTCGGCGCCGAGTGTGTCCACACCGACGTCCGCGCGGCGACCGAGCCCGGTACGGCGCCAAACTCCGAACAGCGTTGCTCGCCCCAACCGGACAGCCGTGGGCCAAGCCCGCGCATGACGGGCGCTTTGGCTGGTGGACCGCGCATTCTCAAACGGGCTCTTAGCGGCCGACCGGCTGGGCCGCGCCCGCGGCTCGAGCGAATGACCTGGCCTGGTCGAGCAGCTCGTCCAGGATTTCGGCCATGGGCTGCTCCGCGGTCACCATGCCGACGCTCTGGCCGGCCATGACCGAGCCGGTCTCGACGTCGCCCTCGATCACCGCGCGGCGCAACGCGCCGGCCCAGAAGTGCTCGATGGCGAGCTGCGCCTCCTTCGGCCCGAGCTCGCCCGCGCGCACCCGGTCGATGACCTGGCGCTGCATCGCCATGAACTCGCGCGTGCCTTCGTTGACCAGCGCGCGCACCGGGATGACGGGGAACTGCGGATCGAGCTGGACCGAGGGCTGGGCATCGCGGGCCGCGGCGCGGATGAAGGCGCGCTTGAAGCTCGGGTGCGCGATCGATTCGTCGGCGCAGACGAAGCGGGTGCCGAGCTGGCACCCGGCGCCGCCCATCTCGACGTAGCTCGCGATCGCCTCGCCGCGGCCGATCCCGCCGGCGACGAACACCGGCACCTCGGCGATCGCGGGCAGGATCTCCTGGGCCAGCACGCCGGTCGAGACCGGGCCGATGTGGCCGCCCGCCTCCATGCCCTCGATGACCAGCGCATCGACCCCCGAACGGACCAGCTTGCGCGCGATGGCGAGCGCGGGGGCGAAGGCGATGACCTTGGCGCCTCGGCTCTTGGCGCGCGCGATCAGCGCCGAAGGCGGCATCCCGCCGGCGAACACGACGTGGCCAACGGCGCGATCGAGGCAGACCTCGAGGAGGCGGGCGAGCTCGGGGTGCATGACGATCAGGTTGACCCCGAACGGCGCCCCGGTGAGCGCCTGGGTCGCGGCGATCTCGGCGTCGAGCAGGGCGGGCGACATGGCGCCGCACGCGAGCACGCCGAAGCCGCCGTTGTTCGACAGGGCCGCGACCAGGTTGCGCTCCGAGACCCAGGTCATCGCCCCGCCCATGATGGCATGGCGCGAGCCGAGGAATGTCGCGCCGCGGCGCCAGGACCGCTCGAACCGCTCGCCCATCGCGCTCAGAGGGCGTCGAGACCGTAGGCCGCGTGGAGCGCGCGCAAGGCGAGCTCGGTGTACTCCTCGGCGATCAGGACGCTGATCTTGATCTCGGAGGTCGAGATCGCCTGCAGGTTGATGCCGCGGTCGGCGAGGGCCTGGAACATCTTGGCCGCGACGCCGGCGTGGCTGCGCATGCCGACCCCGATCACCGAGACCTTGACCACCGAGGCGTCGTGGACCAGGGCCGTGAAGCCGAGGTCGCCCTTGAGCCGCTCGACCGCGGCGAGCGCGGCGCCGAGATCCGACTTGGTGACGGTGAAGGTCAGGTCCGCCGTGCGGCCGTCCTCCGAGGCGCCCTGGACGATCATGTCGACGTTGATGCCCGCCGCGGCCAGCGGGCCGAACAGGCGCGCCGCCACGCCCGGCCGATCGGCCACCTTGACCACGGTGACCTTGGCCTCGTCGCGGCTGTAGGCGATGCCGCTCACGACCTGTTGTTCCACGATCTCGCCCTCGTCCACGACCATGGTGCCCGGGGCACCGGTGAAGCTCGACAGCACCTGCAGGCGCACGCCCTTGTTCATCGCCAGCTCGACCGAGCGCGTGTGCAGTACCTTGACGCCCTGCGACGCCATCTCGAGCATTTCCTCGTAAGTGATCCTATCGAGCTTGCGCGCCTTGGCAACGATGCGCGGGTCGGCGGTGAAGACGCCGTCCACGTCGGTGTAGATATCGCAGCGATCGGCACGCAACGCCGCGGCGAGCGCGACCGCGGTGATGTCCGAGCCGCCGCGCCCGAGCGTGGTGACCCGGCCGTCGGTGCCGAGGCCCTGGAACCCGGCGACGACCGGAACCTGGCCCTCGGCCATGCGGCCCTCGAGCGTGTCGGTATCGACGCCCAGGATGCGCGCGCGGCCGTGCGCATCATCGGTGCGAAACGGGATCTGCCAGGCCTGCCACGAGCGCGCCGGAAGACCGAGCTCGTTGAGCGCGAGCGCGACGAGCCCGCTGGTGACGCATTCGCCGGTGGCGACCACGGCGTCGTATTCGCGTGCGTCGTGGACCGGGGCGACCTGACGCACCAGGTTGATGAGCTGGTTGGTCACCCCGGCCATCGCCGAGACGACCACGGCGACCTGGTCGCCCGCGTCGATCTGACGCTTGACCAGGGTGGCGACGTGCCTGATGCGGTCGACATCGCCGACCGAGGTGCCGCCGAACTTCTGGACGATGCGGCCCATGGCCGGGTGCGTGGCAACGTGGCTGAGGTTGATGCGGGACGGGCACGGCGGTTGCGGTTCCCGATGCGGCCTTAGATACTCGGTCAGCGCGTGGCAGCGCAAGCGAGGCCGCGCCCCGGAGGCGTAATAGCATTGGGCATGATCTCCGACCCGTCGGTGTCGCCCCCCTCACCCTCCCATTGCTGCGCAATGCGTGACGAGGGGCGCATCCCTCGTCACGCCTCCCTCGCCCATCAGGGGCGAGGGTAAGTCGGTGCCGTTGCCAGGAAATTCCCCCTCTCCCCTTGTGGGAGAGGCGGGGGATGCCCCCCGCGTCGCGGGAGAGGGGTAGCGCGCCTGCCCTCGGGCATCGACCCGAGGGTCCGCGCGTCACATGAGTCCATCGCGGCGCCCCGGAGGCTAACGACCCATGGAGCCCGTTCCTTCACACGTCCCGTCGCTGGACCCCGCCGAGGTCGCGGCGTTCGAGGCCCTGGCCGCGCGCTGGTGGGACCCGGCCGGGCCCCACGGGCCGCTGCACCGGCTCAACCCGGCGCGCCTCGCTTATGTGCGCGACCACCTCGCGCCCCTCGCGTCGGGCACCCGTTTCCGGCCGCTCGACGGGCTCACCGTGCTCGACGTCGGCTGCGGCGGCGGGCTCGTCTCGGAGCCGCTCGCCCGGCTCGGCGCGGCCGTGACCGGGATCGACGCGGGCCAAGCGGCGATCAAGGTCGCCGTCGAGCACGCCGGCACCTCGGGACTTGCCATCGACTACCGTCAGGCGACGATCGAGGCCCTCGCCGCCGAAGCGCGTCGGTTCGACGGCATCGTCGCGCTCGAGATCGTCGAGCACGTCGCCGACGTCGATGGCTTCCTGGGCGCCTGCGTGGCCGTCGTCCGACCCGGTGGCCGCATAGTGCTGTCGACTCTCAACCGGACGCTCAAGGCTTACGCGCTCGCCATCGTCGGCGCCGAGCGGGTGCTGCGCTGGATTCCGGCCGGAACCCACGACTGGTCGCGCTTCGTCCGCCCGGCCGAGCTCGCGCGCCATCTGCGCCGCCACGGCGCCCGGGTGATCGACGTGACCGGGATCGGCTACGACCTCGCGCGCGACGCCTGGCGGCCGTCGTCCGACACGGCGGTCAATTACATGGCGACCGCCGTGGTCGGCGAGGGCTGAACGCTCAGCCGCGGATCTCGATCAGTCGCACGTCGCGCAGCACCGGCAGGCCTTCGTGCCCGCCCTCCATGCGGACGAGCTTGAGAAACCCGCGCCGCGTGCTGGTCAGCCACCAGATCCCGGGCGCGCGCCGGAGCTCGGCTATGGGCAGGGTCTGCACGCCGCCATCGCACGCGACCAGGCTCATCCGGCCACGCTCGGCCGCGGGCGGCACGAGCGCCGCGACGGGCAGAGCGCGCAGGCCTTCCTGCTGTCCCTCCTCGATCGCGACGCTGTCGGGCAGACCGACGACATCGAGCGCGCCCTGCTTCCACGCGAGCGCGCCGTCGACGACCAGCCTGACCTGGATGGCGCCGTCCTCCTCGGCGCACTCGCCTTCGCTGAGCCAACCCCCGCCCTGACCGCCACCTTGACCGGCCCCTTCTTGGCCGGTTCCCTGGCCTTGGCCCTGCTCCTGGGCCACGGCCGCGCCGGCGACGGCCAGGCAGGCGATTAGGGCGAGGGCGAGGTTGCGCGACATGGCGGGCTCCGGTGGCGCTCTCAGACGAGACGGGCGTGATGGATCGTGGCGTGGACGAGGGCGCCCGGCGTCAGCGCGAGCTCGGCGAGCGCGTGGCGCGGCACCAGGGCGAACAGGGTCATGCCCTCGATGTCGAGCGGTAGGGCGACATGGGGCGCGTCGCCGTCGGGCACGTGGCGGACGCGCGCGGGCACGGAGAAGAGCGCGCTCGACGGCCCGGGCGGCGCGAGCCCCAGGCTCACGTCGCGCGCCGCGATGCGCAGCCGCGCGCCGTTCGCGGGAAGCTGGCCGCTGAGCGTGACGCGCCGGCCGCCCGGGAGCTCGACGTCGAACCGGCCGTCGGCCAGGCTGGCGACAACGGTCACCTCGATGGCGACCGCGAGCGCCGCCGCGCCGCCGTGCCCGGCCACGTGGGCCAGGGCCTCGGCGACCGGGCCCTCGGCGACCACGCGGCCGTTATCGAGCAGGACGGCCCGGTCGGCCAGGCGCACCACGTCGTCCACGTCGTGGGTGACGAGCACGACGGGGATCGCGAGCTCGCGATGGAGCCGCTCGAGGAAGGGCACGATCTCGCCCTTGCGCCCGACGTCGACCGAGGCGAGCGGTTCGTCGAGCAAGAGCAGGTCCGGGCCCGCGAGCAGCGCGCGGCCGATCGCCACGCGCTGAGCCTCGCCGCCCGAGAGTTGGGCCGGCCGGCGATCGAGCAGCGCGCCGAGGCCGAGCAGCGCGATCGCTTCGTCGGGCGCGAGGCGGCGGCGCGAGGCGGCGACGCGGCGGTAGCCGTAGAGCAGGTTGTCGCGCACGCTCATGTGGCGGAAAAGTCGAGCGTCCTGGAACACGAGGCCGACGGGGCGGCGGTGGGGCGGCAGGAAGACCCGTTCGTCCTGCCAGGTCGCCGCGCCGACCTTGACCACGCCGCCGGCCGCGCGTTCGAGACCGGCGATGCAACGCAACAGCGTCGACTTGCCGGACCCGGACGGTCCGAACAGCGCCGTCACGCCCACGCCGGGAAGCCGGAGGTCGACATCGAGCGTGAAGTCTCCGCGCGTGTGCTCGATGCGCGCCACGATCACGGTCATCGCCAGGCCGTGAGCCAGCGCCGGTTGACGACGTAGACCACGAGCAGCACGGCGAACGAGATCGCGAGCAGGATCGCGGACATCCAGTGGGCGTACGCGTAGTCCAGGGTCTCGACGTGATCGTAGAGCGCGATCGAGACCACACGGGTCTCGCCCGGGATGTTGCCGCCGACCATGAGCACGACGCCGAACTCGCCCAGCGTGTGGGCGAAGCCGAGCACCGCGGCGGTCAGGAAACCGGGCGCGGCGAGCGGCAACGCCACGGTGGCGAAGCGGTCGATGGCGCCCGCCCGCAGCACGCGCGCGGCCTCGAGCGGCGCCTCGCCGACCGCCTCGAAGGCGTTCTGGATCGGCTGCACCACGAACGGCAGGGAGTAGACGACCGAGGCGAGGACGAGGCCGGTAAAGCTGAAGGTGAGCTGGCCTTCGGCCACGACGGCCCACATCCGACCGACCGGCCCGTTGGGGCCCAGGAGGATCAGCATGTAGAAACCGATCACGGTCGGCGGCAAGACGATCGGCAGGGCGACGATCGCCTCGACAACGGCCTTGCCGCGCCAGCGCGCGCGCGCGAGCCACCAGCCGATCGGCGTCCCGACGACCAGCAGGCAGCCGACCGTGACCGCCGCCAGCTTCAGCGTCAGCACCAGCGGGCCAAGGCCGCGAATCGCCAGCTCGTCCATCGCCAGTCCAATCAAGGCGGAAGGAACGCCCCGCGCGTTCCTCGGTCCCGCCTGACAACGGTTGTTCTAGGACATTTTCCAATCACCTGGAATCGATGGGCTTGCAAGTTCATCGATGTCATCCCCGGGCGCCGCCCTGCGGCGAACCGGGGAACCAGGGCCGAGCGCACGTGCGATGGCCTGTTGGGGTGGACGGCCCCCTAACGGCATCGCTTGTGCCAAGCTTGGGTT
>JBBDQV010000104.1:0-6195 GCA_040905845.1 Alphaproteobacteria bacterium | reverse complement strand
TCGAGCACCAGCGGCGCTTCGCGGCGACGCCGCCCGGGGCGGTGATCGACGGCCGCGACATCGGCACCGTGGTCTGCCCGGACGCCGCCGTGAAGCTCTACTTGACCGCCGACGTGGCCGAACGGGCGCGCCGGCGCCACGCCGAGCTGACCCAGGCCGGGGGCGCGCCGTCGATGGCTGAGGTCCGGGCCGAGATCGAGGCCCGGGACCGGCGCGACGAGGAACGCGCGGTCGCGCCCATGAAGCCGGCGCCGGACGCCATCGTGCTCGATACCTCCGCGCTCGACCTCGAAGGTGTGTTCCGGGCCGCGCTGGCGGTCGTTTGTCCCCGCCTCGCCGCGATCGAGGCCGCCGGAACCAGTTGCGACTCGGGCCCCGGCCCGCTATAGAACAGCCTCTCCGTCGGGGCCGCGCATGCGCGGCGCCGGCAAGCGCGTCGGGGCCCCCGCTATCCGCGTCGTACCCTACTCGCGCCCGGCTCGTCGGCGCCGGACTCCGTCGACGCGAACTGTGAACAAGGACCGTTGGGAGCAGGCATGACTCAGCCTTCCACCGGCGCGACCCGCGCCACGCACGACGAAAGCTTCGCCGCCCTGTTCGAGGAGTACGCCGAGCGAATCGACGTGGCGGAAGGCACCGTGGTCAGGGGCCGGGTGGTCGAGATCGGGTCGGATGCGGTCCTGATCGACGTCGGTCTCAAGGCGGAGGGCCGCGTCGCCCTGCGCGAGTTCGCGGCGCCCGGGCAGCCGTTGCCGCTCAGCGTCGGCGACGAGGTCGAGGTCTACGTCGAGCGGCTCGAGGACCGCAACGGCGAGGCGGTGCTTTCGCGCGAGAAGGCCCGGCGCGAGGAAGCCTGGAACCAGCTCGAGACCGCGTTCAAGGACGCCAGGAAGGTCGGCGGCTACATCGTCGGCCGGGTCAAGGGCGGGTTCACCGTCGATCTCGGCGGCGCGCTCGCGTTCCTACCGGGCAGCCAGGTCGATATCCGTCCCGTGCGCGACGCCACGGGGCTGATGGGCGACAAGCACGAGTTCCAGATCCTCAAGATGGACCGGCGCCGCGGCAACATCGTCGTTTCGCGCCGCGCCGTGCTCGAGGAATCGCGGGCCGAGCAGCGCAACGAGCTGGTCGCCAGCTTGCGCGAGGGCCAGGTGCTCGACGGCGTGGTCAAGAACATCACCGACTACGGCGCGTTCGTCGACCTGGGCGGGGTCGACGGGTTGCTCCACGTCACCGACATCGCGTGGCGGCGCATCAACCACCCGAGCGAGGCGCTCTCGATCGGCCAGCAGGTCAAGGTCCAGGTCATCCGCTTCAACCCGGAGACCCAGCGGATCAGCCTCGGCATGAAGCAGCTCCTGGCCGATCCGTGGGACGGCGTCCAGGCCAAGTACCCCGTCGGCACCAAGCTCAAGGGCCGCGTCACGAACATCACCGACTACGGCGCCTTCGTCGAGCTGGAGCCCGGGATCGAGGGCCTCGTCCACGTCTCGGAGATGAGCTGGGTCAAGAAGAACGTCCATCCGGGCAAGATCGTCTCGACCAGCCAGGAGGTCGAGGTCATGGTGCTGGACGTCGACCCCGACAAGCGGCGCATCAGCCTGGGCCTCAAGCAGTGCCTCGAGAACCCGTGGCAGGCGTTCGCCCGCGACCACGCGGCCGAGTCCATCATCGAGGGCGATGTCAAGAACATCACCGAGTTCGGCGTGTTCATCGGCCTCAACGGCGACATCGACGGCATGGTCCACCTGTCGGACCTGTCGTGGAGCGAGCCCGGCGAGCAGGCGGTCGCCAAGTACAAGAAGGGCGACGTCGTCAAGGCGAAGGTCCTGGACGTCGACGTCGAGAAGGAGCGCGTCAGCCTGGGCGTCAAGCAGTTGTCCGGCGATCCGTTCACCGAGGCCGCGTCGAGGATCAACAAGGGCGACGTGGTGACCTGCGTCGTCGCCAAGGTCGTCGACGGCGGGATCGAGGTCAGCGTCGGGGACGGCGGGACCGGGTTCATCCGCAAGGGCGACCTGTCGCGCGACCGCAGCGAGCAGCGCCCGGAGCGCTACGCGGTCGGCGACAAGGTCGACGCGAAAGTGACCAGCGTGGACCGCGCCTCGCGCCGGATCGGGCTCTCGATCAAAGCCCTCGAGATCGAGGAGGAGAAGAAGGCGATGGCCGAGTTCGGCTCCGCCGACAGCGGCGCCACCCTCGGCGACATCCTCGCGCCGGCGATCGGCGCCCAGCGGGCGCGCGAGTCGAAACCCGAAGGCACGGACGAGGACGACGCCTCGTAGGGTCGTCGCTCGAACGGGCGCGGGGGCCTTGCCGTGATCTTCGAGGCCGATCTCCTCGCCGACCGGCGCCGGCTGCGCCGCCGCGTGGCGTGGTGGCGGGCGGCGGCGATCTTGATCGCGGTCGGCGCCGTCGTCGCCGCCATCGAGTCCTACGTTCGCCCGGTGACCGGCGACCGCCTCGCCCGGCTGAACGTGGATGGCATCATCGTCTCGGACCCCGAGCGCGACGCGGCGCTCGCCGCGCTCGGGGACGACGACGACATCCGCGCCCTCGTCGTGCGCATCGACAGTCCCGGCGGCACGTTCGGCGGCGGCGAGACGTTATACGAATCACTGCGCGCGGTGGCGGCGAAGAAGCCGGTCGTCGCGGTCATGGGCGACGTCGCCACGTCGGCGGCCTACATGACGGCCATCGCGACCGACCGCATCTTCGCCCACCGGGGCACGATCACGGGCTCGATCGGGGTCATCTGGCAGACCGTCGACGTGAGCGGGTTGCTGGCCGAGCTCGGCATCACGACCGAGGCCTTGCGCAGTGGGCCGCTCAAGGCCCGGCCGACGCCGCTGGAACCCCTGACCGAACCGGTGCGAGCGGTCGTCCAGCACCTGGTCGACGACATGTACGACCTGTTCGTCGACATGGTCATGACACGCCGCGCGCTCGACGAGCCGACGGTCAGGCGGCTGGCCGACGGCAGGGTCTATTCGGGGCGCGAGGCGCTCGGCATCCGGCTGATCGACGCGATCGGCGGCGAAGTCGAGGCGCGCGCCTGGCTCGCCGATGAGCACGGCGTCGCCGAGGACTTGCCGATCACCGATCTGACGTGGGGCGAGGATGATGCCGACATGTTCAGGGACATTCTCGGCCTGAGCGGAAAAACGTTGCTGCCAGAGACACTTATCCTTGACGGCCTGGTGTCGGTCTGGCACCCTTGACCGAGGCGTGCATGGAAACGACCCAGGTCATGACCAAGTCCCAGCTGATCCAGGCCCTCGCCAACGCCAATCCCCATCTCTACCAGCGCGACATCGAGCGCATCGTCAACACGATCTTCGACGAGATCGGCGCGGCGCTCGCGGCCGGCGACCGGGTCGAGCTGCGCGGGTTCGGGACCTTCTCGCTGCGCCAGCGCGGGGCGCGCACCGGACGCAACCCGCGCACCGGGGACTCGGTCTCGGTGCCCGAGAAGTCCCTGCCCTTCTTCAAGACGGGCAAGGAGTTGCGCGAGCGCCTGAACGGCTGATCGCCGTCGTGCGCCGCGTCGCGGTTCGTGTCGTCTTCTGGCTCGCCGCCCTGCCGCTGGCCGTCGTCGCGGCGGCCTTCGCCGTCGCCAACCGCGCGCCCGTCTCGATCAGCCTCGACCCGGCGCCCTTCGTGCTCGAACTGCCGCTCTACGCGGTCGCCTTCGGTGGCCTCATCGGCGGGCTCCTGCTCGGGATCGTCGCGCTGTGGCCGGGGTTGATCCGCTGGCGCGCCGCGGCGCGCCGGCGCGCCGAGGACATCGCCGCGCTCCGCGCCGAGCTGGTCCGGCTCAACCGCGAGCGGGCGGACCGCGCCGGCAAGGGAACCGCGCTCGCGACGCTAGAGCGGCTCCGGTCGAGTGGAGCCGTCTCCGGCGCTCCGCCGACCGGATGAAGCCGCTCTAAATTCATGAAATCTAGAGCAATTTCATCCGATCGAATCGATCCACGCGGATCGATCCGATCGGATATTGCTCTAGGGCCTGGCGGGGCGCCGTGAGGCTGGTCGAGGCCGGGCAGGTCCACGCCCTGCTCGATTACCCGTCGCTGGTGGACGCGCTGGCGGCGCTCTACCGGCGTGGGGTCGACGCGGCCGAGACGTTCATCTTGAGCCAGACCGACGCCGACGGCGTGCGCAACGACGCCATCATCCTGCCGGCCTGGCAATTCGGCCGGTTTTTCGGCGTCAAGCTGGCCAACGTGTTCCCCGGCAACGCAAGGCGCGGCCTGCCGACCATCATGGCGAGCTATATCCTGTTCGACGGGGGCACGGGCGAGCCCCTGCTTTGCCTCGACGGGACGGCGCTGACGCTGCGCAAGACCGCGGCGAACTCCGCGCTCGGCGCGCGCTTCCTCGCCCGCGAGGACGCCCAAACCATGGTCATGGTCGGCGCCGGCGCGCTCGCGCCCCACGTCATCGCGGCCCATTGCGCGGTGCGCCCGTCGATCCACGCCGTCACGGTGTGGAACCGGACGCCGGAGCGCGCCTTGCGGGTCGCCCGCGAGGTTTCGTTGCCGGGCGTCGGCATCGCCGCCACCCGCGATCTCGAGCAGGCGGTCCGGGCCGCCGACGTCGTCGCCTGCGCGACCGCTGCGACCGTGCCGCTGGTCAAGGGCGCCTGGCTCAAGCCGGGCGCGCACCTGGACCTGATCGGCGGCTACACCCACGCCATGCGCGAATCCGACGACGACTGCGTCAGGCGGGCGCGCGTCTTCGTCGATGGCCGGGCGCGCGTGCCCGAGGAGTGCGGCGACCTGAGCCAGCCGATCCGCGCCGGCGTCCTGCGTGCCACCGACATCGTCGCAGACCTGTTCGAGCTCGCGCGCGGCGAGCGCCGGGGGCGCGTGACGGCGGACGAGATCACGTTGTTCAAGAACGGCGGCGGCGGCCACCAGGACCTCGGCTGCGCCGAGCTGCTTCACGACCGGCTGGGCGCGGAGGCGCGGGCATGAACCCCGAAGGCTTCGTCGCGGCCGCGGCCAAGCTCGCCCGGCGCGGGCGCGAGCCGGCGGATTGCGTGACCGCGATCGTGCCGCTCATGGAGCGCCTGCTCGACGAAGGCGTCGGGTTCCTCGAGCCGCGCCATCTGCGCTCGAACCCCGACCACTACGCGCGCAACGCGATCCACGTTTCGGACGACGACGCCCTGTCGCTGTTCGTCCTGGTCTGGCTGCCGGGCCAGTGGACGCCGGTGCACGACCACGGCAGCTGGGGGGTTGTCGGCGTGGTCAGAGGCGCGCTCGAGGAGCGGAGCTACATGTCGCCCGACGGCACGATCCACGGCGATACTGGGATTCGCCTGCGGCGTGGCGGGATTGTCTTGCTGCGCCCCGGCTCGGTCACCAGCTTCGTGCCCAACCCCGACCACATCCACGTGACCGGCGTGCCGAGCGGCCGATCGATGGCCGTCAGCCTGCACCTCTACGGCCGCAACCTGGACTCGTTCCATGTCTACGACGTCGAGCGCGGCACCCGCCGCTTGATCGACGTGCCCCACCAGGACAACTGAGCGGGCCGGCCGCCGGCGCTGGGATCCGGTTTCAGCCCGAACGGTTGCCGACCCGACGCTCCCAAGGTCCGTTTCTTGGAGGGTCGTGCGCGCCGCACCCTCCATGGCGGACATTGGCACGGACCCGTCGCGAACTGAACTCGTGAGCCTGAACGGACCCAAGGCGCGATAGACTCTTAGGCGGGCGGCCAATACGATCCGGCGTCCTGCTTGCTCCGAAAGCAACCACACCACATGGCTGAAGAACGCGCCCAGCGCCGCCTTGCCGCCATCCTGGCCGCCGACGTGGTCGGCTACAGCCGGCTGATGGAGGCCGACGAGGCCGGCACCTTGGCCGCGCTCAAATCCCGACGGAAAGTTGTGTTGGAGCCGTCGGTCGCCAAGCACCAGGGTCGCATTTTCAAAGTCACCGGCGACGGCGTGCTGGTCGAGTTCGCCAGCGCCGTCAACGCGGTACGGTGCGCCGTCGATCTCCAACAAGCCATGGCCGCCGCTCAAGGCGATCAACCCGAGGACCGCCACATCGTCCTGCGCATCGGTGTCAACCTGGGCGACGTCATGATCGAGGGCAGCGACCTCTATGGCGACGCCGTCAACATCGCGGGACGCATGGCAGCCGTCGCCGATCCCGGCGGCATTCTGGTCTCCGGTACCGCCTA
>JBBDQV010000103.1:0-6235 GCA_040905845.1 Alphaproteobacteria bacterium | reverse complement strand
GCCTGGGCATCCAGGCGTTCGAGCCGGTGCTGATCGAGGGCAAGGCGATCCAGCTCCACCCGCTGGTGTGCGCCGCGTTCAACGCCGACTTCGACGGCGATCAGATGGCCGTCCACGTACCGCTGTCGATCGAGGCGCAGCTCGAGGCCCGGGTGCTGATGATGTCGACCAACAACATCCTCAGCCCGGCCAACGGCAAGCCGATCATCGTGCCGAGCCAGGACATCGTCCTCGGGCTCTACGACCTGACCCTCATGGTCCCCGACGAGCCGGGCGAGGGTATGGCGTTCGCCAACGTCGGGGAGATCCACCACGCCCTGGAGGCCAAGGCCATCACGCTGCACAGCAGGATCAAGTTCCGTTACGTCGGCATCGACGAGGACGGCGATCCGCTCGCCACGACCGTCGAGACGACCCCGGGCCGGGCCATGCTGTCCGAGCTGCTGCCGCGCCGCAAGGGGGTCGCGTTCGACCTGATCAACCGGGTGGTGACCAAGAAGGAGATCGGCGAGGTCATCGACGTCGTCTATCGCCACTGCGGCCAGAAGGACACCGTCATCTTCTGCGACCGCATCATGTCGATGGGCTTCACCTACGCCTGCCGGGCCGGCATCTCGTTCGGCAAGGACGACATGGTCATCCCGGCGTCGAAGGGCGAGCTGGTCCGCCAGACCCAGGACCAGGTCAAGGAGTTCGAGCAGCAGTACCTCGACGGCGTGATCACCCAGGGCGAGAAGTACAACAAGGTGATCGACGCCTGGTCGCGCTGCACGGACCGGGTGGCCGAGGAGATGATGAAGGGCCTGTCCTCGATGGACGCGGTCGACCCGCGGACGAAGCGGCGGCGCCCGCTCAACCCGATCTTCATGATGGCGCACTCCGGCGCGCGGGGCTCGCCGGCCCAGATCAAGCAGCTCGCCGGCATGCGCGGCCTGATGGCGAAGCCGTCGGGCGAGATCATCGAGACGCCGATCATCTCCAATTTCAAGGAAGGGCTGACGGTGCTCGAGTACTTCAACTCGACGCACGGCGCGCGCAAGGGCCTGGCGGACACCGCCCTCAAGACCGCGAACTCGGGCTACCTGACCCGGCGGCTTGTCGACGTCGCCCAGGACTGCACCGTGGTCGAGAACGATTGCGGCACCGACGCCGGCCTCGACACTCGCGCGGTCGTCGAGGGCGGCGAGGTCCTGGTGGCGCTCGGCGAGCGCGTCCTGGGCCGGACCGCCAGCGTCGACATCGTCGCGCCCGAGACCGGCCGGGTCGTCGTCGCGGCGGGGACGCTGATCGACGAGCTGGCGGTCCTGGACATGGTCGAGGCGAACGTCGAGCAGGTGAGGATCCGCTCGGTCCTAACGTGCCAGAGCGAGGGCGGCGTATGCGCCAAGTGCTATGGGCGCGACCTCGCGCGCGGCACGACGGTCAACATCGGCGAGTCGATCGGCGTCATCGCGGCGCAGTCGATCGGCGAGCCGGGGACCCAGCTCACGATGCGCACGTTCCACATCGGCGGGACGGCGCAGCGCAAGCTCGAGCAATCGTCGATCGAGGCGACCGCCGATGGCGTGGTGACCGTGCAAAGCACCCGGCTGATCCGCGACAGCAAGGGCCAGTTCGTGGTCATGAACCGCAACTGGGACCTCGTGGTCGTCGACGGCAAGGGCGCCGAGCGGGCGCGCTACCGCAAGCTGCCCTACGGCGCGCGGCTCCTGGTCGAGCCCAACGCCAAGGTCAAGAAGGGGACGCGGCTCGCCGAATGGGATCCCTATAACGATCCCATCGTCGCCGACGTCGATGGCATCGCCAGCCTCGAGGATCTGATCGACGGCATCAGCGTGCGCGAGATTGCCGACGAGGCGAGTGGCGTCACCAACCGCGCGGTCATCGATTGGCGCACCCAGGCGCGCGGCGGCGACCTGCGGCCGCGCATCAGCTTGCGCGATTCGAAGAACCACGTCGTCCAGGTCCGCAAGGGGATGGACGCGGCCTATCCGCTGCCGGTCAACACGATCCTGGCCATCGATACCGGCGCCGTGGTCAAGGCCGGCGACGTGATCGCGCGCATCCCGCGCGAATCGGGCAAGACCCGTGACATCACCGGTGGCCTGCCGAGGGTGGCGGAACTGTTCGAGGCCCGACGTCCGAAGGACGCCGCGCTGATCGCCGAGATCGAGGGGCGGGTCACCTTCGGCAAGGACTACAAGGCCAAGCGGCGGGTCACCATCGAGCCCAAGGACGAGTCGGCCGACCCGGTCGAGTACCTGATCCCCAAGGGCAAGGCCATCCTGGTCCACGAAGGCGACGTCGTGCAGCAGGGCGACGCCATCATGGACGGCAATCCGGTGCCCCACGACATCCTGCGCGTGCTGGGGGTCGAGGCGCTCGCGACGTACCTGGTCAACGAGATCCAGGAGGTCTATCGGCTCCAGGGCGTGCGCATCAACGACAAGCACATCGAGGTGATCTGCCGCCAGATGCTGCAGAAGGTCGAGATCGCCACGCCGGGCGACACGACGTACCTGGTCGGCGAGCAGGTCGACCGGCGCGAGTTCGACGCGGTCAACGCCGAGGTCGAGGGCGAGGGACGATCGCCCGCGACGTCCCTTCCGGTGCTCCAGGGCATCACCAAGGCGTCGCTGCAGACCAAGTCCTTCATCTCCGCGGCGTCGTTCCAGGAGACCACGCGGGTGCTGACCGAGGCGGCCGTGGCCGGCAAGGTCGACCGGCTCGAGGGCCTCAAGGAGAACGTCATCGTCGGGCGCCTGATCCCGGCCGGCACGGGCGGAATCGTCGCGCGCATGAAGGCCATCGCGGCCGAACGGGATCGCGTCGTGCTGGCGGGGCGGGCGGCGGCCGCCGAGGCCGCCGCCGAGGTGCCGACGCCGTCACGGGCGCGCAGCGCCTGAGTCGTCCGGTCGAACGCCGCGGGCGGCTGGCCCGCAGCCAGCGACCGGTGGGGAATCGTTTGGAAATCGGCCCGGGTGGGGCTTGACGCCACCGGGGTCGCTGAATAGTATGCGCGCTCTTTTCGGGGCGGGCCTGGGGGCGTAGCGCCGAGGCATCGCGCCGTTAGAGCGGAATTCAAGAACGAATTCTAACTCCACGGGCCGCTGGCCTCGCGCCGTCGGGCGATCGGGTCGCGGTCCGCTGGCGTGGGGGAACTGACGAGGTCCTAAGGTACGGGCATGCCTACGATCAACCAGCTTCTGCGCAAGCCGAGGGAAGCCCGGCGCGCGCGCAACAAAGTGCCGGCGCTCGAGGCGTGTCCTCAGAAGCGCGGGGTCTGCACGCGCGTCTACACGACCACGCCGAAGAAGCCCAACTCGGCGCTGCGCAAGGTCGCGCGTGTGCGCCTGACCAACGGCTTCGAGGTCACCAGCTACATCCCCGGCGAGGGCCACAACCTCCAGGAGCATTCGGTGGTCATGATCCGGGGCGGCCGCGTCAAGGACCTGCCGGGCGTGCGCTACCACATCATCCGCGGCACGCTCGACACCCAGGGCGTCCAGAACCGTCGCCAGCGCCGTTCCAAGTACGGCGCGAAGCGGCCGAAGTAGGGGAGCGGGCATGTCACGTCGCCACGCCGCGGAACGGCGCGAGGTCCTGCCGGACCCGAAGTTCGGCGACCCCGTCGTCACGAAGTTCATGAACTGCATGATGCATCGAGGCAAGAAGTCGGTCGCCGAGGGCATCGTCTACGGCGCGTTCGAGACCATCCAGAAGAAGATGGCCCAGGACGCGGTCAAGGTGTTTCACGAGGCGCTGACCAACGTGAAGCCCTCGGTCGAGGTCCGTTCGCGGCGCGTCGGCGGCGCGACGTACCAGGTTCCCGTCGAGGTCCGCACCGAGCGACGCCAGACGCTCGCGATCCGCTGGCTGATCGCGGCGGCGCGCGCGCGCAACGAGAACACCATGATGGCGCGCCTCAGCAACGAGCTGATGGACGCCGCCCAGGGACGGGGCACGGCGGTCAAGAAGCGCGAAGACACCCATCGCATGGCCGAGGCCAACAAGGCCTTCTCGCACTACCGCTGGTAGCCGGCGAGCGCCCAGGTCCCGCCATGCCCCGCACCACGTCGCTCGACCGCTACCGCAACATCGGCATCATGGCCCACATCGATGCCGGCAAGACGACGACGACGGAGCGCATCCTGTTCTACACCGGTCGCTCGCACCGGATCGGCGAGGTCCACGAAGGGACCGCGACGATGGACTGGATGGAGCAGGAGCGCGAGCGCGGCATCACCATCACCTCGGCGGCGACGACCGCGTTCTGGCGCGACCACCGCATCAACATCATCGACACGCCGGGCCACGTCGACTTCACCATCGAGGTCGAGCGCTCGCTGCGCGTGCTCGACGGCGCGGTCGCCGTGTTCGACGCCGTGGCCGGCGTCGAGCCGCAGTCCGAGACGGTTTGGCGCCAGGCCGACAAGTACGGTGTGCCGCGCATCTGCTTCGTCAACAAGATGGATCGGATCGGCGCGAACTTCGTGCGCTGCGTCGACATGATCGCGGATCGCCTCGGCGCGCGCCCCTTGGTCGTGCAGCTTCCGCTCGGCACCGAGTCCGACTACCGCGGCGTGATCGACCTGGTGCGCATGAAGGCGCTGGCGTGGAACGACGAGACGCTCGGCGCCCAGTACGAGGTCATCGACATCCCCGCCGCGTACGCCGATCAGGCGGCCGACTATCGCCATCGGCTGGTCGAGACCGCGCTCGAGGTGGACGATGCCGCGCTCGAGGCCTACCTCGGCGGCGCCGACCCGGACGAGGAGACCCTGCGCCGCTGCGTCCGCAAGGGCACGGTCAGCTTCTCGTTCGTGCCCGTGCTCAACGGCTCGGCGTTCAAGAACAAGGGCGTCCAGACGCTGCTCGACGCCGTGGTCGACTTCCTGCCGTCGCCGACCGATGTGCCCGCGATCAAGGGCGTCGAGCCGGGCCGGACCGGCGAGATCGTCGAGCGCGGCAGCGACGACGACGAGCCGTTCGCCGCGCTCGCCTTCAAGGTGATGAACGACGAGTACGTCGGCTCGCTCACCTTCGTGCGCATCTACTCGGGCCGGTTGAACTCGGGCGACCAGGCGCTCAACTCGGTCAAGGACAAGCGCGAGCGCGTCGGCCGCATGCTCCTGATGCACGCGAACAGCCGCGAGGACGTCAAGGAGGCGTTCGCGGGCGACATCGTCGCGATCGCCGGGCTCAAGGCGACGACGACGGGCGACACGCTGTGCGCGCCCGACGCTCCGGTGGTCCTCGAGCGCATGGAGTTCCCGGAGCCGGTCATCGAGGTCGCGGTCGAGCCGAAGACCAAGGCCGATCACGACAAGATGGGCGTGGCGCTCAACCGGCTCGCCGCCGAGGACCCCTCGTTCCGCGTCGCGACCGATTCCGAAAGCGGCCAGACGCTGATCAGGGGCATGGGCGAGCTGCACCTCGAGATCATCGTCGACCGCATGAAGCGCGAGTTCAATGTCGAGGCCAACGTCGGCGCGCCCCAGGTCGCCTACCGCGAGACGATCACGCGGACGGTCGAGCACGACTACACCCACAAGAAGCAGACCGGCGGCTCGGGCCAGTACGCGCGGGTCAAGATCCGGCTCGAGCCAGGCGAGGCCGGCAGCGGCGTGACCTTCGAGAGCAAGGTCGTCGGCGGCAGCGTGCCGAGGGAGTTCATCCCCGGCGTCGACAAGGGCGTGACGAGCGCGGCCACCAGCGGCGTGATCGCCGGGTTCCCGATGATCGACGTCAAGACCACGCTGCTCGACGGCGCCTCGCACGAGGTCGACTCGAGCGCGCTCGCCTTCGAGATCGCGTCGCGCGCGGCGTTCAAGGAAGCGGTGGCCAAGGCCGGCCCGCAGCTGCTCGAGCCCGTCATGCGCGTCGAGGTCGTGACGCCCGAGGACTACACCGGCGACGTGTTCGGCGACCTGAACAGTCGGCGCGGCCAGATCCAGGGCATGGAGCCGCGCGCCAACGCCCAGGTCATCCGGGCCAAGGTGCCGCTCGCGACCATGTTCGGTTACGTCAACAACCTGCGCTCCATGACCCAGGGGCGGGCGACGTACACGATGCATTTCGACAGTTATGAGCCGGTGCCCCAGATCGTGTCTGAGGAAGTGCGCGCCCGCTACGCCTGAGGCGTGGCGGCGCTTTCATTCGGATCAACGGAGACGCGACGACGATGTCGAAGGAGAAGTTTCAGCGGTTGAAGCCGCACTGCAACATTGGGACG
>JBBDQV010000102.1:0-6266 GCA_040905845.1 Alphaproteobacteria bacterium | reverse complement strand
GGGGGAGGGGGTTCTTGGCCAGTTGCTCGCGTCCCCTCCCCCCTTGTGGGGGAGGGACAGGGTGGGGGGCATTACGGGTCACCAAAACATGCTCTAGATCACCGCCGTCAGCGCCACGACGAGCGCGGCGTTCAACAGGCACGCGATTGCGAAGAGATAGAGCGCGCGGCGAATGTCGGCCGTGGTCGCGCGCGCCCGGCCCGAGCCGACCCAGGGCTGCGTGCCCGACACGCCGGCGTAGCTGCGCGGCCCGTTGAGCGCGAGGTCGAGCGCGCCGGCCAGCGCCGCCTCGGGCCAGCCGGCGTTGGGCGAGGCGTGCTTGCCCGAATCGCGGAGCGCGGTCGTGACCGCGCGCGCGGGCGAGGCGTAGGGCACGAACAGCGCCGCGAGCATGATCAGGAGCGCCGCAAGGCGCGCCGGCAGCCAGTTGGCCGCGTCGTCGAGGCGCGCGGCGCACCGCCCGAAGTCGCGGTAGCGCGCTTCGCGATGTCCGATCATACTGTCGAGCGTGTTGACCGCCTTGTAGGCCGCGATCCCCGCCGGCCCCAGCACCAGGTACCAGAACGCCGGCGCGACCACGCCGTCGGCGAAGTTCTCCGCCGTGCTCTCGATCGCGCCGCGCGCGACGCCGTGGGCATCGAGCGTCGCCACGTCGCGCCCGACGATGCGGGCGACGGCGCGGCGGCCGCCTTCGAGGCCCTCGCGGTCGAGCGCGGCCGCGACCCTGCGCACGTGGACGAACAGGCTGTGCTGGGCGATCAGCGTCGCGACGAAGACGAGCTCGACCAGCCAGCCCCACGCGAACGCGCGAGCGAGACGGTAGACGAGCGCGCCGACCCCCGCCGCCAGGCCGACCACGACGAGGACGACGAGGATGCCGCGCGCGCGCCGCGCGGCGTCGCCGCGCTCGGGCCGGTTGAGCCGCCGGTCGAGGGCCGCGATCAGCCGCCCGAGGAGGGCGACGGGGTGCGCGCGGCCCAGCGGATCGCCGGCCAGCGCATCGAGCACGAGCGCCGCGAGCAGGATGAGCGGCGCCTCGGGCCGAACGGCGAGCCACGACGCGATGTCCATGGCGCCACCATGGTGGGCGGGAATTTCCCGGTCAACGGCCGGCAACGAAGGGAATGGAGGGACGAATCATGAGCGACACGGCGGTGCTCTTCTGCGGCCACGGCAGCCGCGACGACGACGCGATCCGGGAGCTGGCCCGCGTCGCTCACCGGCTTGGTCACCGGCTGCCCGAGTATCGCGTCGACCACGCGTTCCTCGAGTTCGCGCGGCCCGTGATCGGCGATCAGCTCGAGGCGCTGCGCGCCGAGGGCGCGCGCGAGATCCTGGCGATCCCCGGCATGCTGTTCGCGGCCGGGCACGCCAAGAACGACATCCCCTCGGTGCTCAACGCCTTCGCCGCCCGGCGCGCCGACACCAAGGTGCACTACGGCCGCGAGCTCGCGATCGAGCCGAAGCTGATCAACGCCGCCGCCGAGCGCATCGAGGAGGCCATGAAGGCGGCCGGCGACGGCATGGCGCGCAAGGACACCCTGCTCGTCGTCGTCGGCCGCGGCACCTCGGACCCCGACGCCAACGGCAACATCGCCAAGGTCGCGCGCATGTTGTGGGAAGGCATGGCGTTGGGCTGGGCCGAATTTTGCTATTCGGGCGTGACGACGCCGCTGACCGAGGAAGGCTTCGCACGCGCCGCGCGCATGGGCTTCGGGCGCATCGTCGTCTTCCCCTACTTCCTGTTCACCGGCGTTCTGGTGAAGCGCATCTATCGCCACGCCGACGAGGCGGCCGCGGCCAACCCCGGTGTCAAGTTCGTCAAGGCGCACTACCTCGACGACCATCCGGCCGTCATCGAGGCGTTCGTCGACCGGGTGCGCGAGATCCACACCGGCCAGAACCTGATGAACTGCCTGACCTGCAAGTACCGCGAACGGATCGTCGGCTACGAAGCCAACGTCGGCCAACCGCAGGTCGGGCATCATCACCATGTCGAGGGCATCGGCACCGACGGCGGCCACCACCATCATCACGATCACGATCATCACCACGGGCACGATGCCCGCCGGAACGGTTGAGCGGACGTGCCCCACGCCTACCAGCGCTCGCCCGAGGCGATCACCGCCCAGTCGTTCGCGATCATCCGCGCCGAGGCAAACCTCGGCCGGCTCGCGCCCGAGCTCGAGGGGATCGCCGTGCGCCTGATCCACGCCTGCGGCATGGTCGATCTGGTGGACGACATCGCGGCATCGGCTGGCGCCCTCGACGTCGGCCGCGCGGCGCTGGCGCTCGGCGCGCCGATCCTGGTCGACACGCCGGCGGTCGCCGCTGGCATCACGCGCGCACGCCTGCCGGCCTCGAACCCGGTCATCTGCACGCTCGGCGACCCGGCCGTTCCGAAGCTCGCCAAGTCGGGCGCGACGACCCTGTCGGCCGCCGCGATCGAGCTGTGGCGAAGTCGGCTCCACGACGCCGTCGTGGCCATCGGCGTCGCGCCGACCGCGCTCTTTCGCCTGCTCGAGATCGTCGAGGAGGGCGCGGCGCGGCCCGCGCTCGTCATCGGCATGCCGGTCGGCTTCGTCGGCGCCGCCGAATCCAAGAAGGCGCTGATCGCCTCCGGACTCCCCCACATCGCCGTGCGCGGCCGGCGCGGCGGCAGCGCGCTCGCCGCCGCCGCGGTCAACGCGATCGCCCGGCCGTGACGCCCTGGCTCGCCGTGGTCGGGATCGGCGAGGACGGGCTCGACGGCCTCGCCCCGGCGGCGCGCGCCCTGATCGTCGGCGCCGAGACGCTGGTCGGTGGCGCGCGTCACCTCGCGCTCGCCGGGCCGCGCGGGGGCGTCGAGACGCTGACATGGGAGGCGCCGCTCGGCCGCACCCTCGATGCCATCGCCCAGCGCCGCGGCTGCGGGGTCACCGTGCTGGCGACCGGCGACCCGATGTGGTTCGGCATCGGGGTCGCGCTGGCCAAACGGTTTCCGATCGAGGAGATGGCGATCGTCCCGGTGCCCTCCGCGTTCAGCCTGGCCTGCGCCCGTCTGGGCTGGCCGCTGGCCGAGGTCGCGTGCGTGACGCTTCATGGCCGCCCGCTCGCGCTGCTGAACGCGCACCTCGCGCCCGGCGCGCGCCTGCTGCTGCTGGCCGAGGACGGAACGACGCCGGCCAAGGTCGCGCGCGCGCTCGTCGAGGCCGGCTACGGCGACAGCCGGATCGTCGTGCTCGGCCGCATGGGCGGGCCGCGCGAGACGCGCATGGAGGCGACCGCCGCGACATGGAACGACCGCGTCACGCCCGACCTGGCGACGATCGCGGTCGCGTTGCTGGCGGGTCGCGGCGCGCGCGTCCTGCCGAACGTCCCCGGGCTGCCCGACGACGCCTACGCCCACGACGGGCAGATCACCAAGCGCGAGGTGCGCGCCGCGACGGTCTCCGCGCTCGGGCCGCTGCCGGACCGCACCCTGTGGGACGTCGGCGCCGGAGCGGGCTCGATCGCGATCGAGTGGATGCGGAGCGCGCGCGGCGCCCACGCCATCGCCATCGAGCGCGATGCCACGCGAGTACGGACGATCGCGGCCAACGCGAGCGCGCTCGGCGTGCCGGGCCTGCGCGTCATCGCGGGCGCCGCGCCCGATGCGCTCGGCGACCTGCCGGTGCCCGATGCCGTGTTCGTCGGCGGCGGCGTGACCGAACCAGGGGTGATCGATGGCTGCTGGGCCGCGCTTGCCACGGGCGGCGTGCTCGTCGCCAACGCGGTCACGGTCGAAGGCGAGGCGCTGCTCGCCGGCTTCCGCGCCCGGCACGGCGGCGATTTGACCCGCATCGCGGTCAGCCGCGCCGAGCCGCTCGGCTCCGGCCTGGTGTGGCGCGCGCTCGCGCCGGTGACCCAGCTCCGCGCGGTCAAGCGATGACGGCGTCGACCCTGTGGGGCGTCGGGGTCGGCCCCGGCGATCCCGATCTCCTGACGATCAAGGGGCTCCGGGTGATCGAGCGTTGCCCCGTGGTCGCGTATCCCGCGCCGCCCGAGGGCGACAGCCTGGCCCGCGCGATCGTCGCGCCGCACCTCGCCCCCGGCAAGATCGAGATCGCCATTCGCATGTCGCTCGATCCGCGCGGCTTTCCGGCGCCCGAGGTCTACGATCCGGCGGCCACGGCGATCGCGGCGCACCTCGTGGCCGGGCGAGACGTCGCCGTGCTGTGCGAGGGCGATCCGTTCTTCTACGGCTCGTTCCAGTACCTCTACGCCCGGCTCGCCGGGCGGTTCCGCGTCGAGGTGGTGCCGGGTGTGAGCTCGCTCCTCGCCTGCCCGGCCGTGGCCGGCGCGCCGCTGACCGCCCGGGACGACGTGCTCGTCGTCGTGCCCGCCACGCTTTCCGAGGAGGCCTTGGCCGAGCACCTCTCCGGCGCCGACGCGGCCGCGATCGTCAAGGTCGGCCGGCACCTCGGCAAGGTCCGCCGCGTCGTCGAGCGGCTCGGGCTCGTCACGCGAGCGCGCCTGGTCGAGCATGCGACCCGGCCCGACCAGAGGGTCCGCGCGCTCGCCGAGGTGACCGAGGACCGCGCGCCCTACTTCTCCATGGTGCTCGTCCACCGGCGCGGCGAGGCGTGGCGGTGACGAAGCCCCCCGCTGTGATCGTGCTCGGTCCATCCGGGCTGGAGACGGGGCGCAAGATCGTCGCCGCCTTGCCCGGCGCCAAGCTGCATGGCCGTGCTGAACGCGTTCCGGAAGCGGATGTGAGCTTCGATGACGTTTCCGATCACCTGCGCCGCCTGTTCGGCGCGGGCACGCCGATCATCGCCGTGGCGGCCAGCGGCATTGTAATCCGCGCGCTCGCCTCCGTGCTCGCGGACAAGCGTTCGGAGCCGCCCGTCATCGCGGTGGCACAGGATGGCAGCAGCGTCGTACCGTTGCTCGGCGGACATCACGGCGCGAACGCGATGGCCGACAGGATCGCCGAGGACCTGCAAGGCTACGCCGCCCTGACAACGGCGTCGGACATAGCGTTCGGTGTCGCTCTGGACGATCCGCCCAAGGGTTGGACGATCGGCGACCCGGCGCACGCCAAGGACGTGGCGGCCGCCTTGCTCGCTGGCGAGTCCGTTCGTGTCGTGATTGAGGCCGGCGATGCCGAATGGTTGCGGGGCACCGGCCTCACCCTTCGACAAGCTCAAGGTGAGGCGGACGAGAGAGGAAATCTCATCCTGATCTTGTCGAAGGATGAGGTGCTTGTTGGTCAAGGCGAAACGCCGAATCGCACGATCCGCATCACGGACCGACCGACCTCGATCGTCGGCCCGGATCTCGTCTACATCCCGCCCGTGCTCACGCTTGGCGTGGGCTGCGAGCGAGGTGCGTCGTTCGACTCGATCTTGGCTCTGTACCACCGTGCCCTTGGGGAGTGCGGTCTCACGCACAACGCCATCGCCTGCGTTGTTTCGCTCGACTTGAAGGCCAGCGAGCCCGCGATCGACGAGTTCGCCGAACGCGCCTACCGGCCGTTCCGCGTGTTCAGCGCCGCCGAACTGGAGGAAGAGACACCGAGGCTCGCCAACCCTTCCGACGTTGTGTTCGCCGAGGTCGGCTGCCACGGCGTCGCCGAGGCGGCCGCGCTGCGAGCCGCGGGTCCGGACGCCGAGCTGGTCGTGCCCAAGATCGTCGGCGACCGTGCCACGATCGCGATCGCGCGTAGCCCGCGCGCCATCGATCCGGATCGCGTCGGGCGTGCGCCTGGCCGTCTCGCCGTCGTCGGCCTGGGGCCGGGCGACTACATGGCTCGGACAAGAGCGACCGATTCGGCTTTGTTTCGTGCCGAGGACGTTATCGGCTACCAGGGTTACCTGGAGCTGCTAGGGGATTCGGCCGCCGGCAGGACGCTGCATCCCTTCGCGCTCGGCGAGGAGGAGACACGCTGCGCCCACGCGCTGGCGCTCGCCGCCGCCGGCCGATCGGTCGTCCTGGTCTGCTCGGGTGATCCCGGCGTCTACGCCATGGCCTCGCTCGTGCTCGAGCTCCAGGAGCGCGCGGCGGACCCGATGTGGCGCCGCGTCACGGTCGAGGTCGTGCCAGGGGTCTCGGCCATGCAGACCGCGGCGGCACGCGCGGGCGCGCCGCTCGGCCACGACTTCTGCGCGATCTCGCTGTCGGATCTGATGACGCCGTGGGACGCGATCGAGCGGCGCATCGAGGCGGCGGGGCATGGCGACTTCGTCGTCGCGTTCTACAACCCGGTGTCCGCCAGGCGGCGCGAGGGGCTGGCCAAGGCGCGC
>JBBDQV010000101.1:0-6290 GCA_040905845.1 Alphaproteobacteria bacterium | reverse complement strand
CAATCGTTCATCCCTTCGACCTTGCAGGCCGGGGGCCGTCCACATATGGATGCCCGGTTCCGGCCCGCGGCCGGCCCGGGCATGACAAATCAGGGACTGCGAACCCATCCGAACGGAACACTCACTGAATTGCTACTGAACGGTGCCGTAGCCGAAGGCGCCGATCGTCTTGGCCGCTTCGGGACTGCGTAGAAACTCGACGAAGGCCGCCGCCGCCGGGTTCCCTTCGCCGCGCGCGAGCAGCACGGCCTGCTGCTCGATCGGGGCGTGGAGGTCCTGGGTCACTTCCCAGCGGCAACCGGTCGCGCCGTCGGCCGGCTCGGCGGCGACCTGGGACGCCGCGACGAACCCGATCTCGGCGTTGCCGGTGTCGATGAACGCGAAGGTCTGGCCGATGTCCTCGCCCTGGACAATCCGGGCTTCGACCTGGTCCCACAGGCCGAGCGCCTGGAGCGTCTTCTTGGCCGCCGCGCCATAGGGCGCCGTCGCCGGGTTGGCGATGGCGACCTTGCCGGTCGAGGCGCGCAGGACCTCGAGGCAATCCCGGCCGGCCGCCGCCGGGCCACGGCTCAGCAGCACGAGACGGCCGAGCGCGTAGGTGAACCGGCTCGCCGGGTCGGCGAAGCCTTCGTCGGCCAGCTTCGCCGGGCGCGCGGCGTCGGCCGCGAGAAAGACGTCGAACGGCGCGCCGGCCTCGATCTGGGCATAGAGCTTGCCGGTCGAACCGGAGCTGATGATCACGTCGTGGCCCGTCCTGGCCTTGAACTCGGCCACGAGCGCCTCGAGCGGCTTGGCGAAGTTGGTCGCGACCGCGACGGCGACCTGGCCCGCCGCCGCGAGGCCCGGCGCCAAGGCAACCGCGAGGGCCAGACCCGCCAGGAACCCCAGACTGCGCCACACGACCATCGCTCCCGTTTGACACGGCTGCCGTCGCGACCGGGCGAGCGGCAAACCCGCGCGTCGCGCACGATCAAGCCTCACTGCTGGGGAACGTAGAGAACGCCGCCGAGGTCCTCGCCCCCGGTCTGGAACCCGGCGGCGCCCTGACCGTCGCCTTGGCCATCGCCTTGCCCGCTACCTTGCCCGTTCGCCTGGGCGGTCTGCTTTCTCTTCTTCTTGCCGTTGCCGCCGGAGCCGTCGCCGGTCGCCTGCGCGCCGTTGCCGCTGCTCGACCGCAAGCTGCGCGTGAAGACGTCCGAGGCATCCAGGCCGTCGCCCTGCCCGCGCTGAGCGCCGAGCGCGGCCTTGAGCAGCTTGGCGCGGCCGGTCGGCTGCGGCGCGGCCTTGTTGTCGCGCAGCATGATCGTGTCGCGCACGCCGCCCTGGCTCAACACGACCGAGTCGAGCGAGACCGCCTCGACGCGCCAGTCGCCGAGCACGGCGCCGACCTCGGCGCGCACCAGCTCCTCGCCGTCGAGTGGCCGCAGCAGCCCATAGCGCCGGCCGCCGTCATCGATGATGCCGACCAGCTTGAACTGGCCGAGCTCGACCCTGGGTGGCGGTGGCACCGCGGGCGCCGCCTCGACGACCGGTTCGGGCTCGGGCGGAGGCGGGGGCAGCGGTTCCGGCGCGCGCCGCGTCTCGGAAAAGAGCGGCCGTTCGACGATCGCCGCGAGCGCCGCCAGCTCGGGCAGCGCGAAGGGCTCGATCGGCCCGAGTTCGGGCACGGCCGACGCCGCGATCTGCGCCTCGGTCGGCACCGCCGTATTGGCCCGCATCACCAGGCCGTGACCGATCGCGCCGGCCAGGGCGAGCGTCCCGACGGCCAGCAACGGGGTGACGATGCCGATGCGACGCAGCGCTGACATCACGAGGCTCCCGGGCGGCGGTAGCCGTGCACGTCGAGCGTGACCGCGAGCGGCACCGGCGCGTGCTCGCCGAGCAGCCCGTCGAGCCCGCGCACGGCTTCCGCCCGGACCTCCAGCCGGTCGACCACGAGCACTGGACGGCCGCTTTCGAGCGCGTGCAGCATAGCCCTGAGCGCGCCGATGTCCGCGGTGAACTCGACGCGCACGGCGATGCGTTGCAGCGTACCGTCCTCGACCGGGGTCAGGGGCAGCACGCTGCCGACGCTGCCGCCGTTTCGCTCCATCGTGTCCTTGACCAGGGCGAGCAGATCCGCCGCCGCGAGATCGTCCGTGGCGCCGCCCAGAAGGTCGCCATCGAGCGGCGGGCGCTCGGCGAGAGAAGCTTTCTGGGCCTCCAGCTCGGGCCGCGACCCGGCGAGACGCGCGTACTGGCCGAGCCGGTGCGACAGCTCGGCGATCGAGTCCTCGTAGGCCTGGAACCGCGCGCGCAGCGGATCGATCGCGGCGGCGTAGACGAGAAGTCCGACCAGGCCCAGCAGGGCCAGGGCCAGGACGCGGCTGAAGGCCGGCGACAGCCCCGTCACGATCCGCCCTCCCCGACCAGGCGCGCGCCGATGTGGAACCGTTCGCGCTGGCCGTCCTCGGCCCTGGTGACGGGCGATCGGAACGCGACGTCGGTCAGCATGGGCGAGGCGTCGAGCCGGGCGACGAGCCCGGCCGCGGCGACCGAGACGCCGGTGACCTCCACCGCGTCGTCCTTGATCTCGAGCCGGGTGAGCCAGCCGTCGTCGGGCAGGGCTCGACTCAGCTCGTCGAGCACCGTAACGGCGGCGGGCAGCCGCCGCTTCGCGCGGGCCAGGAACGAGGCGTCCCCGTAGGCCGCCGTGACCTCGTCGCGCAGCGCCGCCACGGCGGTCGCCGCCGCCTTGGCCTGCTCGACGCGCCGGGCCAGGTCCGCCTCGAGCTCGGCCCGCCGGTCGAGGTGAATGCCGACCAGGACGCCCGCGAGCAGGACGACCAGCGCGGCGAGCAGCGCGTTGCGCCGCCATTCGGTCCTGCGGTCATCCGATCGGCGCGCGTCGCGATCGAGCACGAGGGAGGCGAAGCCGCCGTCCCCCAGCGGCAGCTCGAGCGCGTCCGGGCGCGCCCGCCAGTCGCCGAGCCGCTCGAGCGCGGCGGCGATCGCGGCCTTGGGCACGACGGCGAGGCGCACGGCGAGCCGCCCGCCGGAACTCTCGCGGCCCAGCACGGCGTAATCGTGCACGACCTCGGAGGGCGGGAACGGCGTCTGCCGGCCTACCTCGAAGGCGACGATGGCATCCAGGTCGGCCTCGGCGGCCGGGGGCAGATGGACGACACGGCTGAGCCCGTCGCCTTCGGCGAGGCGCAGCACCACCGGGGCCTTGCCAGCGAGCGCCCGTCGGACGCGCCTGTGCGCGCGCCCATCGGCCGCGCCCGACCCGGCGCCGAGCCGAGCGATCGGATCGACGCGGTGGCCCTTGCGCCGCTTGACCACGATGTCCGCGCCGGCGAACTCGACGATGACCGCGTCGCCGATCCCGGTCGAGGCCGGGTCGCCGCCGAGCAGGCCGCCGAGCTCGCCGAACCACCAGCCGAAGAAGCGGCGGAACGTCGGCAGCGCCGTGAAGGAGAAGGCGACATCGGTCATGATCGAATCGTCCTACTCATCCTAGGACCCGCCGCCACGCGTCCAATCCAGCAGCCAGTACGGGTCATCGCCGTCCGGCGGGGTCCAGACCACGGCCTCGCGCACGAAGACCGCGCCTCCGGGCACGACGGCCCTGGCCCGTACCGTGAACACTGGCGCATCGGCCGGCGCCAACCACTCCTCGCCGCCCCCCAGTGCCGGAAACGCCTGTTTCGTTTCACTATATTGATTTTCCCGGCGGACCGCCAGGAGCCCGTCCACTTCGGCGGGCGTGACTTCGGGCACGGCGAGCAGGGCCTCGCGCGGCGACGTCGCCGGATCGATGCGCGGAAGTCCGGTATGGACGGTGAGCGCGGGCCGGACAGCGCGGAACACGGCCGTTGTCACCCCCGGGATCATGGCGAGCTCGTCGATGCTTTCGAGCAATCGGTTCTTGGGGCCGTAGGGCAGTCCCAGCGCCTGGTACTCGGCCGCCTCGGCGCCGCCGAGCCTGACCGCATCGTCCGCGTCGCGATAGTCGGCGAGCGCGGCCAGGATGCCGTCGACATCCGCCGGCGCGACGCCCGCGCCGACGAGCAGGTTGGCGAGGATGTCGTCGGCGATCACGTTGACGTCGAACTTGCCGGTTTCCTGGGCGAGCGAGACCTCGACGGTCGCGCCGGCGACGGCGACCGGATAGGCGACGCCGTCGACCTGCCAGGCCTCGGCCGGGACCTCGGCGCGGGCGAGGAGGCGCGCGATTCCGTAGGCGATGCCGCCATCGGCGAGCGCCCGGGCGCGGGCCGCGGCGTAGGCGTTGATGGCGACGGTCGCCTCGGTGCGCGCGTTGACCGCGAACGCCCCCGCCAGCAGCGACAAGGCCGCGAGCAGCCAGAGGACGATGACCAGGGCGATGCCGCGCCCCTCGGTGCGGGCCGCGCGCCTCATGACCCCCCGGCATCCAGCCGGCACAGGTGCGTCGGCGCCTCGTCGATGAACAGGCACGCCCCGTCCATGGTGATCGGCATGGCCACGACCAAGTCTGGCCACGCCCGTCGGTCGTCATCGCGCGGCACGAGCGCGATGCGGACCCGGGTCGGCAAGGAGTTCTCGTGCCGCCACTCCGGCCACCAGGCGGCTTCGCCGCCCGGAGCCGGGCTGCCCCAGTATGAAAACGTCGCTTCGAGCGGTCCCGGCACCAGCACGATGTCCTCGATCGGCTCGCCCTCGCGCGTTTCGTCCTCGTCCGTATGAAACGTTCGCAGGACCAGCCTTAGTTCCTCGTCGGCGCCGAGGGGACTCGCCTCGAAGCTCACCCAGTGGGGCCCTGGATAGCCTGGATAGCCAGGAAACAGCGCGACGAAACGGAACGCCTTGGGGGTTCCCTCGAAGGCGTAGCGGAAGCTGCCGGGCTCGCCCCACGCCATGGGGAAGGCGCGCTCGGCGAGCCGGCGCAGCACCCCATGGGTGGTCTGGAACGTCTCGGTTTCCGCCGAGCGCTCGGCGGCGGCGCCCCAGGCGCGCGCGCCGAGCCTGAGCATGCCGAGCCCGAGCCCGACGACGAGCGCGAGCAGGCCGAGCGCGATGAGCACCTCGAGCAGGGTGAAGCCCGCCAGCACCGACTTTCGCGAGTTCCGGTGTCGCCGCAGGCGACTCCGGAGCCGCGAAATCGGTGCAAACGCATAATGTCGTACCCGATCTCGGGCTTCGCGCCCGTGGCGCGAAACTCCGGGATCGGGTACCTGGCGTCTACGCTGGGTCACGCGAGGATCCCCGACCGATCGACGGCGTCGGCCACGACCAGCATCGCCTGGCCCTGGGTGTACGTGGTGTAGCCGTCGGCCGCGTCATCCAACGTCCAGCCCGCGCCGGCGTCGACCGCGTCGTCGCCGCCGCCATCCACCCGCAGCGTGTTCGAGGAGTCCGACAGGCGCAGCAGGTCGGTTACGGCGAGCGTGAGCGTGTTGGCCCCGCTGCCCGCCAGGTCGATCACCTCGATCCCGGTATAGAGGTTGTAGTGCTCGGTCCCGTTCACGACGCTCAGGTTCAGGCTGACGCCGGCACCGTCGACGCGCAGCGTATCGAGTCCGAGGCCGCCGTCAACGCGCAAGACATCCGCCACGTCGAACTCTAGGACGTCGTTGCCGGCGCCGCCGACCAGCACGTCGTTGCCGGCCCCGCCGATCAGCACGTCGTCGCCCGTGCCGCCGACCAGGACCTCGGCGCTCGCGCCGCCGGCGAGCGTGTCGTTCCCGCCGGTGCCGAGCTGCGTCACGGAGCCGAGAACGTCGAAGCCGAAGACGACATAGGCGGCGCCCGCGTCGGTGCCCGTGGGGTCGGCGCGGTAGGCGCCGAGGATCACGTCGTCGAAACCGTCGCCGTCGGCATCGCCGCCGCCGCCGACCGAGACCCCCGCCTGATCGAACGATGCCGCGCCGTCCAGCCGGAAGCCGTTGGTGCCGTCGAGCATCGTGAGGTCGAGGGTAGGTCCGAAGCCGCCCGCCGCGCCAAGCACCAGGTACGCACCGCCCGTGTCGGTGCCCGCCAGGTCGGCGAACGGCGAGCCGATCAAGACATCGTCGAAGCCGTCGGCGTTGACGTCGCCCGCGCCGGCGAGCGAGCTGCCCACCGTTTCGCCCGCGCCGCCGTCCAGCCGGACGCCGGTATCGCCGTTCAGCCCGCCGAGATCGACCGTGGCCGTGAAGGCGCCGCCGTGGCCGAACACCAGGTAGGCCGCGCCCTCGCCGGCCGCGCCGACGCCGTAGGCGCCGATCAGCAGATCGCCGAAGCCGTCGCCGTTGACGTCGCCGGCGCCGGCGACGCCGCTGCCGGCG
>JBBDQV010000100.1:0-6294 GCA_040905845.1 Alphaproteobacteria bacterium | reverse complement strand
GCCGACACTTGGTCATTGCTCCGTTCTCTCGGGTTCTCCGAGGAAGAAATGACCACGTTGATCGATGAGGGTGCCGTCCTTGTCGCCCCCAAGGCGTCGTGATGACATCGCCCTATGAACCAGCCCGGACGTCCAATGACCGATCTCGACAGATTTCTCCAAGATCCGAAGCGGGATGAACTCGTTCGCCTGGCGCGCGAGATCATCGACCGCTCGGGGGTGGAGTACATCTACTACCAGTACGTTTCCATCACCGGGCGGATCATGGGCAAGGGCGCGCCGGCGAATCATTGGGAACGCATGGCCCGTCAAGGCCTGCAGACGTGGATCGGCGGGCTGACGAACGTGCAGCCGGACCGGCGCGGAAACCTGATCGGGTTCGGTCCGCACACCCACGAAATCGTGACGATGCCGGACCCGGAGACGTTCTGTCAGCTGCCATGGGACAGGCGTCTGGCGCGGGTTTTCTGCACGGTCTTCCACATGCGCGAGGATGCGGCACGGCCCGGTGCGCTCATGGACGCCGATTGCCGTGGCACGCTGCGTCGGATCCACGCGCGGTTCCAGCAGGACCATGGCGGGCTTCACCTGCGCCACGGCTGCGAGCCCGAGATGATGTGGCTCAGGCGCGGCAAGGATGGTGGCTACGATGGCGGCCCGACGAAGCCGAACGCGTACCACGTCGACCAGTTCGAGGAGCTGGCGCCCGTGTTCCTCAAGACCGTCGGCTACGGCAAGGCCATGGGCCTCGACATGATCCAGGGCGATCACGAGGACGCCCCTGGCCAGCTCGAGCTCAACTTCACCTTCGACGAGGCGCTGAGAACCGCGGATCGGCTCACCAGCTATCGGCAGATCTGCGCCCGCGTCGCGCGCGAGCACGATCTCATCGCGTGCTTCATGACCAAGCCGTTCATGAGGATGTCCGCCAACGGTTGTCACCACAATCTCTCGCTGTGGACGAGCGGTAGGGACGAGATCGAGGCGCTCGGCCACGACCCTCTGCCGGGCGCCCCGGAGGTGTTCACCTATCGGCGCGGCGGCACCAATACCTTCCTCGATCCGGCCAATCCTGGACACTGGCTGCCGAGCGTGTTGGGGCGGCACGCCATCGGGGGCATCCTCGCGCACTTGCCCGCGTTGACAGCGCTGGGAGCCTCGACCGTCAACTCTTATCGGCGCATGATGGATACCGGGCTTTGGGCGCCAGTCTACGCGGACTGGGGCTTCCAGAACCGGACGTGCGCGATTCGCGTCTCGGCACCGGGGCGCGTCGAGTACCGTTCGGTCGACTCCATGGTGAACCCGTACATCATGGCGGCGGGGCTGCTTCGCGCCATGGACGACGGGATCACGCGCAAGCTCGACCCCGGCCAGCCCGAGACACGGAACATCTACGAGGCGATGGAAGCCGGCAAGGTCGTCAGGCGCCTGCCGAGCAACCTCGGCGAAGCCCTCGACGCCTTGGCGGCCGATACCGTGGTTCGTTCGGCCATGCCGGGCGAGCTTTACCGGCTGTATCGGGAGTACAAGTCCGCGGAGTGGGACCAGTTCAACGCCACGGTCAGCAATTGGGACGTCGAGCGTTACCTGGACTGCTTGCCTTGAGGGAGGTTGCCCGGCACGGCCGTTGGTCTATCGCGTGATCGTGAACTCGTGGGTCTGCACCCGGTGGCTCGTGTGCCGGAGGAGCGTCCTGGTGCTCGAGAGTTGCTGCTGCACGCTCGCGGCGTTGGCGCAAAGGATGACGGCGCCGTCACGAATATGCTGGATCAGGTCGGATCGGAGCGCCGGAGACATCCAGGTCGCAAGCTCGGGCTCGCTCGCCTGACCTCCCGCCTCCTGTCCGATGGCTTCGAAGAGCGGGCCCGGCGTGACGAGAAGCGGATGCCCGTCGAGGCGCAACTGCTGGAGGCGAGCCACGAGCGGAACAAGGTGTTCCTGGCCCGCCTCGGCCGGGCGCGGCAGCGCCGCGATCCTGGACCACGTCGGAGCGAGCGCGGCCACGTTCAATTGGTCATGGGAGAACCCGCTCTCGACCAACTCGAGAATCGTCGGCGAGAGCGCATCTGTATCGCTGAGGATCGCGATCGCCAGTCGATAGCTTCGTGTTTCGGGAGCCACCGTGGCTGGTCCTCTCAGAACGACCAGCGAGCGCTCCGACCGGGGACCCGTTTCACCGTGCGGCACAAGAATACGTGTCCATGGGCCGAAACGCTCGCTGGGACTGCGGTGTCTCGCCGGGAGGCGTTAAGAGCGAGGCGCCGTTGGTTGTGCCTAGTTGACCGCCCGGCGCTCGCCTTGCGCCAGCTCGGTCAGGGCCTTCATATCGAGGATCGTCACCAGGACGCCTTGCTCTAGGTCAATGAGCCCATCCCCACGGAACGCCGTGAACGTCCGGCTGACCGTCTCGGTCGTCAGCCCAAGGCAATCCGCGATGTCCGATCGGGTGATTGGGAGGACGATGACCCCGGGGTCTTCACCGTTCCGGGCATTGCGACGCGAAAGGCCGAGCAGGAACCCGGCCAAGCGTTCCGACGCCGAGCACCGGCCGACCGCGAGCAGGCGGTCCTGGGCGGCCTGGAGGTCGCGTGACAGGGCCCCGCACAGCGCTAGCCCCAAGGTCGGGTCGCGGCGGACCATGTCGTGCAACACCGCGACAGGCACGCAGCTGACCCGCGTCGTGGAGATCGCTTGCGCGTTGGCGCCATGGGTTCGAGGCGCGCCGAGCCCGATCACGTCTCCGGGGTAGGCCAGATCGACGATCTGGCGCCGCCCGTCCGGCATCATCCGATAGACGCTGACGTTGCCGGACGCGATCCGGTAGACGTGGGTGGCGGCATCGCCCTCGTAGTAGAGATGGGATTTCGCGTCGTAGGTTCGGACTTCGCCGGCGATCAGGCGGCGCGCGAAGGCGTTGGTGTCGAAGGAGCCCGTGGCGGCCCCCTCCAGGGACGGGCGCGCGAACGGGGCCGATGATGGTAGCGCGGTGGCCAACATGGCGTTTCTCCCGGTGTCGAATGGTGAACGTCTTGCGTCGATCCGAGAAAACCAGCGCGCCGCTCCACGGGTATGGCCACGACGTGACAAAATGTGACAACGTGTGGGAGCCTTCACGTTCAAAAGGGCGTGACTTAAGGGTGACGACCGGTAGCGACCCCAAGCACATCCTCGTGGTCGACGACGAGGAGCCCGTGCGCGCACTGTTGCGCGAGTGCCTCGAGATCGAGGGATACCAGGTCTCGGAGGCCAAGGACGGGCGCGAGGTCACGGCACGGCTCGCCGTGGCGCCGCCGCACCTCATAACCCTGGACCTCAATCTCGGTGGCGAGAACGGCCTCGATCTCGCGCGCCGAATCCGCGCCACGTGCAACGTGCCCATCATCATGATCACGGCGAAGGGTGGCACGATCGACCGGGTCGTCGGGCTGGAGCTGGGCGCCGACGACTACATCACCAAGCCGTTCGAGCTGCGCGAGGTTCTGGCGCGCGTCCGAGCAGTGCTGCGCCGCTACGAAGGGCCGCTGGCCGCGGCCAACGCGGAGGCCGGGTCGCCGGCGGCGATCGAGCGCTACGGCTTCGGCCCTTGGGTGCTCGACATGTCGAGGCGCGAACTCAGGGCGGAGTCCGGCGCGGTTCAGGAGCTGACGACCGCCGAGTTCAACATGCTCGCCGTGTTCGTGACACGCCCCGGCCGCGTGCTGTCGCGCGACAACATCATGGACCTGCTCAAGGGGCACGACTGGTCGCCGTTCGATCGCTCCATCGACACTCTGATCGTGCGGCTGCGCAAGAAGATCGAGCCGGACCCGACGATGCCGCGGCTGATCAAGACCGTCCGCGGCGTCGGCTACGTGCTCGCCTCCGAGGCACGCAGGCTCTAGGCCGCGTTTCGCTCCTGTCTCGTCGCGGCCCCCCTCACCCAGCTCCGGATAGGCGCGGTTGCCGCGCCAACCCCGCGCAACCCTCTCCCGCCATTGGCGGGAGAGGGCAGGGTGAGGGCGGGCCTTCGCGGCTCAATGAAACTCACTCTAGCGGCCACGCTTAGCCGTCGAGTTCCCGCCGCAGGGCCCGTGCGAGCTCGAGCATGCTGTAAGGCTTGCGCAGGATCCTGAGATCGGCGCCCGGCGAAGCCGCGCTTCGCAGCACCTCGTCGGGATATCCGGAAACGAGCACGACGCCGATGGCCGGCCGGTTGTCGTGGACCCAACGGGCGACGTCGAAACCGGACATTCCCCCGGCCATGACCACGTCGCTCAGCACCAGGTCGATCGGTTGGGCCGACTCGAGGGTCTCGATCGCGCGCGGCCCGCTGTCGGCTTCCACGACGCGGTAGCCGAGCTCGTCCAACCGGTCCCGGGTGATCCGTCGGACATCGGCGTGATCCTCGACGAGAAGGACGGTTTCCCCGGCCGAATACGGCAAGGAATCGCCGCGGTCCTCGTCCGCCTGGACCGCCTCCTTGGCCTCGGCGCGCGGCAGATAGACGCTCACCGTCGTGCCATGGCCGACCTCGCTGTCGATGGCAACCGTTCCGCCGAGCTGGCGAACGAAGCCGTAGATGCCGCTGAGCCCCAGACCCGTGCCCTTGCCGGGCTGCTTGGTCGTGAAGAACGGCTCGAGGGCGCGCTGCCGAACCTCGGGGGTCATGCCCGTGCCGGTATCCGCGACGGACAGGCGGACATAATCCCCGACCTGGAGATCGCTCGGGATTCCCGCATCCGCCGCCCCCAGGGCGATGTTGCTGGTTTCGATGACCAGCTCGCCGCCGCCGGGCATGGAGTCGCGGGCGTTGACCGCCAGATTGATGATCGCGTTCTCGATCTCGCTCGCGTTGGCGCGCACGATCCAGAGCCGCGGCGCGAGCAGCGTCGTCAGGTCGATCGTCTCGCCGAGCGTTCGCCGGAGCAGGTCGGCGACGCTCACCACCTGCTCGTTGAGATTGACCAGGCTCGTCTCGAAGTGGCCTCTGCGGGCGAACATCAGAAGCCGACTCGTGACCCGAGCCCCCATCTCGGCGGCCTCTTGAGCACGTCTCAGGAGCGCGCGGTCCTTCTGGTCGCCGAGACGTCGGTTGAGCAGCTCCTGATAGCCCGTGATCACGGTCAGGAGATTGTTGAAATCGTGCGCGATCCCGCCGGTCAGTTGACCGAACGCCTCCATCCGCTGGGCCTGGTGCAGGGCTCTCTCCTGCTCGCGTTGACGCGTGACGTCGCGAATGAGGCTCAGCGAGCCGATCCGGCGGCCGTGCGCATCGGCGATGGCCGTCGCGACGATCTCCCCCGGAAACGTGGCGCCGTCCTTGCGCCGGTACGTAGCCTGTCGCGGCTCGCTCGGCTCGTCGGACGTCGAGGCGGCGGCCTCGGTCAAGCGTTGGGACTCCGCATCGTCCGCATAGATCGCGGCAATGCTCCTCCCGGTCAGCTCGCTCGGCGCGTAATCGAAGATCTTTTCCACGGCGGCATTGCACAAGGTAATCGTCTGCCGCTCGTCGCATATGATCAGGGCGTCGGGGACGTTGTTGAAGACCACCTCGAAGATCGAACCCTGTCGCTTGAGTTCGCCGCGCATCTGCTCGCGCTCGGTCAAATCGTGCACGATGCCGGCGAAGTAACGCTGCCCGCCCACGGTGAAGGCGCTGACCGAGAGGTGGATGGGAAAGAGCGAGCCGTCCCTGCGCCGGCCCGTGGCCTCGCGCCCGATGCCAATGATCTTCTTGATGCCGGTGCGAAGGTGTGCGCGGATGTAGCCGTCGTGCTCGCCCCGGTACGGCTCCGGCATCAGGACGCTCACGTTCCGGCCGACGACATCGCTCGGGCTGTATCCGAACAGCGTCTCGGTCGCCGGGTTGACGTTCTGTATGAGCCCGCGCTCGTCGATCACGATGATCGCGCCCACGGCGGTGTTGAGGATCGCCTCGAGCATCTGGGCCCCGGCGACGGGCGCCGGACCCGACGAAGGCGGCTTTTCCATGACGTCCCTGATCCGCTGGTGTCGTCGGTAACCTGCGCGCGCGCCGCTGGCACGGATCAGGCTCGCACCCAGTCTACACCGCCCGACCGGCAAGGCATTCGATCCCGGCAAGGGATCCCGCTGGGCGCAAATGAATGGCGGGTGCTAACCCCGGGCCGGTGCGCCCGTGCTCGTCTGACGGCTACGCGCAGCGCCCCTCGGCGAACCGTTCCCGCGCCGCATCCAGGGAGTTCAGCCGATGGACCGACGAGCCTCGTCCTTCGTGTGTTTCCGCCCTCCGGCCAAGCGGACGACGGTGCTGGCCTGGGCGCCCTGCTCGCT
>JBBDQV010000099.1:0-6301 GCA_040905845.1 Alphaproteobacteria bacterium | reverse complement strand
GGCGCCGCCGGCGCCGCGCGCGTGCGGTTCGGTCATGGGCTCTTTCGGATGCTGAGCGCTGTGCGCCCGACAAGCGGCGCGACCGGGTGAGGGTCGCGCGACAGTGAACGGCGCGACGGAGTCTCAACCCCGCCGCGCCGTGCCGACCCCCGGTCGCTAGGTGTGTAAGCTTTCCTTGACGGCGCGCCGCGCGCCGCGGCTCAGGCCTTGCGCCTCAGGAGCCCGATGCCGATCAGGCCGAGCCCGACGAGCGCGAACGGCGCCGGCGCCGGGACCGCCGCGGTGGAGCTCCGGATCGCGAACGACGGATTTTCCGCCGTCGGCGTGTAGGTCCACTGGAAGGCGTGGTTGATGTCGCCGCTGAGCGGACCGGTGGCGTTGTTCAGCAAGAGGCTGCCCCCGAGCGTGCCGTCCACGATCGCATCGAAGAGGACGAAGGGGTTCTGGATATTGTCGTCGACTTGGAATCCGCTCGTCGGCGTCGACGTCCTGACCTTGACGACCGTCGGCCCATCGCTCTGGGTCAGGGTGTCCGCGGTCGAGGATCCGGTGTCCCCGTCGAACGTCCCCGCCAGATCGAGATCCGTGTACATGAAGAACGAGATCGGGGTCGCGAACAGGATCGCGCCCGCCGTGATGTCGACCGCCACGTCGATCGAGGACAGGGTGCCAGGCGCGGATCCCAGCCCGAGCATCAGCTCGATCGTGACGAGATCGCCGCCGGCGCCCGTGGAGTAGCTGGCGCTGATCAAGTCGTTGACGTCGTCCGCGTCCGCCGGGCCCAGCGTCAGGTTGCCGAGATTCGTGGTCGGCCCGGCGCCGATCTTGATCGCGAACACCTGCAGGAACAGCTGCGGCACGCCATCGATTGTCCAATCCTCGAGGCCCGCGAGCTCGAAATCGTTCGCGGCGTTATCGACCGGATCGTACGAGATGCTCGCCGTGCCGTTGCTGACCGTGCACGGATCGTCGAGACCGACCCCGCACGGCAGCGCGCCAGCGTCGCGCCAGCCGAGGCCGATCAAGGTTATCGCGAACGCGGCGAGGCTCGGGGCAATTCGGTGCTTTCGCACGGGTGTCACCCTGTCTGGTGCAGCGGGCTCTGCGGCCCCTCGGGAACCCTCAAGCAACCATCGCGCCAGAAGCGAAATCCCTTTGCTTTCCTAGGCTTGATTCCGTCCCGCGCCGACGGTTGTTAACTATCCCGACAGTCCCGCTCCAACGGGCGGCTGAAACGGCACACGGTCCCGGCCACCGTTCACGATCCGTGCCGGGGCGCCGTCGCCGCCGGCGACCGGCGCGTAGCCGCACGCCGCGCGCTGCTCGTTGACGGTCAGGAAGTCGGCGCCGGCGACCTTGGCCCACAGCCGCTCGCGCCTGAGACTCAGCGCGCTGATCTCGTCGAGGTCGGGCGAAAGCCTCAGGTCCTCGCCAAACCGGGGTCCGAGCCACGCGCCGAGCTCATGGGCGATGAGCTCGATCAGCGGCAAGATCGTCTGCTCCCAGAACGCGAGCCGCGCCTCGCGCAGGTTCGCGTAGGTGTTGTCGCCGGGGATGCCGAGCAGCATCGGCGGCACGCCGAAGGCCAGCGCGATGTCGCGCGCCGCCTGCTGGCGCCCGGCGACGAAGTCCATGTCCTTGGGGCTGAGCGAGAGCTCGCGCCAATCGAGCCCGCCTTCCAGCAACAGCGGGCGTCCGGCGTTGGCCGCGCCGGCGTACTGCTCGTCGATGTCGCGGCGCAGGCGCTCGACCTGCTCGTCGGTCAGCCCGCCGGCGTCGGCGCGCAGCACCAGCGCGCCCGACGGCCTCGCGCCGTTCTGCAGCAGCGCCTGGTTCCACGCGCCCGCCTGGTTGTGCTGGTCGATCGCGTACGCCGCCGGCTCGACCGCGCTCATGCCGTACCAATCATCGAGCGGATGGAACGCCTTGACGTGCAGGATCGAGGAGCGCCCCGTCACCTGGTCGACCGCGAAGTCGCGCGATCGGCCGTCGACCGTGTAACGATAGGCGGCCGGCAGCCCGGTCGCCCCCGGCACGATGCGCATGCGGTCGGGGCGGAGCGCGTAGAGCTCGATCGGCGGCCGGCCCTTGGGCGCCACCGCCTCGAGGTAGCCGTTGCCGGCGATCAGCAGATGACCGATCAGCGCCTCGATCAGCGCCGGCCCGCTCTGCAGCGGGTTCGGCCGCGCGATGAGCGCGAGCAGCGGGTGCGTCTCGAGCTCGCGCGTCGTCGCGCCGGTCCGTTCGGTCAGCAGCCACGTGGTCGCGCCGATCGCGCGCGCGATCTCGGTGACGCAGCGGTAGGCGATGACGTTGCGGCGATAGCCTTCCTCGGCGAAGCGCTCGAACCGGCGCTCGGTCCACACCGGCTGGCCGACGGCGCCGAACGCGATCAGCGCGCCAACGCCCGAGGCCTTGCCCGCGCGCGGCCCGAGGTTCGGACCCTCGCGCCACAGCGCCCGCCATGCCGCCTTGAGGTTCATGGATTTTCCTTCGCTCAGATCAGGCTGCCCGCCGAGCGGCGCTGGGCATCGATCACGGCGGCGATGGTCTCGCGCTTGAACGCGGGCAGCAGCGCCGCCATCTCGGCGCGCACCGTGGGCGCCACCCCGGTCGCGATCGTCACCGTCTGGTTGACCACGATCGAGGGCGCCCCGGCGCGAAAGACTTCGTTGGGCAGCACCGTCCCGGCGCCGCGCGGCACGAAGATCTCGGGGCCTTGCTCGCCGACTAGGGCAGGCCGGTCCGACACCACCGAGCCACCCGAGGCGAACGCGCCCTGGAACAACCCGCCGAGGAAGCCGAGCAGCCCGCCGCCCGCGAGCGAGCCAAGCCCCTGGTCGAGGAAGCTTCCGGCGATGTCACCGACGATCGCGCGCAAGACCGCGCGGGCATCGAACTCGAGCGTGCGGAACTGGCGGCGCACCGCGCCGAGCCCGGCGTCGAACGCACCCTCGATCTCGCTCGCCGCCTCGCGGTTGAGCGCGACGATGCCGTTCAGGTGCTCGGATTCCGCCTGGAACCGCTCGGCGCGGATCGCGTCAAGCTTCGCCGACAGGTCCTCTTGCGCGGCGAGAACGTCGTCCCGCGTCCCGCCTGCGAATGACACGTTGCCGACGCTGCCGACCAACGCGGATGCGGCCGATCGCGCGTCGCCGAGCGCGTCGTCCAGCCGCCGCGAGGCCTCCGCCACGCCATCGAAATCCGCGCTCGCCATGACGTGACCCCTCGTGTGCTACAGCCGCCTTATTCGCGGCGCCGTCGCGCGGCCGCTGGCCCAGGCCAGGAACTGGCTTGTCATGTCGACCTGGTCGTCGTGGCGTGCCTCGGGAAACGCGGCCAGCTCGGTCTCGTACTCGGCGAGCCACGGCGCGTCCAACGGCAGCACGACGCGCCCGGCCTCGATCAGCGGGCTCACGCGCGCGAGCCGTGTCACCTTGTCGCCCTCGGGGCGGATCGCGATCACCGGCAGCCGGCCTGCCTCGCGCAGATCCTGGATCAGCGCCTGGCCGCTCGCCTGGTCCTCGATCAACACCGCGGCCGGCGCCCAGCGCGCGATCAGGTCGAGCGCCGTGCGTCTCAGCTCCGGGTAATCCATGTGGCGCCGGATCACGTCGATCAGGTGCCACTCCATGGCCGCCTCTGCCCACACGCCGCACACCGTCGGATCGTTGTGGGCGCGGCCCTTGGCCGCCGTGTCCCACGACAGCACGATGCGCTTCGGCTGCTCGGGCGCGCGGCGCGCGCGGCGGAACCAGCGGATTTGCACGATGCCGCCGTCCTCGCGTACCGGCTCCTGCAGGTACTGGGCGGCGTAGGCGCGCGCGCCGAGCTCACGCCTGGCGCGCGCGAGCTCCACGGTGCCTTCGCGCGCCGGGTGCAGCGGCTCGCCGGGTGCGCGCGCGATGGCGAGCGGGCCCCGTCGAACGATCGCGCGCGCCGGCGCCTCGGCCGGCAGGTTGAGGTGCGTCCAGCCGCCCTTGCCGAGCAGGTGCCCGGTCAGGTCCTCGGCGTGCAGGCGCTGCATCACCACGACGATGACGCCGCGGCGCTTGTCGTCGAGCCGGTTGGCGAAGGTCTGGTCGAACCAGACCAGCGCCCGCCGGCGCTGGACTCGGCTCATGGCCTGGCGCGGGTTGTGCGGGTCGTCGACGATCAGCACGTCGCCGCCCTCGCCCGTCGCCGTGCCGCCGACGCCCGTGGCGATGCGGTGCCCCCGCGCGGTCGTCTGAATCTTGTGCTTCTCGTTCTGGTCGGGCGCCAGGGCGAAGCCCGGGAACAGCCGGCGGTACCAGCCTTGCGCCATGACGTGTCGGCAGTCGAGCGCGTGCTTGACCGCGAGCCGCTCGGAGTAGCTCGCGGCCATGACCCGCGTCGCGGGGTCGCGGCCCATGAGCCAGGCGGGCCACGCGACCGAGACGATGATCGACTTGAGCGAGCGCGGCGGCAGGTTGATCACCAACCGGGTGATCTCGGCGCGCCCGCACGCCGCCAGGTGCTCGGCGATCAGCTCGATGTGCCAGCCCGGCTGGAACTCGGCGCCCGGATTGACCGTCGCGAAGGTCTTGGCGACGAAGCTTGCCAGATCGCTCCGCAGGATCGCCTCGAGCAGCCGCCGGCTCGTCCGGGGCGGGGACTTTGCCCGACGCGCGTTCCCCATTGTAGGAAATTTCCTATCAAAATCCGTGCGGACTGTTCAATCGAAATTTCGTCGATCGATTTTTGGGAATTTACCCTCGGCCCCGACGCACGGTCCCCGAGATTAGGGCGTTTGATACCTCAAAACGTGCAGACTGTTCAATGGAAATTTCCCCACGACCCGAATTCGAGGCGGGAGGCCGCCGATCGGATGATCCATCAGCGCTCGAGCGTGGTTTCAAGTTCGGCGGCGGGGACGTATCATTCGGCGAGTCCAGGTCGAGCCCGAGGTTCATCCGGGAACTGTCGGATGACACGCCGTTTTCGAGGCCGGCGGAGACCGAGGGACGGACCGTGACAAGCTATAGGGAGGCTAATATGCGACGATGGATCGCTATGTCGGCGGCGGCGCTAGCACTGATGGCGGTGCTGGAGCCGGCCGTCGCCAGCGCCGAGATTCTGGCGATGCTCAACTACGAGAGCAAACCGGAGCAGACGATGCGGCGCGAGGGCATCGCCGTCATCGACGTGGACCCGGCCTCGGCCAGTTTCGGCAAGCTGCTGATGGACATTCCCCTGCCGCCCGACCTGGTCGCCCACCACATCTTCTACAACAAGGACGCGAGCAAGGCCTACGTCACCGCGCTGGGCCGGCCCGAGCTCCGGGTCATCGACATGACGCGTTTCCCGTACCGCATGAGCGTGGTCGCGGTGCCGGACTGCCAGGTCGGCGAGGACTTGGTCTTCTCTGACGACAGCAAGACCTGGTACCTGACCTGCATGGGTAGCAGCGCCGTGGTGGTCGGCGACGCGACCCTGGACCAGCCGCTCCGCACGATCACGGCGGACGGCGCGGCCTTCATCAAGTACCCGCACGGCATCGCCATCGTCGACGGCATCGACCGCATCCTGGTGACGAGCACGGTGCGCCCCAGCGACCTCGGCGACCCGGGGGAGACGGTGAGCGTGATCGAGGCGAGCACCGGCCGGGTGCTCTCCACCCACAAGATGTCCGACAAGCCTTCACCCGCCGGAGTCGCGCCAGTCGAGGTCATGTCCCTGCCGGGGGCCGAGCCGCCGCTCGTTTACGTGACCAACATGTTCGGCGGCACCCTGTGGCTGGGGGCGTGGGACCCCGGGAGCGGCACCTTCGCGTTCCGCCAGGCGTTCGATGTCGCGGCCGCCGGCGCCGGCGTGCCGCTGGAGATGTACGTCAACGGCGCGCGCGACCGGCTCTATGTGAGCGCGGCGAACCCAGGCCATCTGCTGGTCTTCGACATCGCCGGCGATCCGACCCAACCGAAGCTGCTGCAGACGATCGCCACCGCGGCCGGGGCGCACCACGTGGCGTTCAGCCCCGACGGGAAATTGGCGTTCGTGCAGAACAGCCTGTTGAACCTGCCCGGCATGAGCGACGGCTCGATCACGGTGGTCGATCTGGCCGCCGGCAAGGCCGTGGCCAGCGTCGACACCCTCAAGAACATGGGGCTCAATCCGAACTGCATCGTGCTGCTGCCCGAGTGGCACGGCGCGGCGGCGCATTAAAGCGGATTTCGGCGAGATGGAACCGCCCCCCTCACCCAGCTTCGGGTAGGTGCGCCCGTCGGCCGCCCCAACCCAGCGCAACCCACACCCCCCCGTTGGGGGGGGAGGGGAGGGGGAG
>JBBDQV010000098.1:0-6396 GCA_040905845.1 Alphaproteobacteria bacterium | reverse complement strand
CCCGCGCCGAGCCGGGCGTTGGTGCCGTAGGCGTTGATGATGCCGCCGTTGATCACCGTCGGGTCGTAGCCCGCGGCGTCGAGCACGGTCGCGATCAGCGACGTGGTCGTGGTCTTGCCGTGGGTGCCGCCGACCGCGATCGACCACTTGAGCCGCATCAGCTCGCCGAGCATCTCGGCGCGCCGGACGATGGGCAGGAGGCGCGCGCGCGCCGCGGCGACCTCGGGATTGCCGGCCTTGATCGCCGAGGAGACGACGACGACCTGGGCCTCGCCCAGGTTCTCCTCGCGATGACCGATCGCGACCGGCACGCCCCGCGCGCACAGCCGGCGCACGTTCGCGCTGTCCGCGACGTCGCTGCCTTGCACGGTGTAGCCGAGGTTGCGCAGCACCTCGGCGATGCCGCTCATGCCGATGCCGCCGATGCCGACGAAGTGGATGGCCCCGATCTCGAGCGGAAGCGCCCTCATGCCGCGGCCTCCCTCGGGCGGCTGTCGCCGTTGGTCGCGGCGAGGCCCAGAACCAGCTCGGCCAGGGCGTCGGCGGCGTCGGGCCGGCCCAGCGCGCGCGCGCGCGCCGCGGTCGCCGCCAGGGTGTCCGGCGCGGTGGCCAGGACCTCGAGCCGGGCGGCGAGTGTCGCGGGCGAGAACGCGGCCTCGGGCATGGCCCACGCCGCGCCGGCCGCCTCGAGCAGCCGGGCGTTGACCGACTGGTGGTCGTCGGTCGCGAAGCGGTAAGGAACCAGGATCGCCGGCCGCCCGGCGGCGGTGAGCTCGGCCACCGTCGAGGCTCCGGCGCGCGCGATCACCAAATGGGCCTCGGCGAGCCGGCACGCGATGTCGTCGAAGAAGGGCGCGAGCCGGGCGTCGACGCCCTGCGCGGCGTAGGTCGCGCGCACCCGGTCGAGATCCTCGGCGCGGCACTGCTGGACGATCGCGAGCATCCCCCGAACCGTTGCGGGCAGCAGGGCGACGGCGCCGGGCACCACGTCGGCCATGACGCGGGCGCCCTGGCTGCCGCCGGTCACCAGCAGCCGGAACGGCCCGACCACGCGGGGCGGCACGTAGGGCTCGGCCGTCAGCGCGCCGATCTCGCGCCGGACGGGATTGCCGATGAGGTGGACGCGGCCGCGCAGCGCGGGCCGCACCCGTTCGGTCGCCTCGAACGCCACGGCGACGGCGGCGACGCGGGTGCTGAGCAGGCGGTTCGCGCGGCCCAGCACGGCGTTCTGCTCGTGGATGATCGCCGGCACGCCGAGCCGCGTGGCGGCCAGCACGGGCGGCACCGACGGATAGCCGCCGAACCCGACGACCGCGGCCGGCGCGAGGCTGCGCAACAGCCGGGTCGCGGCGACGGTGCCGACCAGCAGGTCGAACGTCCCGCGCATCCGGCCGGCGAGCCCGCGCCCGGCCAGCGGCGCCGAGCGCACGAGGTAGCGCGGAGCATCGTCCGCGCCTGCCTGCCCAAAGCCTTCGGGCGACGGGCCGGGGCTTCGCTCCGGCGAAGGCAGGCCGAGGCCTTCGCCGCGCCGGTCGGTCGCGTAGGCGACCGCGACGCCGCGCCGCGCCAGCGCCTCGGCGAGTGCCCGCGCCGGGAACAGGTGCCCGCCGGTGCCGCCGGCCGCGAGCAGGATCGGATGGCGCTGGGTCACGGTTCGCCCCCCGCCTCGAAGCGCCGCCGCGTCAGCGCCAACATCAGGCCCATGCCCAGGGCGAGCGCGAGCAGCGACGAGCCGCCGTAGGAGACGAACGGCAGCGTCATCCCCTTGGCCGGCAGCATGCGGAGCGTGACGGCCATGTTGACCAGGGCCTGGAGCCCGAACTGCATGGCGAGCCCGGTGACCGCGAGCAGCCCGAACAGGCCGCGCTCGGCCGAGCCGCGCGCGAGGCAGCGCAGCGTCACGAAGGCGAACAGCCCGATGATGCCGAGGCACGCGATGGTGCCGAACTCCTCGGCCGCGACGGCGAAGATGTAATCCGCGTGCGCGTCGGGCAGGATTTCCTTGGCGGCCCCCTGGCCCGGCCCGCGACCGAACCAGCCGCCGTTGCGGAACGCCATCATGGCGACGTCGGCCTGGTAGCTGTCCCCGGACGTCGGATCGATGAAGCGATCGATGCGGTCCTGGACGTGCGGCAGCAGGGCATAGCCGGCGCCCAGCAAGGCGGCGGCGCCGAGCCCCAGGGCGACGATCCAGATCGTGGCGAGCCCGGCCAGGTAGAACTGCGCGCACCAGACCGTCGCGACCGTGGCGGCCATGCCGACATCGGGCTGCAACGCGAGCAGACCGACGATCACGACGAGGAGGCCGGTCGCGATCAGGTTGCCGGGAAACGCGGGGTCCCAGCGCTGGCCGGCGAACAGCCAGGCCGCGACCACGGCGAAGGTCGGCTTGACGAATTCGGAGGGCTGGATCGACAGCGGACCGAGCACGAGCCAGCGGGTCGCCCCCTTGATCTCCGAGCCGAGCAGCGGGGTCGCGGCGAGCAGGACCAGCGCGAGGCCGAACCCGGCGAGGCTGACCCGGCGCACCGCGTTCGGGCCGAGCAGCGAGGCGCCGACCAGGGCGGCGAAGCCGAGCGGCAGGTAGACGAGCTGGCGCCGGACGAAGTGGAACGGCTCGGTGCCGATCCGCTCGGCGACCGCCGGGCTCGCGGCCATGGCGAGCACGGCGCCGACCAGGCCGAGCGTCACGAGGGCGAGCAGGGTCCAGCGGTCGACCGACCACCACCAGCGGGCGAGCACGCTGCGATCGGCGCGCGCGAAGGCCATCATGCCGCCGTCTCCGTGGCGCACCCGCCGTGCCGGTCGAGGCGCTGGACCGCGTCGCGGAACGCGCGCCCGCGCTCCTCGAAGTCCGTGAACTGGTCGAACGAGGCGCACGCGGGCGACAGCAGGACGACCGCGCCCGCGCGGCCCGCGCGGCCCGCGTCGCACGCGGCGCGCGCGAGGGCGCTCGCGAGGTCCGCGCAGCGTGTCGCGGCAACCCGGCCTTCGAGCGCGGTCGCGAAGTCGGCGGCCGCCTCGCCGATCAGGTAGGCGTGGCGAACCCGCGGCCAGAACGGCTCGGTCCCGGCCAGGCCACCCGCCTTCGCCCGCCCGCCGGCGATCCAGTAGATCGTCTCGAAGCAGGCGAGCGCGCGGGCCGCGGCCTCTGCGTTGGTCGCCTTGCTGTCGTTGACGAAGCGCACGCCGTCGATGGTGGCGACGGTCTCGAGCCGGTGGGCGAGCCCGGCGAAGCTCGCGAGCGCGGCGCCGATCGCGCCCGGGGCTACGCCGACGGCGCGCGCGGCGGCGACCGCGGCCGCCGCGTTCTGCGCGTTGTGCGCGCCGATCAGGGCGGCGTGGCCCGCGAGGTCGGCGACGACGACGTCGGCGCCGTCGATCGCGTCGCGGACGACGCCGTCGAGCACGGCAACCCCACGGGGCACGCGCCGGCCGACCGCGACCGGCACGACGCGAAGCCGGCCGGCGGCTTCCAGGTCGGCGACGGTCGCCCGGCCGGCGTCGTCATCGACGCCCACGACGGCGGTCTGCCCGGGGCGCTGCATGGCGAACAGGCGCCGCTTGGACGCGGCGTAGCCGGCCAGATCGCCGTGGCGATCGAGGTGATCGGGCGTGATGTTGAGCAGCACCGCCACCTCGCACGCGAGCGAGCGCGTCAGGTCGATGCCGAACGACGACAGCTCGAGCACGTAAAGTCCCGTCGCCGGCAGCGGCTCGAGGTCGAGCGCCGGCGTGCCGAGGTTGCCGCCGAGCGCGACGCGATGGCCGCACGCGCCGAGGATGTGGCCGACGAGCGCCGTCGTCGTCGACTTGCCGTTGGTGCCGGTGATGCCGACGACGCGCGCCCGGGGCAGCGCCTGGGCGAACAGCTCGATGTCGCCGATCACGGCGCGGCCGGCGGCGCGGGCGGCGGCGACCACCGGGTGCGGCGCGGGCCTGTGCAGCGGAATTCCGGGGCTCGCGACCAGGGCCGCGATGGGGGACCAGTCGATGCGGCGGAGGTCGCGGACGGTCACGCCGGCCGCCTCGGCGCGTGCGCGCGCCGGCTCCGCGTCGTCCCAGCCGATCGCCTCGGCGCCACCGGCGCGAAGCGCGCGCGCTGCCGAAAGCCCGGTGCGCGCGAGGCCCAGCACGGCGACCTGGCGATCACGAAAGGCGGTGACCGGGATCATGCGCCTACCTGAGCTTGAGCGTCGCCAGCCCGAACAGGGCCAGCACGACGGCGATGATCCAGAAGCGGATGACGACGGTCGGCTCCGCCCAGCCCTTCTGCTCGAAGTGGTGGTGCAGCGGCGCCATGCGGAAGACGCGCCGGCCCGTGGTCCGGAACGACACGACCTGGACGATGACCGACACCGTCTCGAGCACGAACAGGCCGCCGATGATGGCGAGCGCGAACTCGTGCTTGGTCACGACGCTGATGGCGCCGAGCGCGCCGCCCGCGGCGAGCGCGCCGGTGTCGCCCATGAACACCATGGCCGGGGGCGCGTTGAACCACAGAAACCCGAGCCCCGCCCCGAGCAGCGCGCCGCAGAACACGGCGAGCTCGCCCGCGCCGGGCACGAACGGGACCTGGAGGTAGTTGGCGAACACGCTGTTGCCGACCAGGTAGGCGATGAAGCCGAAGCAGCCGGTCGCGATCACGATCGGGCCGATCGCCAGCCCGTCGAGCCCGTCGGTCAGGTTGACGGCGTTCGAGGCGCCGACCATGACCAGCACGGCGAACGGCACGAACAGCCAGCCGAGGTTGATCAGGACGTCCTTGAAGAACGGCACGGTCAGGCCGCGCGCCAACGGCTCGGCGGTGATCGTGGTGATCCACAGCGCCGCGACGACGCCGATCGCGATTTCGAGCACGAGCTTGAACTTGCCGCGCAGGCCGGCGCTGTGCCGGCGCACGACCTTGAGATAGTCGTCGGCGAAGCCGACCGCGCCGTAGCCCACGGTGACGAAGACGACCACCCAGACGTAGCCGTTGCGGACGTCGGCCCACAGCAGGGTCGCCGTGACCACGGCGAGCAGGATGAGGAATCCGCCCATGGTCGGCGTGCCGCGCTTGCGCAGCAGGTGGTCCTGCGGGCCGTCGCTGCGAATGGGCTGACCGTGCCCTTGGCGCAGGCGCAGCCAGCGGATGACCGCCGGCCCGGCGACGAAGCTGACCGCGAGCGCGGTCATGATCGCGCCGCCGGTGCGGAACGTCAGGTAGCGGAACAGGTTGAACGCGACGAAGTCCTCCCCCAGCGGCGCGAGCAGGTTGAACAGCATCGAGCGCGCGGCCTCCGCTCAGCCGTTGCAGCACGCCGGCTGCGGCCGAAGATCGATCAGCCCGGCGACGACGCGCTCGAGGCCGACGCCGCGCGAGCCCTTGACCAGGACGACGTCGCCGGCGCGCACCTCCTCGAGCACCGGGACCAGGATCTCTTCCGCGGTCCCGGCGTGGCCGGCGCGCATCGCCTCGGGCAGCGCGTCGCGCAGGCGCGCCATGTGGCTGCCCACGGTGAACACCAGATCGATGCCCTTGGCCTTGGCGCAGGTCGCGAACGCGGCGTGCATCGAGGGCGCCTCGGGCCCCAGCTCGAGCATGTCGCCGAGCACCGCGATGCGCCGGCCGCCGCGCTCGGGCGCGGTCGCCGCCAGCACCTGGAGCGCCGCCTTGAGCGCGGCGGGGCTCGCGTTGTAGCTCTCGTCAATCACGGTCAGGGTGCCGCCGCCCAGGTCGATGCGGTGGCGCTCGCCCCGGCCCGGCAGGGACTCGAGCGCGGCCAGCGCCTTGGCGCCCCGCGCCACGTCGGCGCCGAGCGCGGCGAGCACGCCGAGCACGCCCAGGCTGTTGGACACCCAGTGCCGGCCGGGCACGTTGAGCGTGTAGGCGACGCGGTCGCGGGGGTCCGCGCCGACGACGGCCTCGACGAGGCGGACCGACGAATCCGGGTGCGCGCCGAAGCCGATGATCCGCCGGACGCCGCGCGCGCGCGCCGCCTGCGCCAGGTGGTGGTAGAACGGGTTGTCGTGGTTGAGCACGGCGGTGCCCGACGGCGCCATGCCCTCGAAGATCTCCGCCTTGGCGTCGGCGATCGCCACGATCGAGGAGAAGAAGCCCAGATGGACCGCCTCGATCGTGGTGATCAGCACCACGTCGGGCCGCGCCATGCGGGCGAGCGGGGCGATCTCGCCGGGGTGGTTCATGCCGATCTCGAACACGCCGAAGCGCGCGTCTTGGGGCAGGCGCGCGAGGCTCAGCGGCACGCCCCACTGGTTGTTGAAGCTCTTGGCCGAGGCGACGGTCTCGCCCTGTTCGGCGAGGGCCAGACGCAACGCCTCCTTGGTCCCGGTCTTGCCGACGCTGCCGGTGACGGCGACGATCGCGGCCCTCGCGCGCGCCCGGCCGGTGCG
>JBBDQV010000097.1:0-6427 GCA_040905845.1 Alphaproteobacteria bacterium | reverse complement strand
ACGCTTGACCCGGCCAATCCCTTGTTCCTGACTCTCAACTTCTGGGATCGGCTCTCAGAGGCTGGCCTGAAATGAATTGAGTGATTTCAATCGGTTGTGATTCGGTCGTGTTTGCCGACAACGACGGAGCCACAACATGCCTTGGACCGAAATCACTCGTGCGCAGTATCGACGCGAGGGACTGCGTTACGCAAGCGACACGACGGATGAAGAATGGGCTGTGATCGAACCCTTGATGCCTCCGCCGTCGCGGCTCGGGCGTCCGCGCGAGCGCGATCTGCGCGTGATCATGAACGCGATCCTCTATGTTCTCGCCACCGGGTGCCAATGGCGCGCCCTGCCCAAGGACTTGCCGCCGCGCTCGACCGTTCAAGGCTACTTCTACCGCTGGCGCGACGACGGCACCTGGCATTGGATCAACGCCCGGCTGGTGGCGCGAGCGCGTCGGGCGCAAGGACGCGACACCGCGCCCTCGGCCGGCATCATCGACAGCCAAAGCGTGCGGACCACGGAAAGTGGCGGCCCGCGCGGGCGCGATGCCGCCAAGCGCATCACGGGGCGCAAGCGCCATATCGTCACCGACACGCAAGGCTTCCTGCTTGCCATGCTTGTGCATGCGGCCAACATCCAGGACTGTCACGGCGCCGTGCCGCTGCTGCGATCGCTGCGCCGGGCCTTCCCCAAGCTGCGCCACATCTTCGCCGACCGCGTCTACCGCGGCGATCAGCTGCTTACGGCGCTGGCCGACTGTGGGCCATGGACCATCGAGATCGTCCAGCGCCCCGATGGCGTCAAAGGCTTCCAGCTCCTGCCCCGACGATGGGTGGTCGAACGCACCTTCGCCTGGCTCAGCCGCAGCCGCCGTCTCGCCAAAGACTTCGAGGCCACCATAGCCAGCGCCACGGCTTGGCTGCTCCTCGCCAGTCTGCGCCTGCTCTCCCGTCGCCTCGCAAGGGCTTGATACTCTTCGATTCATTTCGAGTCAGACTCTCAGGATGGGGACGTACTAGCCAAGGAAGACCGCCTCACCCTGAGCAGCGACCCTAAGGGTCGCGTGTCGAAGGGCGAGGCGATCTGGGTTTCACGTCAAACGGCGCCGGGCTGGCGCCCTCGGGGCCGACTGCCTAAGGTAATCGGCCATGACCGCCCGAGCCCAATCGGCGCCCCGCGACGATACCGTGAAGGGCGCGCTGTGGCTGATCGCCAGCTGCGTCTTCTTCGCCTCGATGAATGGCATCATCCGGCATCTGTCGGCGGAGCTCGATTCGCTCGAGATCGTGTTCTTCCGCAACTTCATCGGCCTGATCGCCATGACGCCGTGGCTGATGCGCCAGGGCTTCGGCGCGCTCAGGACGCGGCGGATCGGCGCACTCATCGGCCGCTCGGTGATCGGCTTCGTCTCGATGGTGCTGTGGTTCTGGTCGCTCGGCCACCTGACGCTGGACCACGCGGTTTCGCTGTCGTTCACCGCGCCGCTGTTCGCGACCATCGCCGCGGTCCTGGTCCTCAAGGAACGCATCCGGCTCCGGCGCATCGCGGCGCTCATGGTCGGCTTCGCCGGCGTGGTGGTGATCCTGAGGCCCGGTTCGGTCCCGGTCGAGCTCGCCTCGATGGCGGCGATCGCGTCCTCGGCGTTCATGGCGCTGTCGATCGTGCTGGTGAAGTCGCTGACCGACACGGAAACGCCCGGCACGCTCGTGTTCTACCAAGTGCTGCTGATCACGCCCGTGTCGTTCGTGCCGGCCGTGTTCGTGTGGCAGTGGCCGAGCCTCGAGGCGTGGTTCTGGCTGATCCTGCTCGGCAGTTTCGCCTCGTTCGGCCATTACCTGTTCACCCGCGCCTTCGCCGTGGCCGAGGCGACGGCGCTGTTGCCGTTCGACTACGTGCGGCTGCCCATGGTGGCGGCGATCGGCTTCGTCGCGTTCGGCGATTTACCCGACCCGTGGACCTGGGTCGGCGCCGCGATCATCCTGGCGAGCTCGGTCTACGTGGCGCACCGCGAAGCGGTCGCGCGCCGCGCCGGTCTCGCCGCCGAGCCGCCGATCCTCGCCGCCCGCGCGACGCCGCCGGGAGATTAGAGCAGCATCCGGTCTGATGGAATCGCCTTCGGCGATCCATCGCCCGGATAGAGCTGCTCTAAGGTCTTGAAATCTAGAGCAATTTCATCCGATCGGAACGATCCACGTGGATCGATCCGATCGGATATTGCTCTAGCGCGCGCGCAGCCGGTCGAGCAGGTCGCGGGCGCGCTGGCGGTGCTCGGGCCGGATGTGCCGGGCGAGCGTGGCGAGCGCGAAGGCGATCACCGAGGCATCGTCGGTGAAGCCCAGCCCGACGATGAAATCGGGGATCGCGTCGATGGGCAGCACGAAGTAGCCGAGCGCGCCGGCCAGCGCCGCCTTGGCATAGCCCGGCGTGCGCTTGTCCATGGCGCAGAAGTACGCGGCGAGCGCGTCCTCGGCGAAGGGCACGCGGTGCAGGTTGCGCGCGATCTTGTCGCCAAGCGTGGCGAGGCTCGGCAAAATTCCGGCGGCAAAGCCGTTAGCCATCGGCGCTCGCGGCCCGGTCGATGAAGCGCGCGAGCGCGACGTCGCGCTCGCTCAGCCCATCGACGTCGTGGCTCGACAACGTGATCTCGACCCGGTTGTAGACGTTGGACCATTCCGGGTGGTGGTCCATGCGCTCGGCCTGGAGCGCGACCCGGGTCATGAACCCGAAGGCCGCGTTGAAGTCCTTGAACCGGAAGCCCTTGTGGATCGCGTCGCGGCCCTCGACAAGGCCCCAGCCGACGAGCCCGGCCAAGGCCTGGTCGCGCGCCGCGCCGGTCAGCCTGCCACCCATGGGCACCCTCCAGCGGTGACCTCGGCATCAGCATGTGGCGATGCTTGGCCGCCTTGGCAAGCGCCTCTATGGTCGCGCCATGACCCGGCCCCGCTTCGGCCTCCCGCCTTCGGCCGCGGACCTCCAGGCCATCGCCGACGAGGCGTTCGCGACCATTCCCGAGCCCTTGCGCCGACGCGTCCGGGGCGTCGCGATCCTGATCGACGAGTTCGCCGACGACGCGACGCTGGAGGACTTGGGGCTCGACAGCGCGTACGACCTGCTCGGGCTCTACCAGGGCATCTCGCTCGACCAGAAGAGCGTCACGGCACCGGTGCACGATATCGACCGCATCTTCCTCTATCGGGCGCCGTTGCTGCTCTATTGGATGGAGTCGGGCGAGGCGCTCGAGGACGTGGTGCGCAACACGCTGATCCACGAGATCGGCCACCACTTCGGCCTGTCGGACGAGGACATGGAGAGGCTCGAGGAGTCCGAGAGCTAGACCACGTTTCGACGATGTGGAACCACATCACGCGTCATACCCGGACCGCGCGAAGCGCGGGACCGGGTATCCAGGGCCGCCGCTCCAGCGTGAAGATCTGGATTCCCGGTTCGCCGCGTTCACGGCGCCCGGGAATGACAGGCCGGAGCGATCCATAACCCGATTTCAGTTCATCGAAGCGTGCCCTACGACCCGGCGTCGCCGAAGCCGAACGGCGGCGGCGCGAGATCGACGATGCGCCGGAACATGGCCTCGAATTCGCGGCGCGGGCTCTGGCCGAACGCCGGGTCGTCGTTGTCGGCGAACGCGGCGTCGATCGCCCGCCAGTCCTCTTCGGTCAACGCCTGGAGCGCCGCCGGCAGCACTTCGCGCTCCTCGGTCAGCATGTGGGCGCGTTGGCGATCGACGTAATCGCGCACGGCCGCCTCGAACGCGGGTCGCGCCGCGGCGTCGGCGGCGGCCGCGTCGAGCGTGACGCGCAGGCGGCGGTTGGCTTGGCCGCCTTCGCGGTGCTGCTGCTCGAGCCGATCCAGCGTCGGCGCGATCTCCGGCCGTCGCCGCCTCAGCACCTGGAACAGGTGACGCTCCTCCTTCGGGTGGTGGAAGCGGTCGGGGAACCCCTCGATGTAGTCGAGGATGGCACGCAGCGTTTCGGTCTCGAGCGGCTTGCGCCGCGCCTCCTCGTCGAGCGCCAGGTAACGCAGGCAGTGCAGCACGCTGAACAGGTTGCCGTGTTCGAACCGGAGCGTCCTCAGAGACTTGGTCATGATCCCTCCGGCCTCGCGGGCGTCAAGCGATTGCTGATCCGGCGACCCCGCCCCGACCATGACTTGCGTCAAGTCTGAGGCGGATGACGGCCCAGGGCCGATAGGCTAGCGTCACGGGAGAGCAGGAGGGAAGCCCATGCGCAACCGAGTGTTTCCCGAGCGCGGCCGGCTGTGGCCCGAGCTCGAGCAGGTCCTGATCGCGGAACGCACCAAGGACACGCCGTGGCGCAAGGGGCTCGGCGCGCTCTACTGGCCCGATCCGGGCGGCAACGTCCGGCTGGTCGCCAAGGAGGCGGCCAACCTGATGTTCGAGTCGTTCATGCTCGGGGCGCGTTACGGCGAGCCCTCGGCGCGACTGGTCGAGAACGAGGTCTCGACGATGGTGCAGGACATCCTGGACGCGCCCGACGGCGCGGTCACCACCCTGACCGCCGGCGGCACCGAGAGCAACTTCCACGCAGTCAAGACGGCGCGCGACTGGGCGCGCAAGAACCGGCCGGGCGCGAGGGACCCGGAGATCCTGCTGGCCTACACCGCGCACCCCTCGTTCGAGAAGGCGGCGCATATCTGCGCCATCCGCACCGTGCGCGTGCCGAGCCGCGCGGATTTCCGCGCCGACGTCGAGGCCATGGCCAACGCGGTCAACGGCAACACCATCATGATCGTCGGCTCGGCGCCGTCCTACCCGCACGGCGTCGTCGACGACATCGCCGACATCGCGGCGATCGCGCGCGAGCACGGGCTGTGGTGCCACGTCGACAGTTGCGTCGGCGGCTTCCTGATTCCGTTCCTGCGCAAGGCCGGGCACAAGGTGCGCAACTTCGACTTCTCGATCCCCGGCGTGATGTCGATTTCCGCCGATCTGCACAAGTTCGGCCTGGTGCTGCCGCACGGCATCTCCTCGTTCACCCTGCGCGAGGAGGCCAATCTCGCGTTCCAGGGCTTCGAGTTCGCCGGCTGGCCGTACGGTCGCTACGCGGTCAGGACATTCGCGGGCTCGCGCAGCGCCCACGTCGTCGCGGCGGCCTGGGCGACCATGCGGCATCTCGGCCTGAACGGCTACCTCGAGCGCGCCAAGAGCATCGTCCGGCTTGCCCGGCTGCTGAGGGACGGCATCGAGCGCATCGAGGGCCTGCGCCTGCTGGCGCCCTCGGAGGCGGGCGTCCTCGTGTTCACCGGCGACGCCCTCGATATCGCGGCCCTGGTCGCCGGGCTCGAGGCGCGCGGCTATCCGTCGAGCTGGTGCAAGGAGCCGCCCGCCGTCCACCTGCTGCTTTACCCGGTCGAGGACGAGACCATCGTCGAGGAGTACCTGGCCGCTGTCGCCGACGCCGACGCCGAGTTGAAGGCCGGCAAGAGCCGCGGGCGCGCCCGGTCGGGCTACGCTTGATATCGGCGAACCTATGCCGTGATTCGAACAAGTGTCCTCGTGCCGAGCCTGTCGAAGCACGAGGACGGTGCACCGCCTCGTCCTTCGACAGGCTCAGGACGAGGCGAATCGAGAGTAGGTTCATGGGCGCGCCGGCCAGAGCCACTGTGCAGCGATCGAAAACTCCGTATGCCGCCGCCCCGTCACGAGGGGGAGGGAGGCCCGTCATGGCGTCGGGCAGCCTGAAGACGATCCGCAACGGTGCCCAGAACATCACCAAGTTTCCTTTCGGGCCCGAGCACAACATCATCCGGAAGTAGGCCGCCGGACGGCGCCGCGCAGCCGGCGCCCGAGGCCGGCCAGGCGATGGCCGGCATCCAGGATCGCGTGGCGTACGCGCAGCACGCCCACCTCCATCGGCGGCACGTCGGGCAACAGCAGCGCCGCCCGCGTCACGCGACCTCCGTCGACCGCGCGCACAGCGAGGGTGACGCGGTCGAGCTCGATCGCGTCACCGGGCCGTGGCGTGTCGTCGAGCCGGGCCGCGAACACCTCGGAGACCGTGAGACCGCGCTCCTCGGCCGTGACGGCGAGGCCGTACAGCTCCGCCAAGGCGCCGATCGGCGCGGCGCCGTTCACCCCGAACTCGTCCTCGGTCGGCCACGCCGCGCCGCCCTCGGCGAACAGACGGTCGAGTCGATGGATCCGTTCGGAATCGGCCAGGATGTAGGCGTAGTCGCCGGCGGCGAGCGAGCCGGCCGCGGACGGCTCGAGCACCGCGCCGTCGCGCACCACGAGCACGAGCCGCGCCCCGTCCGGCAGCGTGTCGCGCGCCAGGACCGCGCTGTCGGTCCGGATCGGATAGCCCACCATCTCGCGGCCGAGCTGGCCCGGGAGGTCGAGCTCGACCCGGCTCACCGCGGGCTCGCTCTGGGCGAGCGCGACGCCGCGCCCGCGCGCGACGGG
>JBBDQV010000096.1:0-6431 GCA_040905845.1 Alphaproteobacteria bacterium | reverse complement strand
CCACCAACGCCCGTGAAACGAGTATCCAAAGACCGTTCGCGGTGAGGAGCGTGCCACAGGCACGCGTCGCGAACCGCGTGGCAGGCGCGAACCGGACAGCCGCTGGACAAGCCCGCGCATGACGGGATGGGTATCGTTTGTCCGAGTTATTACACTAGACCCAGCGCTGTGGACGGCGGATTTCAGAAAGCAGAGGAAGCGCCGATGAAGTGTCCCGTCTGCCGACACGGAGAAACGCAACCGGGGACCGCCACGGTGACGCTGGTACGCGATGGCGTCATGCTCGTCGTCGAGGACGCGGCCCGCACGGGGGTGCGGGTCGACGTTCGTTCCTACAGGGCAGCCTAAACGGGCGAGGCTTCCGGGATCGCCAGCCACATGGGCGGCGGCGAAACGGCGTGTCGTTGTCCGCGTCCGGCCATTGACCTAGAGTAAAGTTTGTTGCATGCGTTGCGCCCGCCGACGGCCCCGGCGCCGCATCCCGAGGTTCCATCATGGTCTTCGCCCTCCTCAAGTACGGGCTATCGAGGCACTATCCGGCCAGGCACCAGTTCCCGCGCCCGCGCGAGCTCAAGCCGTCGTACGACTTGGTCATCATCGGCGGCGGTGGGCACGGCCTGGCCACCGCCTATTACCTGGCGCGCGACTGGGGGATCACCAACGTCGCGGTGCTCGACAAGGGCTATCTCGCCGGCGGCAACACCGGGCGCAACACGGCGATCATCCGCTCGAACTACCTGACGCCGGAGGGCGTTCAGTTCTACGACGAGTCGATCCGGCTCTATAAGGATCTGTCGAACGACTTCGACCTCAACATCCTTTATTCCGAGCGCGGGCACCTGACGCTCGCCCACACCGACGCGGCGATCCGCACCATGCGTTGGCGCGCCGAGGTCAACAAGCACTTCGGCGTCGACTCCGAGCTCGTCTTCCCCGCCGAGATCGCCAAGCTGTGCCCCCAGCTCAACCTCTCGGACAAGGTGCGCTATCCCGTCCTCGGCGCGCTTTACCACGTGCCCGGCGCGATCGCGCGCCACGACGCGGTCGCCTGGGGCTACGGCGCCGGCGCGGCCACGCGCGGGGTCGAAATCCATCAGCGGACCGAGGTCACCGGCATCCTGCGCGAAGGCGTCAACGGCACCGGCGGGCGGGTCACCGGGGTCGTCACCGACCGCGGCACGATCAAGTGCGGCAAGGTGATCCAGGCGGTGGCGGGCGCGTCCAGCCTCGTCGCCGCCATGGTCGGGCTCAAGCTGCCGATCCGCACCATCCCGCTCCAGGCGTGCGTCTCCCAGCCGCTCAAGCCGTTCCTCGACAAGATCATCGTGTCGGGCTCGCTGCACGTCTACATCTCGCAGTCGAGCCGGGGCGAATTGGTCATGGGCGGCTCGACCGACCCGTATTCGCTCTACGGCACGCGCTCGACGCTCGACTTCAAGGAAGGGCTCATGATGCACATGCTCGAGCTCTTCCCCTACCTCGCCGAGGTCAAGCTGCTGCGCCAGTGGGCGGGCATGACCGATATGACGCCCGACTTCGCGCCGATCATGGGCGAGACCCCGGTCGAGAACTACTACATCGACGCCGGCTGGGGCACCTGGGGCTTCAAGGCGACGCCGGTATGCGGCAAGCGCAACGCCGAGATGCTCGCGACCGGCAAGGTGCCCGAGCTGATCGCCCCGTTCAGCCACCGCCGCTTCCTCGAGTTCAAGCAGCTCGGCGAAAAGGGCGCGGCGAGCGTCGGGCATTGAGCCACCCATGAAGATCCTCAACTGTCCGCTCAACGGGCCGCGCAACATCTCGGAGTTCGTCTGGGGCGGCGAGGTCAGGACGCATCCCGCGCTCGACTGCTCCGACGCCGAGTGGGCCGACTACGCCGCGCTCGAGAACAACACGGCCGGCGTGGTGCGCGAGTGGTGGTACCACGTGCCCACGGCCTACTGGATCATCGCCGAGCGCGACACGGTCAAGGACGTCATCGTGCGCACCTACCCGGCGCGCGAGCTGTTCAAGGACCGCGTGGTCTTCGAGGCTCCGGCGAAGCAGGAAGGCCGATGACCACGAGCCGCCTGCCGGCGCCCGCCGGTGCCCTGCTCGACCGCGCCAAGCCGATCACCTTCGGCTTCGACGGCCGCTCGTACACCGGCTTCGAGGGCGACACGATCGCGAGCGCGCTCGCCGCCAACGGGGTCGGCGTGCTGTCGCGCTCGTTCAAGTACCACCGCCCCCGCGCGGTCCTCTCCGCCGCCGGTCACGACGCCAACGCGCTGGTCCAGATCGGCGCCGAGCCGAGCGTGCCGGCCGACCGGCGGCGCATCGAGCCGGGGCTTTCGGTCACGCCCCAGAACGTCTTCGGCAGCCTGGCCCACGACCGTGCCGCAGTCATCGACAGCCTCGGCCGCTTCCTGCCGGTCGGCTTCTATTACAAGACGTTCTTCCGGCCCAAGGGCTCGTGGAAGCACTGGGAGAAGCTGATCCGCGCGCTGGCCGGGCTCGGCAAGGTCGATCTGGCGGCGCCCCACGGCTACCACGACAAGCAGTACCTGTTCGCCGACGTGGCCGTCGTCGGCGGCGGCGCGGCCGGCATGGCGGCGGCGCTGGAAGCGGCCGAGGTCGGCGCCGAGGTCGTGCTGATCGAGGAGAACCCGCGCCTCGGCGGGGCGCTCGGCTACGCCCGCTTCGATCCGGAAGGTGGACACGGCGCGAGCCTGATGGCCGAGCTCGCCGCCAAGGTCGAGGCCCATACTGGCATCACCGTGATGCTCGACGCCACGTGCAACGGCTGGTTCGCCGATCACTATCTGCCGGTGATCCGGGGCACGCGGCTCCACAAGCTGCGCGCCCGAAGCGTCGTCGTCGCCACCGGCTCCTACGAGCAGCCGCTGGTGTTCCGCAACAACGACCTGCCGGGCGTCATGTACTCCTCCGCCGCCCAGCGCCTGATCCGGCACTACGGCGTTCGGCCTGGAACCCGTGCCGTCGTCGCGACGGCCAATGGCGACGGCTACGGCGCGGCGCTCGACCTCCTGGAGGCGGGCGTCGAGGTCGCCTGCGTCGCCGACCTCCGGCCCGAGCGTTCGGACGGCGCGCTGGCCGATGCCGTGGCCGATCGCGGGGTTCCCATCGTGCGCGGCGCCACCGTGACCGAGGCCGTGCCGCAAAGGGGCCTGGTCGGCATCGAGGCCGCGCGCGTCGCCAGGATCACCGGCCAGGGCCTGACCACGGCCTTGGACGACCGGTTCGCCTGCGACCTCATCGTCACCGCCATTGGCTACAACCCGACCACAAACCTGATCCATCACGCGGGCGGCAGGGTGTCGTACAATGAAGAAACTGCCATGTTCGAGGTGACCTGGCTGCCCGAAACGCTCCACGCGGCGGGCTCGGTCACCGGCACCTTCGCGCTCGACGCGGTGATCGGCGAGGGCCGGCGGGCCGGCTGGTCGGCCGCGCGAGACGCCGGCTTCAAGGTCGGCGCCGCGCCCGCCGTGCCGAACGATCGGGGCCAGCGCGGCGTCAACCACCCGTGGCCGATCTTCCCCCACCCCAAGGGGCGCGACTTCATCGACTTCGACGAGGATATCCAGGTCCACGACATCCTGGACGCGATCCAGGAGGGCTACGACGACATCGAGCTGATGAAGCGGTTCTCGACCTGCGGCATGGGGCCGAGCCAGGGTCGGCACTCCTCGCTCAACTCGGTCCGGCTGACCGCGCGCGCCACCGGCCGCACGGTCGATGAGACGGGCACCACCACCTCGCGCCCGCCCTACGCCCAGGAGAGCTTCGGCGTGCTCGCCGGGCGCTCGTTCGAGCCCGAGCGGCTGACGCCCATGCATCATCGCCACGTCGAGGCCGGCGCGCGCATGATGGTGGCCGGGCAGTGGTACCGGCCCGAGTACTACGGCCCGGCCGCGACCCGCGCCGAGAACATCCGGCGCGAGGTCATGGCGGTGCGCGAGGCGGTCGGCCTGATCGACGTCTCGACGCTCGGCGGGCTCGAAGTTTGCGGCCCCGACGCGGCCGAGTTCCTCAACCGCATCTACACCTTCGCCTACGCCAAGCAGCCGGTCGGGCGCGCCCGTTACGCGCTGATGACCGACCAGGCGGGCGTCGTGGTCGACGACGGCGTCGCGTGCCGGTTCCACGACCACCACTTCTACGTCACGGCGACCACCTCGGGCGCTGCGGCGGTCTACCAGCGCATGCTGTTCTGGAACGCGCAGTGGCGGCTCCAGGTCAACGTCACCAACGTCACCGCGTCGTGGGCCGCCGTGAACCTGGCCGGGCCGAAGGCGCGCATGGTCCTCGCCAAGATCTGCGCCGATGTCGAGCTTTCGGCCGAGGCGTTCCCCTACATGGAGGTGCGCCAGGGCAACCTTGCCGGCATCCCCGCGCGCATCATCCGCATCGGCTTCGTCGGCGAGCTGGGCTACGAGATCCACGTGCCTTCGAGCCAGGGCGAGGCCCTGTGGGACGCGCTCATGGCCGCCGGCCAGGAGCACGGCATCGTGCCCTTCGGCATCGAGGCCCAGCGCCTGCTCCGGCTCGAGAAGGGGCACATCATCATCGGCCAGGACACCGACGGCGTGACCCACGTGTTCGAGGCCGACATGGCCTGGGCGATCAGCCGCAACAAGCCCTACTTCGTCGGCAAGCGCACCCTCGCGATCCACGAGAAAAACGGGCTGACCCGCAAGCTGGTCGGCTTCACCCTGAAGAACCCGGCCGACCCGGCGCCCAAGGAGAGTCATCTAGTGATCCGCGATGGCCAGATCGTCGGGCGCACGACCTCGGTCAACGGGTCCTTCGTGCTCGGCAAGGTCATCGGGCTCGCCTACGTCGCGCCCGACCAGGCCGAGCCGGGCACGACCTTCCAGATCCGCATCGAGGGCGGTCGGATGATCGAGGCCGTGGTCGAGAAACCGCCGTTCTACGACCCCGGCAACAAGCGCCAGGAGCTCTAGGATGCACCTCGATCCCTCGACGCTGCCCCGCCGGGGCTTTCTCTACCGGGAGCTCGCGGCGCTTGGCGCGAGCTTCGTCGAGGTCAACGGCCAGGCGGCCCCGATCCATCTCGCGGCCGGCCAGGAGGCCGAGGCGTCGGCGGCCCGCGTCATGGGGCTCGCCGATGCGTCGGCGCTTAGGCGCGGCGGCTACAAGGGCTGGACCGCGCTCGACTGGCTGCGCGGCCAAGGCGTCGCGATCGGCGACAACAACACGACCGTCGTGCAGGACGAAGGCAGCCGGGTCGCCCGTCTGGCCGACAGCGAGGCACTGATCCTCGGCGATCTCGCGGGGCGATCGGCGCTGCTCGACCGGGTCGAGGCCGCTTGGTCGTTCGAGGGCGCCGTCGGCGCCTACCCGGTGCCCCGGCCCGACACGAACTTCTGGTTCAGGATCACGGGCGCGCACGCCGCGAACATGCTGGCCAAGATGTGCGGCGTCGACCTGCGGCCGCGCAAGTTCCCCGATGGCGCGGTCGCCCAGACCTCGGTCGCGCGCATGTCGGCGATCGTCATCCGTCACGACCTCGGGGCCACGCTCGCCTACGACATGATCGCGGATTCCGCCGCCGCCGCGTACATGTGGCGCTGCCTGCTGGACGCCATGGACGAGTTCGAGGGTAAGCCCGTGGGCCTCGGCGCCGTCCGCGCGCTCGCGGCGGAGGGTTCGAGCCCATGAGCGTCGGCCGCCCCGCGGCGCGGCCGGCTCCGTTCCAGGATCCGCACCGGATAAGCGCGCGCGGCCATACCCTCGAGGCCGCGATCGGCCGCCAGGTGCGCTCCTTGCGCAAGAAGCTCGACATGACCGTGACCGACCTGGCGGGCCAGGCGGGGCTCTCATCGGGCATGCTGTCAAAAATCGAGAACGGGCTGACCTCGCCCTCGCTCGCCACGCTCAAGAGCCTCGCCGCCGCGCTCAACGTGCCGTTCACGGCGCTGTTTCAGGGCTTCGAGGAGCAACACTCGGCGACCTTCGTCAAGGCCGGCCAGGGGCTCAAGATCGAGCGCCGCGGCACGCGCAACGGGCACCAGTACCAGCTCCTCGGCCATTCCCAGGGCAAGGCCGTGGCGGTCGAGCCGTACCTGATCACCCTGACCCATGAGTCCGAGGTCTTCCCGCTGTTCCAGCATGAAGGCCTCGAGTTTCTCTACATGCTCGAAGGGCGCATGACGTACCGTCATGGCGGCGACGCCTACCCCATGGAGCCGGGCGATTCGCTCTTCTTCGACGCCGAGGTGCCGCACGGCCCCGAGGCGCTCGAACCGCCGATCCGCTTCCTCTCGGTCATCAGCTACCCGCGCGACCGCGGGGAGTGACGGCGGGAATAGCTGCTCGTGTCCCCCATTCGTCGTCATGGCCGGGCGAAGTCCCACGGCTGTCCGGTTGGGGTTGCTGCGGACGAACCGGATTTCGGCCCCGCGCGC
>JBBDQV010000095.1:0-36583 GCA_040905845.1 Alphaproteobacteria bacterium | reverse complement strand
AGCGAGCAGGGCGCCCAGGCCAGCACCGTCGTCCGCTTGGCCGGAGGGCGGAAACGAACGTAGGGGCGCTTCGAACCGGGTCAGCCCTTGATGCAAACGACGGGTTCGAGGCGCGCGACGATACGGGCGAGCCCGGCGTCGTGGGCGGCTTGGACCACGGCGGTAACATCCTTGTAGGCACCCGGGGCCTCCTCGGCCACGCCCCGCATCGAGGGACTGCGCACGATCACCCCGCGTTCCCTGAGCGCGTCGATGACGGCGCGACCATGCCATTGCCGTAGCGCCTGGTGCCTGCTCATGGCGCGCCCAGCGCCATGGCATGCCGACGAGAATGCCTTGGCCTCGCTCTCCCTCGTCCCGACCAAGACATAGGAACTGGTGCCCATGCTGCCGCCGATCAGGACCGGCTGGCCGACGGCCCTCAGCGCGTCCGGCAGATCGGGATGGCCGGGGCCGAAGGCCCGGGTCGCGCCCTTTCGATGGACGAAGAGCTCGCGCGTTCCGCCGTCGGCCTCGTGGCGTTCCACCTTGCAAGTGTTGTGCGAGACGTCGAAGAGGAGCTCGAGCCGCGCCTCGGGCAGGACGTCGCCGAACACCTCGCGCGTGAGATGCGTGATGATCTGTCGGTTGGCCAGCGCACAGTTGATCGCCGCCCGCATGGCGCCCAGATAGCGACTTCCCAGCTCGGAGTTCAGCGGGGCGCAGGCGAGCTCGCGGTCGGGCAGCGCGATGCCGAAGTCGGCGGCCGCGATCACCATCTCGCGCAGGTACTCGGTGCCGATCTGATGGCCGAGCCCCCGGCTGCCGCAGTGGATGCTGACGACGACTTCTCCTTTGACGAGGCCGAACGCCCTGGCCGCGCTAGCGTCGTGAACCTCGACGACCTCCTGGACCTCGAGATAATGGTTGCCCGACCCGAGCGTGCCCATCTCCTTGCGCTGGCGCTTCTTGGCTCGGCTCGAGACGTGCTCCGGGGCCGCGCCGCCTGCCCGGCCGCCCTCCTCGATGCGCTCCAGGTCGGCCGGCTCGCCCCAGCCGTTCGCGAGCGCCCACGCGGCGCCACCCACCAGCATGGCGTCCATGCCGGCGTCGTCCAGGGTGATGTGCCCGGTGCTGCCCAGTCCGGCGGGAATGCGTCGGAACAACGCGTCGGCCAGGGCGGCCTTGCGTGGCTCGACGGCGTCCCGCCCGAGCTCCGTCAGCAGCGTGCGGACGCCGCAGCTGATGTCAAACCCGACCCCGCCGGCGGAGACGACGCCGCCGGCCGCCACGTCGAACGCGGCCACGCCACCGATCGGGAACCCGTAGCCCCAATGGGCGTCGGGCATGGCGTAGGAGGCGCGCACGATGCCCGGCAGGGTGGCGACATTCGTCACCTGTTCGAAGACCTTGTCGTCCATGTCGAGGATCAGAGTTTCGTCGGCGTAGATGATGGCCGGCACGCGCATGGCGCCGAACGGCTCGATGCGCCAGGTGTCCTCGGCGTCACGCACCAGACGGGAGGTATCCATGGTCACCGTCCCTGTTCAAACGTCGACGATGCACTGGGCGAGCCACAGCCCGTCGGGGTGTCGCTCGACGCGAAGGTCGGTGAACGTCGCGCCCTTGACCTCGACCGCCGGCGCGTGACGCGCCACGTCGACCGGCTCGCCGAGCGCGACGGCGCGCAGCGAGCTGCCATCGATGGCGACGTGAAACCGTCCGAACAGGCAGTTCTCCGAGGCCATCGCGTAGACGATCTCGTTGAGCCAGTCGACAAGAAGGACCCCGTCATCTTCCGCTTCGCATTGGACGTCCACCCTTCGGGACGCCCCGACCTTGGCGGGGTCGTCGACCACCACGGCGGCGAGCGCCAGAGCGGCCTGCTCGAACGCCTCGGCCTTGGTGCGTCCGATTCCCCGCACGCCCACGTCCGCGCCGTGGCTGTAATGCTCCCAATGAGGGGGTGCGGCCGCTTCTGCCATGTCAACAGTAGTCCCGATGGCCGCCTCGGGCGCGTTGCGCTGGATCAACGAACCAATCCCCGCCTGCGGTCATGTTTCATACGCACCGTGGAAAGCTCATGGAAGTGGCCCTGACCGAAACAAGTCATGTGATCAAGCCGCAGTCTGATCGTTCGACGCCGTGGCAGCGACCGAGCTATGTCCACGGAGCATCGGACGTACCGTTGCTGGGCTGCACGATCGGTCAACTGTTCGACGAGCGCGTCGCGCACGATCCATCGCATGAGGCGCTCGTCGTGCCGTACCAAGGCGTGCGTTGGAGCTACGGAGAAATCAAGGAGCGTGTCGATCGCTGCGCCGCCGGGCTCGTCGGGCTCGGCCTGTCGCCGGGCGATCGCGTCGGGATCTGGGCACCGAACATGGCCGAATGGGTCGTTGCCCAGTTCGCCACGGCCAAGGCGGGGCTGATCCTGGTCAACATCAACCCGGCGTACCGGCTACCCGAGCTCGAGTTCGCGCTCAACCAGGTCGGCGTCAAGGCCTTGATCACGGCGACGCGCCTCAAGACGAGCGATTACATCGCCATGCTCGGCACGTTGATACCCGAGATCGAGAGTGCGAAGCCCGGCGCGCTCGAATCCGAGCGCATTCCCAGCCTGCGCTGGCTGATCCGGCTGGGCGAGGAACGCTCGCCCGGTTTCATCACCTTCTCGGAGGTCGAGTCGGCGGCTGACTCGGCAGGCCACGCCAAGGTGGCCGCGCTCGCCGATGTTCTGCAGTTCGACGATCCGATCAACATCCAGTTCACGAGTGGAACCACGGGACGGCCCAAGGCCGCGACGCTGACGCATCACAACATCGTCAACAACGCCGTCCTCGCCGGCGAGCGGATGCGGCTCACGGCAGCGGACCGGATGTGCATTCCGGTTCCGATGTACCACTGCTTCGGCATGGTCCTGGGCACCCTGACGTGCCTCGCGCACCGGGCGACCATGGTGTTCGCCTCCGCCGGATTCGACGCTCACGCGACACTCGCGACGATCGCGGCGGAGCACTGCACGGTCGTCCACGGTGTTCCGACGATGTTCATCGCCATGCTCGACGATCCCGATTTCGGCGCATTCGACCTCACCACCCTGCGCACGGGCATCATGGCTGGCGCGCCCTGCCCGGCCGAACTCTTGAAGCGCGTCATGCGCGACATGCACATTGGTCAGATCACGATTGGGTATGGCATGACGGAAACGGGTCCGCTCAGCACGCAGACCGACGTGGACGACGCCGTCGAGCGGCGCGTCGAGACCGTCGGGCGCGCGCTGCCGCACACCGAGATCAAGATCGTCGACGCCGAAGGCCGCATCGTTCCGCGCGGCGCGCCAGGGGAGCTGCTGACCAGGGGCTACTGCGTCATGCCGAAGTACTGGAACGACCCCGAGAAGACCGCGGCGGCGATCGACGAAGCGCGCTGGATCGCGAGCGGCGACGTCGCCGTGGTCGACGACGCGGGCTACGTCCAGATCGTCGGACGCATCAAGGACATGGTGATCCGCGGCGGCGAGAAGATCTTCCCGCGCGAGATCGAGGACTTTCTCTATACCCATCCAAGGATCGAGCAGGTCGAGGCCTTCGGCGTGCCCGATCCCAAGTACGGCGAGGAGGTCTGCGCGTGGGTCAAGCTCAAGCAGGGCGAGAGCGCGACCGTCGAGGAGATCCGCGCCTTCTGTCGCGACAAGATCGCGCATTTCAAGATCCCGCGTTACATCAAGTTCGTGGATGAGTTCCCGACGACCGTCACGGGAAAGGTCCAGAAGTACGTCATGCGCGAGCGAATGGCGGCGGAGCTCGCGTCGGCCGGAACGTCGGGCTAGGCCGTGTCGACGCCCGTCGCCACGTTCGCGATCGAACGCACCGCCTACCTCGACGCGACAGGTCGGCCGTTGGGCCCCTTGCCGGCCTTCGCCGAGGACGCGGCGACCGTGACGGGCTTCTACAGAGCCATGGCGCGCGCACGCGCTTTCGACGAGAAGGCAATCGCGCTGCAGCGCACCGGACGGCTCGGCACCTACGCCTCGAGCCTCGGCCAGGAGGCGGTCGGTGTCGGCACGGCCAGCGCGATGCGGCCCGCGGACGTGCTGCTGCCGTCGTTCCGCGAGCACGCGGCGCAGCTTTGGCGCGGCGTGACGCTCAAGGAGCTGTTCCTCTATTGGGGCGGCGACGAGCGCGGCAGCGATTTCGCCGGTCCGCGCGAGGATTTCCCCGTCTGCATCCCCGTCGCCAGCCACTTTCCGCACGCCGCCGGTGTCGCGCTCGCCATGGCGCTCCGAGGCGAGCCGCGAGCCGCCGTGGCGATCGCCGGCGACGGCGCCACGTCCAAGGGCGACTTCTACGAGGCGCTCAACGTCGTCGGGTTGTGGCGGCTGCCGGCCGTGTTCGTCATCAACAACAACCAGTGGGCGATCTCGGTTCGCCGGCGCGATCAGACGGCCGCCGCGACGCTGGCGCAGAAGGCGATCGCCGCGGGGCTGCCCGGCGAGCAGGTCGACGGCAACGACGTGATCGCCGTGCACGATGCCGTCGCCCGCGCCCTTGCGCGCGCCCGCTCTGGCGAAGGCGGGGCGCTGATCGAGTGCCTGACCTATCGGCTCGGCGATCACACGACCGCGGACGACGCGAGCCGCTACCGCGACGACGACGAGGTCCGGCCCCATTGGGCCGAGGAGCCGGTTCTTCGCACGCGCGCGTTCCTGGTCAGCCGCCATGCCTGGACCAAGGAGGACGAAGAGTCACTGCTGAAGTCATGCGCCGCCGAAGTCGAAGCCGCGGCCGAGGCCTACCTCGCAACCGCGCCGGAATTCAAGGGCGCGATTTTCGATCACACGTTCGCGGCCTTGCCCGACGATCTCGCGCGGCAGCGCGCTGGCGCCGTGGAGCCGAGCGGTGGCTGACCTCACGTTGGTCGAGGCCGTCCGTGCCGCTTTGGGCCGCGCGATGACCGATGACGAAAGGGTCGTCATCTTTGGCGAGGACGTCGGGATCGATGGAGGGGTGTTCCGGGCGACCGACGGTCTCTACCAGCGCTTCGGCGCCAAGCGCGTGCGCGACACGCCGCTCTCCGAGCTCCTGATCGCGGGGATGGCGGTAGGCCTCGCCGCGCAAGGGATGCGCCCGGTCGCCGAAATCCAGTTCATGGGGTTCATCTATCCGACCATCGATCAGCTCGTGAACCATGCGTCCCGGCTCAGGACACGAACGCGCGGACGGCTGAGCTGCCCCATGGTGCTGCGCGCCCCTTTCGGCGGCGGCGTGCATGCGCCCGAACATCATTCGGAGAGCACCGAGGCCATGCTGGCGCACGTGCCGGGACTGCGCGTCGTCATCCCGTCGTCGCCGAGGCGCGCGTACGGGCTCCTTCTGGCGGCGATCCGCGATCCCGATCCAGTCGTATTCTTCGAACCGACGCGTCTCTACCGGGCGCTCAAGGAGCCGGTGGCGGACGACGGCGCGGGCGTGCAACTCGATCGGTGCTTTGTCCTACGCGAGGGGAAGAACGCGACCGTGGTCACATGGGGCGCGGCGGTCCGCGAGTGCCTGGCGACCGCCGACACGCTCGCCAAGGACGGCATCGAGGTCGAGGTCATCGACGTCGCGACCCTGAAGCCACTGGACTCGGAGACGATCCTCGCCTCGGTCCGCAAGACCGGGCGCTGCGTCGTCGTCCACGAGGCGGCGCGCACGGGTGGCTTCGGCGCCGAGATCGCGGCGCGCGTCGCGGAGGACGCGCTCGATGCGCTGGTCGCGCCCGTGCGCCGCGTCACGGGCTACGACACGGTGATGCCGCTGCCGCGACTGGAGTCGCACTACATGCCGAGCACGGATCGAATCCGCGCTGCCGTCGGCGAGCTCATGGCGTATGGATGAAGACGTTCGCGCTGCCCGACCTCGGCGAAGGCCTCGAGGAAGCGGAGATCGTCGCCTGGCACGTCGCGCAGGGTGATCGGGTCGGCGCGGATCAGCCGCTGGTCGCCGTCGAGACCGATAAGGCGGTCGTCGAGGTGCCGGCGCCCTTCGCGGGGCGCGTCCTCGCGCTTCACGGTGCGCCGGGCGACACTGTCAAGGTCGGCGCGCCGCTGGTCGATATCGAGACTGGCGAATCCCCCGACACGGGGACCGTCGTTGGCGAGCTGCCCACGACGCCAGAGCGAGCGAGCCCCACGCGATCGGCCCGACCTTCGCCGACGCCAATCACCGGCCGCGCCAAGGCTATGCCGGCGGTCCGCGGGCTCGCCACCGAGCTCGGTGTCGATATCGAGCGGCTCGCCGGGACCGGCCCCGGCGGCTTCGTCACCTCGGATGACGTCAAGGCCGCGGCCGGCACGAGGAGCGTGGCTTCGGAGCCACTACGCGGGCTCCGCCGAGCCATGGCGCGCGCGATGGCGCGCGCCCGCCTGCAGGCCGTGCCCGCGACGGTCACGGACGAGGCGGATGTCGATGCCTGGCCCGCCGGGGAGGACGTGACGCTGCGCCTCATTCGCGCACTCGTCTCCGGCTGCAAGGCCGAACCCGCGCTCAACGCGGGCTACGATGGCGACGGCCGCCGCCTGCACGAGCATGTTGCCGTCGGCCTGGCCGTCGACACCCCGAACGGGCTGATCGTCCCCGTTCTGCGCGACGCGGACCGCAAGCCGACAGAGGCGCTTCGCGTCGTTGTCGAGCGTCTGAAGCGCGCGGTCGTCGATCGGTCGATCGCGCCAGAGGACCTCCGTGGCGCGACCATCACGCTGTCGAACTTCGGTACCCTGGGTGGGCGCCACGCCGCGCTCGTCGTTACGCCGCCGCAGGTCGCGATCCTCGGTGCCGGGCGGCTCGAGCCGCGCCCGGTCGCCAGAGCGGGCGGGATCGTCGCCCACGGAATTCTTCCGCTTTCCCTGACGTTCGATCACCGCGTCGTCACCGGAGGCGAGGCCGCTCGGTTTCTGGCCGCCGTCAAGGCCGACCTCGAACATCCGACTTGATCGGGAACCCCATGGAAGACGCGTTCCGCTTCGCCGATCCCTTGGGGCCAGAACGGATGATCCACATCCACAAGCCCAGCGTCGGCCTGCGCGCGATCGTGGTCATCGACAACGTGGCGGCCGGGCCCTCGATCGGCGGGGCCCGTATGGCGGCCGATGTCAGCCTCGAGGAATGCGTCCGGCTGGCCCGAGCCATGACGCTCAAGAATGCCGCTGCCGGCCTCGCCCACGGCGGCGGCAAGTCGGTGGTGTTCGCGGACCCCGCCATGCCGGTCGCCGACAAGGAACGTCTGATACGAGCCTTCGCGCGGGCTCTCGCCGACGAGAGCGGCTACATCGTCGGGCCCGACATGGGCACGGACGAACGCTGCATGGCGTGGGTGAAGGACGAGATCGGCCGCGCCGTCGGCCTGCCGCGCGAGATCGGAGGCATACCGCTCGACGAGATCGGCGCCACCGGCTTCGGGCTCGCGGTGGCCGCCGAGATCGCCCAGGACTATTGTGATGTCCGCCTCGAGGGCGCGCGAGTCGCGATCCAGGGCTTCGGGGCGGTGGGTCGGCACGCGGCGCGTTTCCTCGCGCGCAAGGGCGCCGTCGTGGTCGCCGCGTCAGATTCCCGAGGGACCATCGCCAATCCCGACGGTCTCGACATCGACTCGCTCGCCATGCTGAAGGCCGAGGGACGCGGCGTGACCGAGCTCGGTCGCGCTACCAAGGGCGGACGTGATGCAATCATCGACGTCGATTGCGACATCTGGATTCCCGCCGCGCGACCCGATGTGATCGACGACCGCAACGTGGGCCGGCTCAAGGCGCGCCTCGTGCTCCAAGGCGCGAACATCCCGATCACGCGGGCGGCCGAGGAGCGGCTGCACGGGCGTGGCGTCCTCAGCGTTCCGGACTTCATCGCGAACGCGGGCGGCGTCATCTGTGCGGCGATCGAGTATCACGGCGGTACCGAGAGCCAGGCGTTGGCGGCGATCGAGGACCGACTTCGTTTCAATACCCGGGCCGTTCTCGAACAGGCCAGGGCCAACCGGGAGTCACCGCGCGCCGCGGCCGAAACGCTCGCCGAGGAGCGGGTACGCGCCGCCATGGCCCTGCGCCGCTTCGGCTGAGGAACGGGACGGGCCTTGCCCGGTTCGTTCGACGGTCGGTCCGGCTCAGCGGTACCATTCCACGGTCGAAGCGTCGGGTCGGATCGTTGTCCCCGCCGCACCGTCAAGAATGCGGGGAGCGGCATCGAGAGCGCCGATCATGGCGCGGCCTGCTGTCGCGAGTACGAAGCGCCGGGCAGCCTCGATCTTGGGTGCCATCGAACCGGACGCGAAGCGGTACGCGCCGATCGCATCCGGCGACGCGACGCGCACGGGTCGAGCGCCGCCGGGCGTGCCCCAGCCGGTGTAGGCGGCGTCAACATCGGTGAGCATGAGCAGCGCTTCGGCTCGGAGGGCCGCACCCAGGAGCGCCGCCGTCAGATCCTTGTCGATGACCGCCTCGACCCCTGCCACGCGGCCGGCCGGGGACACCGTCATCGGGATTCCGCCGCCCCCAGCACACACGGCGATCACCCGGGCCTCGAGCAGCAGGGCGATGGTCGCCAGTTCGAGAATGCGCTTCGGTTCCGGCGACGGCACCGCCCGCGACCCCGGGAATCTGCGTTGCCGTGAACGCGACGACCTCGACGGCCGGATCGTCCCTATACACGACGTTGAAGTTGTGGAAGTCGCGACCCGCGGCGCCGAGGATGGCGATGCGTTTCCTCCGACCCGCCACGGTCATGCCGCGCGTACCTCCGTGCCCGCGGTTCCCCAGCAGAAGTAGATCGTCCAAAGCGAATGGAGGAAGGCGAGCGCGGAGTCCGCCGCGGCGTTGACGCCGCGGCCGAACCGATCCGGATGCTGCCGGTGGATGAGCACGGCGCCCATCGCCGTGAAAAGATGGGGCACCAAGGTCGTCAGAGTGGCCAGCCGACGACGAGAGCGGTCGACATCCAGATGCCGAGCGGCTTGCGGCCTCGTTCTGTCGAGGCCGGTGTGCGATGCGTCATGGCGAGGTTCCTCCGCGCGTCCGCGAAATGCCGAAATCAGTCTCGGCGAATCATGCGCGCCTCGCCTTGAGGCACATCAATGGCGTCCCCGCGGTGCGTGGTAGTCGTTGACGCGACGTCGAGGCCGAACGGCACTCAAAGCTCGCAATAGATCTTCGTCATCGTCGGATCGTTGCGCATATAGCCCGCACGGGGCTCGGCGAACGCTTCGTCGAGCACGGTGAAACCTTCGATCTCGTCGACGTGGAACAGCTTCCAACCTTGTTCGCGCGACTCGCTGTAGCCCGAAACTTGGTAGGCCCTGAGCAAGGGGTGGCCGCCGTCGCCGACGCCGTAGGCGTAGGGCTCGACCGTGCGCACGCCGCCGCGATAGCGAAACCGCACCCGCCGCCGCCGATGGATCGCGTCGCAGACCTTGTGTTCCTCCATGGCTCGCCTCTTTCGGAACATGGCCATTCCAGCACCGCGGGGCGTTTGATGCACGGATCCTTGCCCCCTCGCCCCGCATGGCATCGAGCAGGAACGCTACGAGGGTTCGACGCCCAGGGAATTGATCCAGGTTAACGACATGCCGGCGTCGACGTTGAGGCCTCGCTCGTCGCGCGAGAGCCATGGCGGTGCGGCGGCCATTGATCTCGATCAAGGCGCGCGGCGTCCTCGGCGCCGAGATTGAAGTTTGTTGGACGAGACATCGAGCGAGGAGGCACCCATGGCACACAGGACCCCAACGGGCAGGACGAACCCGGCCGGCCGCGAGGCGGGCACTTTCGGCGGCCAGCCGTTCGTCGAGGCTGCCACCAAGGCGTCGATGGCCGGGCTTCAGAACGCCGGTCAAATTCAGGCCGAAACACTTCGCTTCGTCACCGAGCGGATGACGAAGGATCTCGCAATGCCCGCGAGGCTGGCGACATGCCAGAACATCGGCAGCGTCCTCGAGGAGCAATGGAAGTTCACGGCGACGATGATGAAGGACTACGGCGACGAGGGCCGCCGCATGCTGGATCTGCTGGCGGCGGGCGCGCGGGGCGACGTCAAGAAGCCATCAGCCGAGGGCTGATCATCGTCGGCATATCGCGTCGCGGACGCGGGGAGTCGCCGCAACAACCACGACGAGGACCGCGTGGCTAAGAAGGAACGCGACAGACGCACGGAACCAGGCGCTCCACGCGCGGCGTTGACGGTTCCCGTCGAGACCGTCTGCTTTCTCGTGGTCAAGGCGCGCGAATACGATGCGCAGGTAGACCCCGGCGACCCCGATCCGGGGTCGAACCCGTCGGACGATCGCGCGGTGGACGTGCTCGAGGCACGCCCGGACGATCCGACCTATGCCGAACTCGTCGGCACGCTCGACGCCCTCAACGAGGAGCAACTGGTCGATCTCGTCGCCTTGGTCTGGATCGGCCGGGGCGACTTTGCCGCCGAACAGTTGAACGAGGCACGCAAGCAGGCCCGACGCCAGCACCAGCTCAAGAAGGGCGCCACGTATTTGCTCGGCACGCCACTGCTCGCCGACTATCTGGAGGAAGGGTTGGCCGCCTTGGGGTATTCGTGCCTCGACTTCGAGATGGGGCGGCTCTAGGGGTCGATTGCGCGACCGAGGGGGGCATCGCTGAGCCATGCCGTATCGGAGCAACGATGATCTCCCGCCGTCGATCCGGGAGCGTCTGCCGCCGCACGCCCAGGACATCTTCCGCGCGGCCTTCAACAGCGCCTGGCGACAACACGCCGGCGAGGACGGCTTGGAGCAGACGGCGCACCGCATCGCCTGGGCGGCGGTCAGGCGCAGGTACCGCAAGTCCGTCGACGAATGGGTCGAGACGCGGTCCGCCCTTCCGTGAGCCTTGGGAACCGGACGATCATGCGATCGGACCCGATGATCTTCGCCCTGAACGCCAGCCGGCACTTCGGCTCGGCGGTCGCCCATGAATGCGGCCTTGCGCTGGCGGAACACGAGGAGCGCGAGTTCGAGGACGGCGAGCACAAGGCGCGACCGCTTGTCGGCGTCAGGGACCGCGACGTCTACGTGATCCAGTCGCTCCATGGCGACGCCACGCAAAGCGTCAACGACAAGCTGATCCGCCTTCTCTTCTTCATCGGAGCGCTCAAGCAGGCGGCGGCAGGAAAGGTGACGGCCGTCGTCCCCTATCTCTGCTATGCCCGCAAGGACCAGCAGACCAAACCGCGCGACCCCGTGACCACGCGCCACCTGGCCTGCCTGATGGAATCGGCGGGCACCGACCATGTGCTGACGATCGACGTGCACAACCCCGTCGCCTACCAGAACGCGTTTCGCTGCACGACCAGCCTGCTCGATACCCGGCTGCTGTTCGCGCGCTACTTCGCCGAGCTTCTGAAGGACGATGCGATCATTGTCGCCTCGCCCGACGTCGGCGGCGTCAAGCGCGCGGACCGCTTTCGCCAAGCCCTGAGCTCCATCGTCGGTCGAGAGCTGCCCCTTGCGTTCATGGAGAAGCACCGGAGCGCGGGCGTGGTGAGCGGCGAGACCGTGGTCGGCGATGTCGAGGGCAAGACGTTGATCATCCTGGACGACATGATCAGCACCGGTACGACCATGGCGCGGATGGGCCGGGCCGCGCGCGACCGCGGTGCGACGCGGATTTTCGCCGCGGCAACCCATGGGGTCTTCCTCAAGGAGGCAAACGGCACGGTCGGCGCGACGAGCTTCGACCGAACCGTCGTGACCGACACGGTCCCTCCCTTGCGCCTGGAACCCGAGGTCGTCGCGAAAAAGCTGGTCGTCTTGAGCGTCGCGCCGCTGTTCGCCCGCGCGATCGAGAGATTGCACGGCGGCGGATCGCTCGTCGAGCTGCTCGAACCGTAGGGAAGCCTTGCCCAATCATGGGGGCTTGCACGGTGTTCGGCCCAGACCGTCGGCGTGGTGCAGCCCGACCTCCAGGTACCGGCGGCCGCGCTCGACCCAGCGGGCCGGCTCGGCGACGCTGGGCTCATCGAGATGGGCGAGCGCGATCCTCGCGCGCAGGCAGGCGCGAAAACAAGCGTAGAAATAGATCAGGTTCCGCGGCGCCGAATCGCCGGCGCGCGCGCTATACGTCTCGAACAGCCACGTCCGAACGAGCGGCGCCCCGAGGCGCTCGCACTCCATGGCGAGGTAGGCGAGTTCGTCGACGGGATCGACGATCCTGAGGTCGCGGTTGAATTCCAGGCAGTCGGTGACGAGGATCTCGTTGCCGAGATAGATATGCTCGGGGCGCAGGTCGCCGTGGCCCTCGACGATTCTGTTGTCCAACACGCGTCGATCGAGAAAGTCGGCGTGGCGGCGGAGGTAGCCGTGCAATGCCTTGCTCAGGCGGCCGATGGCGTGGCGGTCTTGACGATAACTCGGCCGTATCAAGACCTTCCGAACCACATCGATTTCGTCGATGAATCGGTGCCGGTAGGCGTCGGTGTGGATGGAGATCGGCGAAAGGCCGCCATAGAACGCGGCGAGTCGCTCGGCCAGGCGACGCACGTCGGACTCAACGAGCGTCTGGTTCATGATGGCGATATCCAGCCGCCGGTCGTCCGGCAACCGACGCATCTTGACCAGCCAATCAACCGGAGTGCCGTCGTCGCCGAGGCTCAGGTCGCCTTCCTTGCGGAGCACCATCGGCACGACCGAGAGATAGACGGTCGGTGCCAGGCGGCGGTTGAGCCGAAGCTCCTCGTTGCAATTGCGCGCGCGCGCCTCCGGGGTTGCGAAGTCGAGGAACGGGTAGCGGACCGGCTTCTTGAGCTTGTAGGCATACCGATCGGTCAGAAACACCCAGGACATGTGGGTCTCGACAACCTCCACCTCGGTTGTCCGCTCCGGGTAAGACCCCGGGCGGCGTAGGAAGTCCACCTTCCGGCAAAGCTCGACATCGGTGTCCGGCGAATGAAGTGGTTCTACGGCCATGACGACCCTCGATGGATTCGACCGAAGCTCGTCTCGCCGAGACCAAGCCTTGGTGTCGGGAGAATCCGCCCCACCCGTCCCGATGATAGGCTGGTCCCACGACCGACACGACAGACCTCAGACCGATGAGACCAGACCCCGGCGACAGCCTTCTGCTCACGGATCTCTACGAACTCAACATGGTGCAGGCGTATCTCGACGCGCGAATGCACCGGACGGCGGTCTTCGAATTCTTCGTGCGCGCGCTGCCGGCGACGCGCGGATTCCTGATCGCGGCGGGCCTCGAGCAGGTGGTCGAGTTCCTCGAGAACGCACGGTTCGGCGAAGACGAGCTCGCCTGGCTCCGAAAGAGCGGCCGTTTCAGTTCCTCCGCCCTGGACTACTTCGCGAGCTTCCGTTTCACGGGCGACGTCGACGCGACGCCCGAAGGCACCGTCTTCTTCGCGAACGAACCGTGTCTGCGCGTGACGGCGCCCTTGCCGGAGGCCCAGATGCTCGAGACTCGGATCATCAATCTCCTGCACTTCCAGACCCTCGTCGCCTCGAAGGCGAGCCGCATGGCGCTCGCCGCCCCAGGCAAGGTCCTCGTCGATTTCGGGTTGCGGCGCGCGCATGGCGCCGAAGCCGGACTCTTGGCAGCGCGAGCGAGCTACATCAGCGGATTCGCGGGAACGGCCACGACACTCGCCGGCCCCCGCTTCGGAATTCCCGTGTACGGTACCATGGCCCATTCGTTTGTTCAGGCTTTCGACGACGAGGACGCGGCGTTCCTGGCCTTCGCCCGCTCCCGCCCCGAGAAGCTCGTGCTGCTCATCGACACCTACGACACCGAAGCGGCCGCGCGGTCGGTCGTGCGCCTGGCGCCCCGCCTTAGGAACGAGGGCATCGACGTCCACGGTGTGAGGATCGACAGCGGCGATCTGGGCGCGCACGCCCGCGCGGTGCGCGCGATCCTCGACGCGGGCGGCCAGCGATCGACGACGATCTTCGCGAGCGGTGGTCTCGACGAGTGGAGGCTCCGCGGCTTGGTCGAAGGTGGAGCACCGATCGATGGGTTCGGTGTCGGGACCTCGCTCACGACGTCGTCCGACGCTCCAGGACTAGATTGTGCCTACAAGCTCCAGGAATACGGGGGTATGGCGAAGCGCAAGCTGTCGGAAGGGAAGGCGACCTGGCCCGGCCGGAAGCAAGTGTTCCGGCGGTTCGATGGTGCCGGGGTCATGGCCGGCGACATCGTAACGCTCGCGTCGGATCGCGCCGTCGGCGAGCCCATGCTCGAGCCGATCATGCGCGGCGGCCGAAGGATTGGGCCGCTGCCGGCGCTCGACGACATCCGCGCGCGCACGGCGGCGAGCTTGCGTGCACTGCCCGAGCACCTGCGGCGGCTCGAGGTCGCGCCCTCCTTTCCCGTGGAAATCTCCGATCGACTGCGGGGGCTTGCCCGCGAGGTGGACGCCGCCATGGCGCGCCGAAGGGCGGGCGCGGACCTTACCTGACGGTCCAGGCCGCGGGGTGCGGGACAAACGGCACGCGGCCCCGTGAACGGGCGGTTGACCTCTACTTCACGCTGATGACCGTGCAGCGGCTGAGGTGGCCCACCTTGTGCGACGTACTGCCGACTAGCAGCCCCTCGACGTCGCTCAGCCCGCGCGAGCCCATCACGATGAGGTCCACGTTCTCCTTGTCCGCGTACTCGAGAATGCGCTGCGCGGGATCGCCGTCCTCGACGAAGCTCTTGATGTTCGTCACGCCTTTCAGGCGGGCCGTGTCCTCGGCGTCCTTGATCACCTGGCGCGCGATGTGCTGAAGGACCGGCCGTGGCGCCTCCTTCCCCTTGTCCCTGACGCCCAGCTTTGCCATCAGCTCCTCGATCCGCATGCCGGCGATCGTCTTGAGCAGTCCGGCGTCATCGCGACCGGCCGAACGCAGCTTGTCGACGTCGGCGAGCGCTTCGGCCAGATGTCCGTGCACCAGGGCGTGGAGAAGGATCAGGCGCGCATGGTACTTGCTCGCAAGGTCGCTGGCGAAGGCCACCGCCTTGCGAGCGTGTTCGGAGCCGTCCGTTGGGGCCAAGATGGTAGTGATCACGGTCCCGCCCTCCTAGCGTGCGTCGGCCCGGATCGTGTCGGACCCTTCGCGCGCGCGGTCGAGCAAATCGACGACATCGTCATCCGTGAGCTGATGGAAGTCATAATAATAGGCGCCGATCGCAACGAAGTCCTCCGGCTCGGCTAGGCAGATGATCTCGTCCGCGTCCGCCTTCAGGGACATGATCGTGTCGGGTGAGGCCACCGGAACCGCGAGCACGAGACGAACGGGCTGTCGCCGCCGCACCGAGCGCAGCGCCGCGCGCGTCGTCGCCCCGGTGGCGATGCCGTCGTCGACCACGATCGCGGTCTTCCCTGTCAAGTCGGCGGGAGGACGGCCCCGTGCGAAGACGGTGCGCCTGCGCTCGATTTCCGCGAGGGCCTGATCGGTCGCATGCCGCAGGTACTCCCGCGGTACTTGCAGGACCCGCACCAAGTCCTCGTTCGTCACCACCTCTGGGTCCTTGCCGTCTACGACGGCGCCGATGGCGAGCTCGGGCTGAAACGGAGCCCCGATCTTGCGCACCAAGACGACGTCGAGAGCCGCGCCGATCGCGCGCGCGACCTCGAACCCGACGGCCACCCCGCCGCGGGCCAGCGCAAGGACCACCGGCCCCCGATCCCTGAACCGCAGCAGCGCCTCGGCGAGTCGTCGCCCCGCATCGTGTCGATCCGAGAAGATCATGACCAAGCGTCCCCCTGCCTATTCCCTTACCCCGGGCGGGCAGCCGCTCCGCGGTTCCACCGAATCGCAACTGCTTTCCCGGCGTCGAGCAAGGCTCGCGCAAGGGCCCTCGAGCCGCGTTGATCCGTGTCAATCCCAACCCGCGAATCCGCTGGGGACCCGCGCCGCCCCCCTGGTGGCCCCTTTGCCGCTGCCGGGCTTGGACTGAGACTCGCGTGGCCCGAACAACGCCAACTCGGGGTCAGGTCCCCTTGCGCGATGCCTCCTGTGGCACGACCTCGACCTCGTAGTGGTCGCTCGACCGTCGCTCCAAACCGATGTCGGCGATGCCGAAGTGTTCGATGACGGCCCGGTTCGTCGCCAAATGGCTGCTCACGGTTGCCGTCGAGAAGCGAGACACCCCTTTGGCGACGGCCATGGGCAACAAGAGCTGGTCGCTCAAGTGAACGTCGACCCCCGCCCCCGAGGCGTGATGGTCGAGCAGCCGAGCCGCGGCTTCCTCCGCCACGGCCTCCGCCGGCTTGCCACGCGCGCCCAGGGCGCTGAACCCGCCCGCCGCGTTCTGGTACCGCGCAACGAGAACGACGCCCGCCCCAGGGCACGCCGCATCGAGCACGGTTGGCTCGATTCGGATCGGAACGTCCAGATGCGCGAGCAGGGCCGAAGCGTGCTTGGACATCCGTTCGGCGATGCGGTCCGGTAGGCGAGAGACGACCGAATGCCCGTCGATGCCGATGAGGCGGCCGCGGTCGCGCAGGTCGATCGCCCGCAAGCACGACGCGGCGTCAGGACCCAAGCCATCGATCGTGGCGCGAATCCGTCCTTGCCCGATCGGATACCAGCCGGCCCGCAGTTGAACGACCTCGGCGCGTGCACCCATCCGGGCGAGCGTCGGCGCCCAGACATCGACGACATGATCGATGGGCGGACTCCACGCCATGTAGGTGCCGCCGTCGACGACAACGGTCGAGCTGCCCTCGGCGAAGACGAGCGGCAAGAGCACGGCGTGGATGACGAGCGTGGACGCGCCGGCGCTGCCCCCCGCTCGGGCCGCACCGACGTCGAAGGCGTAGTCGCCCGCCCTGGGCCGGCGCCGCGGCGCGAACAGGATCTCATCCGAGCCGAGGGTGTCGCCGATCACGGTCGCGTCGCAAAGGTTGCCGACGGCACGCACGGCGGTCAGGTGCTGCGCCGCGAGACCCGGGCGCGGCCGTCCTTTGCGGATGTTGACGATACGAACGGCGCGGCCCTTGATCGCCGCGAGGCTGAGGGCCGTGCGAATGATTTGGCCACCGCCCTCGCCGGCCGCCCCGTCGATCAGAAGCGGTGGATCGCGGCTCAATGCCTGCCGGCGCGGCGTCACATCGCCATCTCCGGCTCCGCGGCGACCTCCCTCTTCGTCTCGGGGATCTCGGTGATCGTCGCCTCGGTCAGCAACAGGACGCCGGCGATGGATACGGCGTTCTCCAGGGCGATCCGCACCACCTTGGTGGGATCGATGATGCCGGCCTCGATCAGATCGACGTACTGCTTGCGCGCGGCATCGAACCCGACGTTGCCCTCGCTCTCCATCATGCGCGCGAGAACCACGCCGCCGTCGACCGCGGAGTTCTCGGCGATCTGGCGTGTCGGCGTTTCCAGGGCGCGCTTGAGGATCTGGACGCCGGTCCGTTCGTCGCCCTCGCAGTTCGCTTCCTCGGCCGCGACCGCGCCGACGCAACGGAGAAGCGCCAAGCCGCCGCCGGGCACGATCCCCTCGGCGACCGCGGCCTTGGTGGCGCTGATCGCGTCGTCCAAGGCCTCCTTCCTTGATTTCATCTCCGCTTCAGCCGGCGCGCCGACGCGGATCACGGCGACGCCGCCGGCAAGCTTGGCGAGCCGTTCCTTGAGCTTGTCACGGTCGTAGTCGGAGGTCGTTTCCTCGATCTGCGCCCTGATCTGGTTGCAGCGACCTTCGATCTGCGTCTTCTCGCCCATGCCGCCGATGATGGTCGTCGTCTCCTTGGCGAGCTCGACCCGCTTGGCTCGCCCCAGCGCGTCGAGACCCACGCTCTCGAGCTTGATGCCGAGGTCCTCGCTGATGACCTGGCCGCCGGTCAGGACCGCGATGTCCTCGAGCATGGACTTCCGGCGATCCCCGAACCCGGGAGCCTTGGCCGCGGCCACTCGGAGCCCGCCGCGCAGCTTGTTCACGACCAGGGTCGCGAGCGCTTCGCCTTCCACGTCCTCGGCGATGACCAACAGCGGCTTGGCCGACTGCACCACCGCCTCCAGGAGCGGCAGCATCGCCTGCAGACCCGACAGCTTTCTCTCGTGGATGAGGACATAGGGATCTTCGAGCTCGGCGATCATCTTCTCGGCGTTGGTGATGAAGTAGGGCGAGATATAGCCGCGGTCGAACTGCATGCCCTCGACGACCTCGAGCGTCGTTTCGGTGGTCTTGGACTCTTCGACGGTGATGACGCCGTCGTTCCCCACCTTTTCCATGGCGTCGGCGACAAGCTCGCCGATCGCGGGGTCGTTATGCGCCGCGATCGTCCCCACTTGCGCCTTTTCCTTTCGGCTTTGAACCGGCCGCGACAACTTGTGCAGCGCCTCGACTGCAGCCTTCGTCGCGCGCTCCAGGCCACGCTTCAAGTCGATCGCGCTGGCGCCGGCGACCACGTTGCGAATGCCATCGGCGAAGATCGCGTAGGCCAGGATCGTGGCGGTGCTCGTTCCGTCGCCGACCACCTCGCCGGTCTTCTCCGCCGCCTGGCGCAGCATCTGGGCGCCGAGGTTCTCCTCGGGGTCCTTGAGCTCGATCTCCTTGGCGATGGTGACGCCGTCGTTGCAGACGATGGGCGCGCCCCATTTCCTCTGAATAAGAACCGACTTGGACCTGGGCCCGAGCGTCACGCGGATCGCGTCCGTGAGCTTCGCGGCACCGTGCAGGATCTTCTCGCGGGAGGCGGAGCGGAACAGCACTTGCTTGAATGGCATCGTGATGATCCCTTCCTCGGCACGCGCGAACGCTCTTTCGATGCGCTCGCGCACGCGGAGAACCTCGGCATGGATTTGGTCCTCTTGCCTCGTGGCGCCGTACATCGCCTTGATCTGCGTCAGTCCGTGTCGTGGAAGCGCTTTGCCGCCGATACGCCTGCCGCCGTCGCCGACGCGGAAATGCCTCACCCCTTCGCCGACCGCCGTAACGATACCTGTCGCGTCCCGCCCGATGATCCGAGGCTCGGACAGCGGCTGCGTGAGGCCCGCCATCGACACGATGGCCGGAAATCAGTCGTTCGCGTCTGGCCACGACAATCGGTTGAAGGGTGGCCTGGAGACCAGGTCACTGGTTCGATATTTGCCCTATGCGCTCGCCGTTCCGAAGCGTCATGTTCAATCGCCTGTTGACGAGCGGCGGCGAGGCGGCGCGATGACGTACACCATGTTGGGATTCTGCCGGCGGACCGGCGAGATCGGCCTGTCCTCCGCCACGACGTCCATCGCGGTCGGTGCCCGCCTCGGGCAGTGGATCGTTGGTCGCGGGCGGGAATGGATGATCGCCTCGCAGGCCGTGGCGCGGCCAGGCCTCGGGTTCGAGGCGGGCGATCTGCTCTCGGGCGGCTTCGGCTTCGACGAGCTCGAGCGAACGCTCGCGCGGGCGGACCCCCACTTGGCCCACCGCCAGATCGGCATCATCGAGAAGAACGGCCCGAGCTTCGTCTTCACCGGCGAGAAGGCAAGCGCGTGGAAGGGTCACGTGGCGCTCGGCGATGGCTTGGCGGTGGGCAACTACCTCGCGGGCGCGGGCGTCGTGCGTGCCATGGCCGACGGCTTCGCCACCGACGCCGGGGCCCCGCTCGCCGAACGGCTGATCCGTGCGCTCGAGCGCGGGCGCGACGCCGGTGGCCAGGCCGATGCCGAGGGCCGGCACAAGCCCGAGCTCTCGGCCTTCGTCCGCGTCTTCAGCAGCACCGCCGACCCGTTCGTTTACGGAGGCGGGCGTTCGGCCTTGCTCGACCTGCGCGTGGACTTTGACACCGACGCCGTCGGCCGGCTCCGCCGGCTTTGCGAGGATTGTCGGCCGCTGCGTGCGGCCTATGAGTTGCGCGCCCGTGATCCGGAAGCCTATGCGCGCCGGGCATCGAATTGGGAATTGGATCTGTACCAGCGACGTGGCCCGAAAGCGCCCGGATGACGGTCAGTTGCAGGGCCAGTACGAACGATCCGGGGCGATGCCCCGGCCGCGCCGGCCGAGACTTGCGCCGACCTCGAACGCGCGGCATGAATGAATGGAAAGGTTGCCGAGATGGTGCGGACTCAAAGCCAGTACAACGTCTCGCCGCCCGCCGCGATGCCTTCGGACATGCCGTCGACCTGGGATACCCAGGGCGGTCGCGTGCTGCCGGAGGAAGCCATCGCGCGGCTCGAGCGCGACGGGGTCGTCTGCCTCCGCAACGTCGTCGATGCCGCGCTCGTGGCCGAGTTGCGTCGCACGGCGGACGAGGCCTTCGCCAAACCGGGACCGCAGTGGGTCGACGTCGCGGCCCCAGGCGATACCAAACGGTTCTTCTATGAATACAACCTATGGAAGCGGTTCGACCCCGTGCGCCAGGTCATCTTTGAAGGCGAAGTGCCCCGCCTCGCGGCGGCGCTCATGCGGACCCGCGCTCTCGTGCTCTACTACTCGAACACCTTCGTGAAGGAGGGTGGCGCCGACGACAAGGTGACTCCCTGGCATGAGGACGCCTCGTACTTCCGCTTGGTCGGGCGCAACGTCGTCAACTTCAACATTCCGTTCGACGACATGCCGCTGGCGACCACGCTGCAGTTCAAGCAGGGCTCGCACGCGCGTGGCGAGGCCGCCTACATCGGGCCGACCTTCAAGCGGGGCGAGGAGCCGGGCGACTGGCTTGGGCATCAGGCCGAAATGCCCGACCAGGCCGAACTCGACCGTACCTATCGGACGCTGCACTGGCCGCTGAAGGCGGGAGACGCGACGGTCTTCTGGCAACGGACGCTGCACGCGGCGCCGGGCAATACGCTGCCGACGCGGCGCCACTCCATGGCCATCGTCTATGTCGGCGACGGCGTCACCTACGACCAGTCTCCTGGGGTGCTCGATCTGCCCGACCACGATGCGACGCTTCCCCACGGCGCGCCGCTGACCGACAGCACGCTGTTCCCGCGCATCATCTGACGCCGACGAGGGGCCCTCTGTGCGCGCCGAGGCCGGTGTGGCTCCGTGGCCAGCCGCTTGCGGTCCGGGCTGCATGGCAACAGAGGCAGAAAGCGACACCTCCACCGTATGCCACGGTCGACGACCCGAGTCCGCGAGACCGCGTTTCTCGGATCGATACGGGCGTGCTCCGTCACAGCCCGGTTCTCGCGAGAACCAACATCGGGTCGCGCTCGCCGGGAAGTCCGGTGTCGACGCCGCCCAGGACGCCGCCCTCCACGGGCCACGGATCGTGGAGCGCGTAGCCGACCAGGCGGGCGACCGCGGGCGGCAGGGTTCTCGCGACCTCGGGCGGGCAGGCGAGCACCTGGTTCTCGTACTGGCGCAGCCAGCCCAGCCCATAGGCGAACCACAGGCCGACGCGCCATTCCGACGCCGTGCGATTGGCACCCGCGCCGTGGAGCACCTTGCCGTCGTAGACGAGCGCCGAGCCCGCCGGCATGACGGCCTGGACGATGTCGCGCTCGGCGACGGCGGCCGTATCGTCGCGCCCCTGGCTGCCGGGGATGACACGGGTGGCGCCGTTCTCCGCCGTGAACGCCGAGAGCGCCACCATCGCGCCCACCGTCAGGTGCAGCTTGGGCTTGGGGAAGTGGGGCCAGTCAGTCTCGTCGCGGTGCAGGAGCTGGGACTTCTCACCAGGGCCGACGGCCATGAGCTGCGAGCCGTGGATGCGGTACGCGGCGCAGTGGGGCAGCAGCAAGCGGTCGGCGAGGGCGAGCAGGCGCGGATCGACGACGAGCTCGTGGAACGCCCGCGACTTCGCGACGATGCCGCCGATCCGTTTGGTCCTGGTTCCGGCGAAGCTGCCGCCGGCGGCCGCGTCCTTGGGGTGCTTCCAGGCGCCGAGCGGGCGTTCCTCGACGACGGGCAGGAGCTCGGCCCGCAAGCGCGCGAGCAGGTCCGGCGCGACGAAGCCCTCGACGATGACGGCGCCAGCGTGCTCCACGCCCTCGATGATGGCCGTAGCCGGGGCGTCGGCCCGCAACCTCGACAATCGCGCCGCGCTGTTGACGTTCATCGTGACCCTCCATGGCATGCCGGTGTCCGGACCATCAACCGTGGCTGTCTCTGGCCAGCCACGCCGCCCTCTCGACCAGCCCCACGGGGGGGGACTGGCGCTGCGTCGTTAGCGCAGTCATTCGCCGATAGCATAGGGCAGATCGATGGCGTCGGGCTCTAAGCCGCTCCGCACGGGGTGCGGACAAGATGGCGAAGCCCAACCCATCGGGCACCGGGTGACCTGCAAGGGCTTGATCCAACAGCGCATCCAGTGCTGTTCACCTTCGCCTCAAGGTCGACAGGTTCGGAGAAATCCAAGCAAGAGAGAGCACCAATGGCGGAACGGCACAGCACTGCCGTGACTGCGTCCGTCGCAAGGACGGCGCAGTTCCTCGGCCTTCACGCACGATGGTGGTGGGGCGGAGACCGTCCCCTCGGGGCCGTTGGCTGGGCGAGAGCGACCGGGATGGAACCGTCTCCGGCCATCCGCGGGCGCCGGCCGACAACCCAAGGAACTTCCAGAGAAATGTTCGACGTGGCCCATACCGTGGCTACCGCCGCGACTTCGCGATGCCGCTCGGCCGTCGTCGGCTCGACCGTTCATGGCCGGTTCAGGTGACTTGGGCTACATGCCGGGAATGCCTCGTCTCCATCGCCTCGCCCTGGTCTCGGCCATCGCGGGGCTACTCCTGGCCGGGACGCCCGCATGGCCCGACAGCGAACAGGACCGGGCCCGCGAGGCGGTCGAGTCCGGCCAGGTCAGGCCGCTCAAGGCCATCCTCAAGTCCGTACGCCGGCAGTACGACGGACAGATCCTGGATGCCGAGCTGTTCGATCGCGGTGGCGTCTGGCTCTACCGGATTCGCGTGCTGACCAAGGACGGGCGCGTGATCGATCTTGGCGTTGATGGCCAAACCGGCCAGATTATCGACGTACAGGGTGGCGAATGATCGCGCCGCCGGGTGGGGCCGTGCGGATACTCGTCGTCGAGGATGATCCCGATCTCGCGCGCCAGCTGACCAAAGCGCTGGCGGGGGCGGGCTACGTCGTCGACGTCGCGGCCAACGGCGAGGAGGGGCACTTCCTCGGCGACACCGAGCCCTATGACGCCGTGGTGCTCGATCTCGGACTGCCGGTCGTGGACGGCGTAACGGTGCTGAGCCGCTGGCGGCGCGACGGCCGCGCCATGCCAGTGTTGATCCTCACGGCGCGCGACCGCTGGAGCGAGAAGGTGACCGGCTTCGACGCCGGCGCCGACGATTACGTCGTCAAGCCGTTCCAGATGGAGGAAGTGCTCGCGCGCATCCGTGCCCTCATCCGACGTGCCGCAGGCCACGCCTCCGCGGAACTGGAATGCGGCGGATTGTGCGTCAATTCCGGCAGCGGGCGCGTCAGCGTCAACGGCGCCGCCGTCAAGCTGACCGCGCTGGAGTTTCGCCTGCTCGACTACCTCATGCACCATCAAGGCAAGATCGTCTCGCGGACCGAGCTGATCGAGCACATCTACGATCAGGATTTCGATCGCGAGTCGAACACGATCGAGGTCTTCGTCGGGCGGCTGCGCAAGAAGCTCGGCGCGACCTACATCACGACCGTGCGCGGGCTCGGCTACCGCTTGGCGCCACCTGGCGCACGGCAATAGATGGTGATCCGCTCGCTGGCGCTGCGCCTCGTCGTCGGTGCCGGCGCCTGGATCGCCGTGGCGCTGCTCGCCGGCGGCATCGCCCTCTCGGCGCTGTTCCGTGACTACGTCGAGCAGAGCTTCGATGCCCGCCTCGTGCTCTTGCTCGAAAGCCTCGTCGCGGTCAGCGAACGCGACGGCGAGGGCCTCGTTCACCTGTCGCGCGGCGTCGGCGAGCCGCGCTTCGATCAGCCGCTCTCCGGATGGTACTGGCAGATCTCCGACGGCGCCCGGTCCCTGCTGCGCTCGCGGTCGCTGTGGGACGAGGCCCTGCCCGCGAGCAATGCCCCGGCGACGGCCGAGGCCCGAAGGCGCGACATCGAGGGCCCCGAGGGCCAACGTCTTCGGGTGGTGGAGCGCGACATCGCCCTGCCCGGCTCCAAACAGCGACTTCGGTTCGTCGTCGCCGGCGACCGCGGCGAGATCGACGCCTCGGTGCGCGGCTTCAACGCGGCGCTCGCCTGGTCCCTCGGGCTGCTTGGCGTGGGCCTTCTGGTGGCCCTTCTGATCCAGGTCCGCTTCGGCTTGCGGCCGCTGCGCCGAATTCGCCAGGCGATCATCGCCGTGCGCGGCGGCCGGGCCGAGCGTCTCGAGGGCGAGTTCCCAGTCGAGATCGCACCCCTGTCCGATGAGCTCAACGTGTTGCTCGCGCACAACGCCGGCGTCCTCGAGCGGGCGCGCACGCAGGTCAGCAACCTCGCCCACGCGCTGAAGACGCCGCTCTCGGTGCTCGTCAACGAGTCGAGCGGGGCCGACGGGCCGCTCGCCGAGAACGTCAGGCGCCAGGCCGCCATCATGCGTCGGCAGATCGACCACCACTTGTCGCGCGCGCGGACCGCCGCCACGGCGCGCGTGCTCGGCGCGCGCACCGGAGTTGCCGCCGTCGCCGAGGACCTGCGGCGCACGCTCGCCCGCATTCATGTCGATCGGCCGATCGACATTGAGATGCGCTTACCGGCTGGCCTGTGGTTCCGCGGCGAGCGCCAGGACCTCGAGGAGATGCTCGGCAACCTCGCCGACAACGCGTGCAAATGGGCTCGCGGCCGAGTCCTCGTCACCGGGCGCCGCGACGGCGACCGCGTTGTCTGCGTCGTCGAGGACGACGGCCCGGGGCTGCCCGAGGCGCAGCGCGACGCGGTGTTCGATCGCGGCAGGCGGCTCGACGAAAGCGTGCCCGGAACCGGTCACGGCCTCGCCATCGTGCGCGAGGTCGCCGAGCTCTACGGCGGCTCGATCAGTCTCGAGCGCTCGTCACTCGGCGGTCTGCGGGCCATTCTTTACTTGCCGGCCGCCGCCGACTGACCGGCGCGGAGCCGCGTTCCGGCGAAGGACACGGCGCCGGCGGGCGGGACCCGGCATCCGCGAACCAAGCCGCCATGGGCTCGAAACCTGAACGCTCCATGAATGAAGCGATCAGGGTGGGTTCAGCCCGCCGCCGGCAGAGTGGCCCCCAAGCCGTGGAGCGGCTCGACCACATCGTGTCGGTCCCGGCGCCAAGTCAGTCGGATTGGAAAGGACAACGGACATGAAGATCGCGAAGCTCGGGGCCGTCGTCGCGCTGGCCGCGACCCTCGGCGCCTGCACGAACACTGGATATCAAACCAGCGACTACGGCACCAAGGAAACCCTCGGTACGCTGGCCGGCGCCGCCCTCGGCGGCTGGGCCGGCTCGACGATCGGCAATGGCTCTGGACGCCTCGCGGCGACCGCCGCGGGCGTCGTCCTCGGGGGCCTCATCGGCAATCAGATCGGCCGCGGGCTCGATGATGCCGACCAGCGGACGGCGTACCGCGCCGAGCAGGCTGCGCTGGAGCGATACCCCGACGGCCAATACGCGCGTTGGGACAATCCGAACAATGGCAACTCCGGCTACACCGTGCCGCAGGGCACCTATCAGACGGCTTCCGGACAGTACTGCCGCGAGTTCGAAACGACGATCGTGGTCGGCGGCCGCGTCGAGACCGGTCGCGGCGTCGCATGCCGCCAGCCGGACGGTAGCTGGCAGGTCGCCGGCTGACGCCGTCGTCCATCGCATCGGATCGAGTGAAAGCGACCGGAGGAGGTACCATGACACGGCTCGAACACACCCCGTCTCGACGCCATCGCGGCCTAGCTTTGGTCCTGGCCGCGGGCGTCGCCTTCATGGTTCCGTGGACCCCGACAGCGGCGAGGGCCGACTTCTACGACGGCCTCTTGGCGTACGAGAGTCGAGATTACGCCAGCGCGATTCGTGAGCTGGAGCCGCTGGCCGAACAGGGCGATGTCCGAGCACAAGAGCTGGTCGGGTTGATGTATCGCGACGGACAGGGCGTGCCGCAGGACTTCGTGCGTGCCCACCAATGGCTCAATCTTGCCGCGGCGGTGGGCCAGGCCGAGGCCGCGACGGCGCGCGACGAGCTCGCCGAACGCATGGAGCGCGGCCAGATCGCCGAAGCGCAGCGCCTGGCCGCGACTTGGCGACCTCAATCGGCGGCCGTGCCGACGCCCACGGCCGGAACGCCGGCGGTGCCCCCGCCGGCATCGTCCGTGGACGCAACCCTGCTCAACCGGGTGCAGACCATGGACCTGCAATGGCAACTCGCGGTGCACGGCTACGACCCGGGGCCAGCCGACGGCGCGGTCGGTCCGCGCACGTACGCGGCGATTTGGCAGTACCAGGCGGACGCGGCCTTGCCGACCGACGGCGTTCCGACGCTGGCGTTGCTGGATCACCTGCGGTTCACCGAACCCCCGGTGCGCAACGCCCGCGCGCTGGCGGACGATGCTCGGACCTCGCTTGCGGTGACGACGGCGACCTATTCGTCTGGAGACGATTCGGCGGGGTATCAGACTTCGAGCACCGCGGACGCTGAAGTGTGGTCACAGCCGCCTTCCTCGGCCTTGTCGAGGATTTACGTCGTCACCGTGCAGGAAGCACTGGTAGCCAAGGGCTATCGTCCTGGACCGATCGATGGCATCGCCGGACGCCGAACGCGCGAGGCGATTCGCCGCTACCAGAATGACCACGGGCTGCCGGTCACCGGCGTCGTCTCGCAAGCGCTCGTCAATCACCTCCGACTGATCATCGGTCTTCCGGCGAGCTACTCGGCTTCGGCAGGGTGACGTGACGTCAGGGCGGAGACCCGAGTCGCATGGCAAGCAACTCTCGGGGGCAATTTCGATGGACGAACGGAAGGTCTCGGGACGGCCGAGGGTCTCGAGCATTGCCGCCACGTCAGCATCTCAAGGCAATCGTCGGAAGGCCGGATCGACGTCGCGAAGCCGGTCAGCGCGCAAGTGGCCGTACGCCGCAAGCGTGGTGAGTCGATTGTCGTCCACGGCGCTCCCGACCGTGAAGTGATAGAGGCTCTGCCATGCGTCGTCCGAAAGGTTCAGGTCGAGCAATCGATGCACGAAGTCGTCGAAGAAGCAGCCGATGCCGGTCGAACGCACGCCGGCAGCCTCCGCCTCGAGGTAGAGCACCTGGCCGATGAGGCCGGTCTCCCAGAACAGGCGGCGATACGCCCATGCCCCGTCCTCTTCGAGAGTGCGGGCAAAATCGGCCACCATGGCGAGGCTGAAGGCGCCGTCTCCGGCGATCGTCTGGAAGCAGCTGGCATGGGCGGCGGCTTCGCGGCAGTCGCCCAGGGCCAAGGCATAGAGGGGCATCACGCTCGCTTCGACGTGCGCCCAGGCGAAGCCGGAGTGACAGGCACCACGGAAGGCGTCGAGCCGGGACTCGTCGCGCATGAGTACGTAGAGACCAGGCGGAAGTCCGTCGATCCTGTGCACGAATAGGCAAAGGAGGACGCGAGCCGGGAAGTCGATCGCCGTCCAAGGTGGGTGCGGCCGATCGGGCAGCGTGCGCGCGAGCATGCCGAAGAACGCGTCGACCGAAAGACCAGTTCGTCCATCCATGTCGACGGCGCTGCGCCGCTGACGGATGATTTCGGCGGCTCGAGGAATAGGTGCCCGTGGCAGCGGTGCGGGTGCGGAGCCCTCAGCCAGGGCGCGCGATGGACGCGGCGGCGTGGAACGCTTTACGGTCGCTTGCTCGACGGATCGGATCAGGGGCCAGTCGACGTGCTCTCGGCTCAAGCGATTGGCCGTTCCTGCCCAGTCTCCCGCCTGCACGGCGGCAACGACGCCTTCGGCCAACACGCGGGGGGCCGCGGCGGCGGGATCGGTCATCACGGCCGCCATCATGTCCGGCAATTCGGCTTCGGCACCGCCAAGGTCGACGGCGCGGTCGACTCCAAGAAGCCCGGCGACCTGAGCGTCGGATAGGGTCGACAGGTGTGCTACGCGCCAGCCCAAGGCAGCGGCAGCGAAGCACATCGCGCCAAGAGCATGGCCCGCATCATGCTGACAGTAGCGGTAGGCGCGTTCGCCATACTTCCAGGCTTCGCGCCAATGCACCGACGCAAGGCCGGCGAGGAAGGTGCCCGCCGGAAGGCCCGCGGCAAGGATACGCCATGCCGCATCGCCGAGACAGGATCGTCGCTCGAGTGCATGTTCCCGTGGCGCGTAGTGGTACACCCCGGGGCGATGCGACACGCCCGCGATCGCCGTCAGCACGACATAGCCCTCGGTCGGGTGCAGGTTGCCGCTCGAGGGATTGCTGCGCAGGGCCCAACGCGTTCCGCGAAACTCCTTCCAGGCGGTGATTCCGAGCGACAGCTCGAGGAATAGACCGAGGCTGCTGGCCGTCAGCGGCCGCGGCGGGTCTTGCTCGGCACGGAACAGAGCGTCATACGATGGCGTTCCGTCGTCTTGGACCAGTGGCAGTTCGACGATCGGCGCGCCTGCGTAGCGACGAAACGGGTCAGGTTGATTGGCCCAGTCCATGTGACCCGGCCCCGGCGCGTAACGCTGGGGCATGTGCTTGGTGCGCTGGTGGTACGCACGCACCTGGCCCACGACGTAAGGAATGTCACGGAGCGAACTTCGTGGGCTCTGGCCCTTCGGCATCATGCCTTCTTGGGCATCGTGGCTCTCTGTTTCTCGACGCGATTGAACCAATGTACCCGGAGAACAGGGAATAGATCCGCCGATTCGCCGTCCCTTGTACCGTGTCGGGTGGTATCGGAGAGACAACTTGTCGGACATGATCGATTTCGCGTCGTTCGCACGACATCGACGTTGCCTTGCGATCGAGGAGCCCGTCGACACGGTCGAGCCCTCGGCGGACCCCGTTGGTCGCGCCATGGTCCTGGCGGCGTGCCGATCCATTCAGCTTACGTCGTACGACGTTCTTGTCCTCTTGGAGATCGCCAGGCGCGAGATCGCACGGGACGCCGACGCCATTGACCGCGACTCCGTACTCAGCATTCTCGAGGTGGTCGAGATCTTCGTCGGTCGGCGGCCATGCTCGGAAGCGGATACCGGAACGTCGCGGGAGCATTTTCTTCGACAAGGAAATGGCCCGCCCATGGATGGCCATAAGCTACGCACGGCGCCGCCACAGCCGGCCACGCGGAGCCCAAGAAGGCCGCGCCAACGAGGCACAGGATGGCGCCGGACCTGCCCGCGAAATGAAGCCATCGCGTCAGAGGGTCGCGATGCTATTCCAAGTAGTATGGCCAGAACTCGGCGAGCGAACGATAGTTTTCCACGGAACCGGTTCCCTTGGACGACCTATGCATGTCCGCACCGAATGTAAGCGGCGCGGCAGGCATCGTCGGAGTTGACGGAAAGAATGCTCATGCGGAGGCCCCTTCGAAGGTGTCCGGAGGCCGGCCCTCCGCCAGATCGTGGGCCATGAGGCGTGCTTTCCGAAGGTCCGTCTTCCCCGTTCCGAGGATGGGGATCGCCTCCACGCGGTAGACGTCGGCGTTGCGTGGGACCCAGAGTCTCGGCAGGTCGGACGCGACCAGATGCTCCCACACGGATCGCGGGGAAACCGCCTCGCTCCCGGTAAAGAGAAGGACGATCCGTTCGCCGCGCTTCACGTCCGATATTCCCGTCGCGAAGCAAAGGTGCACGCCCGGTGTGGCGCCAGCGACCTCCTCGATCCTCAGGTGCGGCACCATCTCGCCGCCGACCTTGCTGAATCGCGTCATGCGGTCGGTAATGCGCAGGAAACCGTCTCCATCGAGCGCGCCGATATCGCCCGTCACATACCAGCCGTCGCGCATCACTTCGGCCGTCCTCGTCGGGTCGTCCAGATAGCCGAGCATGCAGCTCGCGCTCTTGACGAGGACGAGACCTTCTTGCCCCTCGGACAAGCTCTGACCCATCTCCGGATCCACGACCTTCAACGCAACGCCAGGGAGAGGATGCCCCACGGTGCGCGGCTTGACACCCGTCTGCCGAACGGACCAGTGCGCGACGTCGGGTACGTTGACGGCGACCACGGGACCCAGCTCGGTGGCGCCATAGCCTTCGAGAAGATCGACGCCGAACTTCTCCCTGAAGCGGCCCGCGATGTCGTCCTGCAACTTCTCCGCGCCGACCACGGCGAGCCGCAGCGACTTGAAGTCCTCGGCGGCACACCCTGAGACGTAGGCCCGGCAGAACGTGGGCGTCGCGATCATGAGCGTAGCGCCGTGTTCCGAGACCATGCGGCCTACGGTTTTAGCCTCCAGGGGATTGGCGTGGTAGACGGCGGTCAACCCGCAGATGAGCGGGGCCCACAGGGTCCCCGTCAGGCCGAAGGCATGAAAGAACGGCAACACGCCCATGATGCGATCGCGCTGGTCGAGTTGGAAGACCTGGGCAATTGCCTCGACGTTGGACAGGATTGCGTGATGCGAGAGGAGAACGCCCTTGGGATCACCCGTGCTTCCGCTCGAGAAGAGAATGGTCGCCGTGCCGGTGGGCCCATCGGGGGGTCGCGGCATCATGGCTTCGAGGACAGGCACGGGAAGCAGCCGGCACAGCACGACCGCGACGAGTTTTCGCAGCGTTCCCACGCGCCCGAACAGGTCCTCGATGAAGACATGATTTTCGTTGACCGGAATCTTGGACTTGGCGAGGAAGGTTCGTGAGGTCAAGGTCGTTCGAAGCCCCGAGCGCGAGCCAGCCAATTCGAGCGCCTGCTCGCCGGTCGTGAAGTTGAGGTTGCTGGATACCTTGCCGGCGAAGAGAATCGCGAGGTTGGCGATCGCCGCGGCGACCGAAGCCGGCAGCAGCACGCCGACGACCCTGTCATCTGGCCGCATGCGGCGGAGGTCACGCGAGAGGAGCAGGCTCGCGGCCAGCAGGCGGCCGAAGGAGAGGCGCGCCCCGGTCGAATCCGCCATGGCCAGCGAACGCCAGCGTCGCTTGGCGGTGCGCAGGAACCGCAGGTGCAGGAGGTCGCGTGAGGAGCGGCGGTGCCACGCCGCGTCCGCCGCCAATTCCTGGATCGCCTGACGCACCTCGAACGCGCGTGCCGAAGACGGCAACGCCTTACCGATCGACAGCGTGACGGGGTACGGCAGGCGCTCGGGCCACTTCCAGACGAAGCGGCGGCCCTTGAAGCTGAAGATGCTGCCCCAGACCTGATCGAGGTGCACCGGGATGATCGGCACGTCGAGGCCGGCGATGATCCGCTCGAATCCACGCTTGAAGGGGAGAAGGTTGCCGGTACGCGTGATCGCGCCTTCCGCGAAGATGCAAACGACATGGCCGGCCTCGAGTTCGCGTCGTGCCTGGGCCAGGGATCGGATGATGTCTCTGGGATTCCCCTCGGACACCGGGATCGCCCGCATCAGCCGCATGAACCACGACAGCGGCCACAGCTCGTAGAAGTATCGGTTGACGATGAAACGCACGGCGCGCGGGATCGCGGCGGTGACCAAGAGACCGTCGACGAATGAAACGTGGTTGCAGACAAGGAGCGCCGGACCACGCGTCGGCGCGTTCTCGGGGCCGACGACCCGGATGCGGTAGAGACTATGCGTCAGCAGATAGAGGAGAAATCGGGTCAGGGCATCTGGCATCAGCCAAATGATGTAAGCCGTGACCACGAAGGTCGCGATGCTGACGGCGAGGGCCAGATCGTCGGCCGTTACCCCAGCCATGTCATGCGCCCCATAGATCACGGCCGAGGTCGCGAGCACGCCGAGCATGTTGAGCACGTTGTTCGTCGCGATCAGTCGGCCGCGCCGCTCCGGACTCGACCGTTGCTGCAGGAAGGCGACGAGGGGCACGATGAAGAAGCCGCCGGTGACGCCCACGAGCAGGAGCGTCGCGGCGACGAGCGGAAAGGACGGCGTTGCCCAGACGACGGCGCAGCCCGCGAACCCCATGCCGATCGATCCGAGAGGAACCAGACCCAGTTCGACCCGGTCGCCGGCGAGTCGGCCGGCGACGACACTGCCGATGGCGATGCCGACGCCCAATGCTGCCTGGAGCAGGCCGATGCGCGTCTCGCTCAGCCCCATGACTTCGTCGCCGAGCAGCACGATGTCGAGTTGCAGAAGCGAGCCCAGGAACCAGAAATAGGTGATGCCAAGAACCGCGAACCAGAGGGGCCGCGTCGTATAGACCTCTCGAAAGCCCTTCGCGACCTCGTTCCACGGAAGCGAGGCAAGCTTGGAGTCGGCGCGGGCGCGTGGGGTCCTTTCGATTCCAAGACTGGCTGTCAGGCCCACGGCAGCGACAGCGACTTGAAACGCCCCGACGTAGACGAGGTTGTCACCCCACGCGTCGAAGGCCACCGCACCCAGCGTCGTGCCCAGGATGATCGCGAGGAACGTGCACATCTCCCCGAGACCATTGACCCGGGAGAGCTGGTGGTCGGCGAACATCTCAGGCAGGATCCCGTACTTCGCAGGGCTAAAGAAGGCCGAATGGGTGGCCATCAGGAACAGCACGACGAGCATGAACGCGATGCTGCCTGAGACCAGAGCGCCCAGCCCGAGGCTCATGATCCCGACCTCGCAGGCCTTGATCACGATGAGGACCGAGCGCTTGCTGTAGCTGTCAGCCAGGGAACCTGCTAGTCCGGAAAACAGGAGGTAAGGGAGGATGAAGAGTGCGCCCGCCAGCGCCAGGTAGCTTCCGTTGCCGCTGGCCGTCGACGCGATCGTCACGGCGTAGAGCGACACGATGATGCGATACAGGTTGTCGTTGAGCGCGCCCAGGAACTGTGTCGCGAGGAGCGCGAGGTAGCCCTTTCTCTGGAGAAGAACGCCGTAGGGTCCTGCCGACATCGTCCCCTCCTTGGTGCGTACCAGCTCGATCGCCGGGCCAGGCTAGGCTAGGGCTCCGCGCAACGCCGGGGAGCGTTCACGTGTCGAAGACGCCGGCTCCCCGCGGGGTCGTGGCTCCGACCGAGCCATCGCCTTCAGGAACCTGAAATGCGAACGGATCATGCGCGGCAAGGTCGCCACGTTGTGGGGGATGCCAAACTCGGCGGCCGTCGTCGCGATGATCCGCGTGATCGGTATGTAGTGGGCGTGCGAAACGTTGGGAAACAAGTGATGGGCGGCGTGAGCGTTCGCGCCTCCTGCGATGAAATGGGCGAGTCGGCTGCAGGGGCTCCAGTCGAGTGACGTGATCATGGCGTGTGTCGCCCAGTCGTGATCGATCGTCCCGTCGCCATTGACCTCGGGGAAAGCCGTCTCCTCGGCGAAATGGGTGCCGATGAGGAGATAGATGAACGCGGCCGAGCTCACGAAGCTCATGATCATCCAGCCCAGCAGCACCTGCCACAAGGGCAACGGCAGGACGAGCGCCGGGATCACGAAGACGATCGACAGGTAGCCCGCCTTGCACAGGACGAACATCAGATAGGCGCTGGCGGGATGCCGAATGTCCACCATGTTGGCGAGGCGACGCCTGAACAGGTACTGGACGTCCTTGAAGAACACGGTGTCGATGTCGACCAGCCAGAAGATGAACGGTGCGTAGAAGTGCTGGAAGCGCTGGTACCAGCGACGCGGATGGTTCGGCGAGAGCCGCAGGAACGCATTGCTGTCGATGTCGATGTCGCAGCCGTTCACGTTGGGGAAGGTGTGGTGCGACTTGACGTGGCGCAGCCGCCACAGGTACGGGTCCGCGCCCAGAAGCGTGAAGCACAGGGTCTGCACGATGCGATTGACCGCGCGGCTCGGTGCCAGCGCGTCGTGGGCCGCGTCGTGCGCCACGTTGATCGACAGCAACAGGGCGGAGACACCGTAGCCGATCGCCAGGACGAGCATGGTCCAAGGCCCGAAGCCGCCGAATAGGATCAGCCCGTAGCAGGTCATCGCCATCGCCGCGAAGAGAGTTCCCTTCGCGTAGATCGATGCGTCGGCGAACCGGCTCTTGCCCGCCGCTTCGAAGTACCGGTTCACGCGCGCTCTGACGGTTCGGTAAAAACCGCCGTGATTCCCTTCCCGAAATCGGATCTTCGGGCTTGGAAGTACCGCGCCACGAGATGAAGTGGGGAGCGGTGTCGTGGAAACGATTGTCTGCCGCGTCATGTGCCGATCTCCTTCGCATTGTCGCAGAACGCGTCGGGGCGAGATGTTCAGGCCTTCGCGTCATGCTGCCGGTGAATATCGCGCCCGGCCGTCAAAGGGCCGTCCGCCACGGCGCAGCAAAGGCGTCAAATCCGCGTCATTGGCCGTCAAATGAGGGTTGCTCTAGGATCATGCCGAACCCTGGCGCGGCCCGGGAGCGTTCCCGCACCGATATCCCTCGTCGGCAACGGATCGCCGAACTCGACCGGTCATCGGCATGCGCGCACAGCACCGAATTCGATTGGAGGTCCTCGGACCGTTCCGGGCCACCGACAGGGCTGGCGGGGCCGTCACGCCCCTCGGTCGTCATGCCCAGGCCCTACTCGCGGTGCTTGCACTGGCCGGCGTCGAGTCGGTTTCCCGCGACCGGATCACCGCCTTACTCTGGGAGCGCCGAGGGGAAGCGCAGGCGCGGCACAGCCTGAGGCAGTGCCTGCTCGGCATGCGAAAGGCGCTCGATGACCATGACGCCGAGATCCTCGTCGCGAACCCCGGCGCGGTCCGGCTTGCCTCGGGCACGGCGGAGATCGACGCAAGGACCTTCGAGGAACTGGTGACACGCGGTGGCAGCGCGTCACTGCGCGCCGCGGCGGAGCTCTACCGAGGCGATCTGCTCGAGGGGCTGTTCCTGCAATCCGAGGGGTTCGAGGAGTGGCTCACGGCGCAGCGTTCCCTTTGGCGTGGCCGGATGCGCGATGTCCTTCAGCGGCTCGCCGAACTCGAGATCGACAGCGGGAACTCGGAAGGCGCGGTGGAAGCGTCGCGTCGACTCGTGGCCCTGGACTCGCTGCATGAGCCGGGGCACCGCGTGCTGATGCGCGCGTACGCCCTGGCGGACCGCCGCGCCGACGCGTTGAGGCAGTTCGCCTTTGCTCCGAAACGCTCCGGCGCGAACTCGATACGGAGCCGGACGCGGATACGTTGAAGCTTTACCGGCAGATTCTCGGCCATGAAGGGAGGCAAGGAGATCGGCCCATCGCGGCGCGGCAGCGCTCCGCGACGCCATCCCGCATGGCGACCCCGACGCCGACCGGAGATTCAAGTGAGTCAAGTTGGTCGACGCCCTCGATTCTCGTGCTCCCGTTCTTGGCGCTGAACGACGATCGGACTCAGGAGGCTCTGGCCGCTGGGATCACGGAGGACATCACGACCGCCCTGACAACGGTTGCCGACATGGACATCGTCGCGGGGGAACCGGCGACCGCCATTGAAGCTGGCCGAGACACGGGGATTGGCGCCGCGTACACACTGTCGGGAAAGGTCCAATGTATCGCCGATCGCGTGCGCATTTGGGCCAAACTCACGAATGTCGCCACGCGACGTCAGCTTTGGGCGGAGCGTTTCGAGGGCCGCGTCAAGGATGTCCTCGCGCTTCAGGATCGCGTGACACTCGAGGCGATCACGGCGTTGCGGGTGAGTCTCACCGAGGGTCAACAAGAACGGATCTCTCTGGCCCACGGCACCCGCAACCTTGAAGCGTGGCTTCTTGCGGGCCAAGGTCACCTGTTGCTTCGACGACTGTCGCACGGCGACATTCTCGACGCCCGCGCGCTCTACGAGAGGGCCATTGAGCTCGACCCGGCCTACGCCGGCTCGTATGAGGGACTGGCCTGGACCCATCTCATCGAGGCCCAGTTCGGCTGGGCGAGCGATGCCGAGGAGTCCCTGACCTTGGCCGAGGCCCTTGCCGGCAAGGCCTTGGAGATCGATCGTACGCGCGGCAGGACGTTAAGCCTCCTCGGCCACATCGCGTTCGTGCGCGGAGACTGTGCGACCGCGATCGCGCATGGCGAGCAAGCGGTCCGCATGGGTCCGCACGATGCCGAGGCCGCCGCGCTCCTCGCCCTCACGTTGAATCATTGCGGAAGCCTCGAGCGCAGCCGTGCTCTCATGGACACCGCATTGCGTCTGAGCCCCAATCCGCCGCGATGGCACCGATGGAATCTCGGACGTGTGTTGCGGCTCCTGGGCCGGCTCGACGAAGCCATCGCGACGCTCTCGAACGGCCTCGACGTCGGCGTCGACGCCTTGCCGCCGCGAGTTGAACTCGTTCTCGCGCTCATGGAACGTGGCGACCAGGAAGACGCCAGGGCCCTAGCGGCCCAGATTCTTGCCAGGGCACCCGATTTCTCTGTCGCGCAATGGTTTAGATCGACCCCCTGCGCGGATCATGACCGCATGCAACGTGAACGATACCTGCTCCGGGCAGCTGGATTACCTGATTAGAGTTTGAACTCAACCAGGTACTTATACCAACGGCCCTTGATGTTGACCTGTCCGATCCCTTCTGGTCCGTCATCGCGAGCCGAAGGCGAAGCGATCCAGGGCAACCGCACGGCCCTCGCAGCCCATGGATGGCTTCAAGCCTGTGCCTTCCGCGACGCCGCGGGCGGCGTCGAAGGGGGCTACGCCCTCCTCGCCATGGCGGGTTTTGATGCGAGGAGTCGGAGACAAGGGCCGCTGGTATTAGAGACCGTTTGAGAATGTCCAGACGGAGGGTTTCCTTGGTCGTCATGGCTGGGCTTGACCCACGGCTGTCCGGTTCGCGCCTGCCACGCGGTTCGCGACGCGTGC
>JBBDQV010000094.1:0-37266 GCA_040905845.1 Alphaproteobacteria bacterium | reverse complement strand
CGAGACGATAGAGCAGCAGCGGGTCGGCGGCGGACAGGATGGCCTTCATGTCGCCGCGCCGGATCATGAGCACCGGGCCCGGCGATCCCTCGGCGAAGTACTCGCCGATCGCCTCGTCGTGACCCGATCCGTTCGAGACGTGGGGCAGGAGCGAGCGGCCTTCGATCGGCGTCGGGTAGGGATAAGGCCCGCCGCCGGTGGCCAGCTCGACGAGTGTTGGCAGCAGGTCGACGTGCGAAACCGCCGCGCGGACGCGGCGCGGCGCGATATCCTTGGGCGCCGTGACGATCAGCGGCACGCGGGCCGCGTGCTCGTACCAGTGCATCTTGAACCACATGCCGCGCTCGCCGAGCATGTCACCGTGATCGGCCGTCACGATCACGACCGTATCGTCGGCAAACCGTGCCTCGTCCAGAGTCGCGATGAGCTCGCCGATGCGATCGTCGACGTAGGCGATCGAGCCGTAGTAGGCGTGCCGGGCGCGGCGCACCTGGTCCTCGGTCGGCGCCGGGTCCACCATGCGGATCGCCCGCATCAGCCGTTCCGAGTGGGCGTCGGGTGTGACCTCGCGCGCCGTCGTCGCCGGCATGTCGACGTCGGCCAGGGCATGACGCTCGAGGTATTCCGCCCGGTTCGTGTAGGGATCGTGCGGGTTGATGAACGACACGACCAGGCAGAACGGCTCTCCGCCGCCGCCACGGGCGAGGTCGAACAGCCAGCGCCTGGCGGTGAACGCCACCTCGTCGTCGTAGTCGAGATTGCTCGAACGGGTGCATGGGCCCGCGGTCCGCACCACGTCCATGGTGTGGTACCAGTCGAGCGGGCGCTGCCAGTCGTCCCAGTCCGGCGTCCACGTGAAGTCGGCCGGGTAGACGTCGGTGGTCAGGCGTTCCTGGAAGCCGTGCAATTGGTCGGGCCCGCAGAAGTGCATCTTGCCGCTGAGGCACGTCCGGTAGCCGAGCGACGACAGGTAGTGCGCGAACGTGGGGATCTCGGCCGACAGCTCGCAGGCGTTGTCCCACGCCGCGATCCTGGACGGCAGCCGCCCCGTCATCAGCACGTAGCGCGCCGGCGCGCACAGGGGCGCGTTGCAGTAGGCGGCGTCGAACACGGCGCCGCGTTCCGCCAGCCGGTCGATGTTGGGCGAGCGGACGAGCGGATGCCCGTAGGCGCCGAGGAACTGCGGCGCGAGCTGATCCGCCATGATGAGCAGGATGTTCGGGCGTTTCGGCATGGCCAATCCTCCGTCAGACGGCGCGCGCGCCGTAGTAGAGCGTCACCGTATGCGTCGCCTCGGCGAAGAAGAGCCAGCGCTCGATCGCGGTGCCGACCAGGTTCGCGACGACGGCAACGGCGACGGCGAGTGCCCCCGCCGCGTGGGCCACGACAACCAGGATCGCCGGCAGGACGAACCCAACGACAAGCGCGGCTCGGCGTAACGTCAAAGCGTGCTTGCGCGCGACGCGAAACCCCATCTCCTCTAGCAGGTAGTTGGTTCCCGTGTGCGGCGGATCGAGCAGGCGCGCGCTCGTCGCCTCGTTAAGTCCGATCGCGGATGCGGTCGTGCTCGCCGATCGGCCACGGTCGATCGCGCGCCAGTAGCTGAGCTTGACCGCCGCCGCACCGATCAGCGCGGCGACCGCGAACGCCGTCAACGCGGCGTTCGGCGGCGCCCCGAAGGCCCAGCCGACGAGCAATGTCATGACCGCGCCCGAGGCAAGCGCGAGCGCAACGTAGGCCGGCACGACCCGCGGATCGCGCCACTGTCGAATGGGCTTCAGGCTGGCGTAGATCATCCCGGTACAGACCAGGGTGGCCACGGCGCCGGCGAGACAACCCGCCGGCGCTAGCTGCCATGGGCCGCGCACGACGCCTTCGGTATATCGGACCCACGCGAAGGCGAGCGCCGGAGCGAAGGTCGCGAGCGAAACGATTCCTTCGCGCGACAGCCACGAGGAACGCCATTGGCTGAACGCGCGCCATGCTCGCTCGCGTCGGCCGAGATGGAACGTCGAGGCGAAGAGCCCGAGCCCGGCCATCCCCAACGCGACCACGAGCTCCGCGATGCCGTGCCATCGCGCCGCGATGCCCTGATCGATGACCGGTCGGCTCCAGCCGAGCAACGACAGCGCGGAAACGATGATGAGCATGCCATAGCCCGCGCCCGAGGCGACGGTGAAGACGATGACGGAAAGCGCCGGGTGCACGCGATCGTCAACGCGAAAGCATGCGGTCGAGCCAGCCGAGCACGCCGGTCGCGCCGGCGGTCGACTCGCGCGTACCGCCACCAGCCGGCAGCACGGACTTGCGCGGGCGCGGCGGCAGGTACTTGTTGACCGGCTTGTAGCCAAGCTCGGGCATCAGGTCGCGCCCGCCGCGCTCGGCGACCAGGCGGGACACCTCCGACCGGGGATCGCCCAGATCGCCGAAATGGCGCGCGGAGACCGGACAAACCGCGACGCACGCCGGCACGCGGTCCACGACCTCCAGATTGTCGTTGTAGATGCGGTCGATGCACAGCGTGCACTTCTTCATGACGCCGGCATCGTCGTCGAACTCGCGCGCGCCGTACGGACACGCCCACGAGCACAGCTTGCAGCCGATGCACTTGTCCTCGTCGATGAGCACGATGCCGTCCTCGGCGCGTTTGTACGAGGCGCCCGTGGGGCACACGGTGACGCACTCGGGCTCGGCGCAGTGCAGGCACGAGCGGGGGAAGTGGACCGTGCGCCCTCCGCCCGGCCCGTCGACCTCGAAGCTGTGAACCCGGTTGAACCAGACTCCCGAGGGGTTGGGACCGTAGGGGTCGCGGTCGGGCAGGGGGGCCATATGGCCGCCGGTGTTCCACTCCTTGCACGCGACCGCGCAGGCGTGGCAGCCGACGCAGGTGTCGAGGTCGATGACGAGACCGAGCGTTTTCCCGGTCGGATGGCTCGGCAGGCTGGTCACCGTTCCGGCCCTCGAAACGAAGCACCGTAGCGCAGGATAGCGGGCCGCGTCGGCAGGCCGGGCGCCGGCGGCACGGTCGCGAAGCGCGGCTCGGCGTGATCATCGGCCGGCGCCGGCGCCTTGCTCACGCGGACCCGCAGGTCGTACCACGCCGCCTGGCCGGTGATCGGATCGCTGTTCGAGCGGTCGCCGAGCACGTCGGGGATCAAGTGGTTGAGCAGGAACCCGCGCCGGGATTCGGGCGCGTCCGCATCGAGGTTCCAGGCGCCCGAGCGCTTGCCGACCGCGTTCCACGTCCAGACCGTGCGCGGGTGCACGCCGTCCATGAGCCTTGCCTGGACTCGCAACCGCCCCGTCGGGCTTTCGACCCAGACCCAGTCGTCGTCCTCGATGCCGAGCTCGTGGCCGAGCGCGCGCGACAGATAGAGTCGATTCTCGCCCAGGATCTGGCGCAGCCAGGCGTTGTGCGAACCCCAGGCGTGGTACATCGGCATGGGGCGCTGGGTGATCGCGTAAAGCGGGAACTCGGCCTTGTCGCCGTGGCCGCGCGGCGCCGGCTGCCAATGGGGCAGGGGGTCGAACGCCTCGACGACCCCGGCCCGCCGATGGTCGGGCGGTTGCACGGGCCCGTGGCCTTGGGCGGCGAGGCGGAAGCTCTGCATCTCCTCGCTGTAGAGCTGCAGCACGATCTGGCGCACCGGCGGAATGAAGCCCGCCTCGGCGGCCCAATCGAGATAGCGCCGGTTGGCGTGGCGGTAGAACCGCTGGTCCTCGGGCAGCGGCCGGTGCCAGAAACAGCCGTGCTCCTTGTAGCGCGCGAGCTGGTCGGGGTTCGGGGCGCCGCGTCCGTGGTCCTCGCCTTGGGCGCCGCGCCAGCCGGCCAGCGGGCCGACCCCCGGCAGGCGCTCGTGATGCACCATGTAGTCGGGGAAGCCGCCGGGATAGCGTGGCGTGCCGTCGTCCTTGACCAGCCCGGGCAGCCCGAGCCGGGCGCCGAGGTCGATCAGCACGTCCTGGAACGGCCGCACGTCGCGATCCGGCGTCAGTACCGGCTGGCGGATCGCATCGCCCGGCGCGTCCGCCTCGCTGATCGGTCGATCGAGCAGCGAGATGCAGTCGTGGCGCTCGAGGTACGTCGTGTCGGGCAGGACCAGGTCGGCATAGCCGACCATCTCGGAGGCGTAGGCATCCGCGTAGATGATGCGCGGAATCCGGTACTCGCCGGTTGCCGCGTCCTTGTCGGTCAGCATGCGCATGGTCTCGGTCGTGTTCATGGCCGAGTTCCAGCTCATGTTCGACATGAACAGGAGCAGCGTGTCGATCGGGTAGGGGTCGCCCGCCCAGGCGTTGCGGACGACCATGTGCATCAAGCCGTGGGCGGCGAGCGGCGCCTCCCACGAATACGCCTTGTCGATGCGCCGGGGCGTGCCGTCCGGCTCGACCAGCAGGTCGGCCGGCGAGCGCGGGAAACCGAGCGGCGGACCGGCCATGGGTCGGTCCGGCGCCACGTCGGCCGCGTGGCCCGCGGGACGGGGCGCCGGGGGTATGGGCCTCGGAAACGGCGGCTTGTAACGGAACCCGCCGGGCACGTCGATGGTGCCGAGCAGCATCTGCAGCAGGTGAATCGCCCGGCACGTCTGGAAACCGTTGGCATGGGCCGAGATGCCGCGCATGGCGTGCATGGCGACCGGGCGCCCGACCACGCGGTCGTGGCGTCGGCCGGCCCAATCGGTCCACGGCACCTCGAGCGTGATGGCCTGGTCGAACGCGACGTGGGCGAGCTCGGCCGTGATGCGCCGGATCGTCTCCGCCGACACGTCCGTTCGTTCGGCGGCGCGTTCCGGCGCGTACGCCGCATCGCCGTAGCGCGCGAGGATCAGGTCGAAGACGGGGCGGGCGCGCCGGCCGTCGGCCAGCGTGAACGCGCCTTGGAGCGCAGGCGATACGTCCGCCGCGAGCGCACTGCGCGGTTGGTCGGCCACGCGGTCCCAGCACAAGGGCTCGCCGGCATCGTCGCGCGCGAACAGGCCGTCATCGGGTTGTCCCGGCGCCTCGATGACGAGCCAGGGCGCGTTGGTATAGCGCACCAGGAACTCGAGATCGACGCGGCGGGTGCGCAGCAGCTCGTGAATCAAGGCCATGACGAACAGGCCGTCGCTGCCCGGCCGGATGCCGATCCACTCGTCGGCGATGGCCGAGTACCCCGTGCGTACCGGGTTGACCGAGACGACCTTGGCGCCGCGCCCCTTGAGCTTGCCCAGCCCGATCTTGATCGGGTTGGAATCGTGGTCCTCGGCGACGCCGAACAGCATCAGGTACTTGGTGCGCTCCCAGTCGGGCGTGCCGAACTCCCAGAACGCGCCGCCGATGGTGTAGAGCCCGGCGGCCGCCATGTTGACCGAGCAGAAGCCGCCGTGGGCGGCGTAGTTGGGCGTGCCGAACTGGGCCGCCCACCAGCCGGTGAGCATCTGGCTCTGGTCGCGGCCGGTGAAGAACGCGAACTTGCGCGGGTCGTTCGCCCTGATGCGCGAAAGCCATCGGGTCGCGGTGGCGAGCGCCTCGTCCCACGTGATCGGCTTGAACTTGCCTTCGCCCCGTTCGCCGATCCGCAAGAGCGGCTGCGTGAGCTTGGCCGGCGAGTGCTGCTGCATGATCCCGGCCGAGCCCTTGGCGCAGATCACGCCGCGATTCACAGGGTGGGCCCGGTTGCCTTCGATGTAGCGCAGCCGGCCGTCGCGCACGTGGACGCGGATGCCGCACCGGCACGCGCACATGTAACAGGTGGTCGTCTTGACCTCGTCGCCGATCCGGGGCGAGGTCTCGACGGCCGGGTCGCCGAAACGCGAGCGTCGGTTGGGCAGGTCCGCCTCCCTCGCGCTCAGGCGTAAAGCCTCGGGCGAGCCTGGGCAAGCCGATCGTCAGCGGATCAGGCGCCAAGTGTGGCGCGCGATCACCGCCTCCTCGTCGGTCGGCACGACCCACGCCGTGACCCGGCTCGATGGCGTGGCGATGCGCGGCCCACCCGCCGCGTTCGCGTCCGCGTCGGGCTCCAACCCGAGCCAGCGGCAACGGTCCATGATCGCGAGGCGAACGGGGGCGGCGTGAAGACCGATCCCGCCCGTGAACACGAGTGCATCGAGGCCCTCGAGCGCCGCGGCCAGCGAGCCGATCTCGCGCGCCACCCGATAGCCGTACCAACGCAAGGCCGCCGCGGCCCGCGGGTCGCGGCTCGCCAGGAGTTCGCGCATGTCCGCGCTCAGGCCCGAGACGCCCAGAAGCCCGCTTCGGTTGTAGAGCAGGTCGTGAAGCGCCGTGGGCGCGAGACCCTCCTCGAGCAGCAGATGGAGCAACACCCCGGGATCGATTGACCCGGACCGGGTCCCCATGGGCACGCCGTCGAGCGTCGAGAACCCCATGGTCGTGGCCACCGATTGGCCGTCGCGGATCGCGCACAGGCTGCCGCCGTTGCCGAGGTGGGCGACGACGAGCCGGCGCGGCAGTGCTTCGCCGGTCACGCCGGGCAGCACGGCGATGATCGACTCGAACGACAGACCGTGGAAGCCGTAACGCTTGATGCCTCGTTCTTCGTACGCCACCGGCAAGGGCAGCCGTCGCGCCTCGGGGGGCTGGTTCGCATGGAACGCCGTGTCGAAGCAGGCGACCTGTGCCAGGTCGGGCCGGCGCTCGCGGACGGCCCGGATCGCCGCGACGTTGTGCGGCTGATGATGGGGCGCCAACGTTCCCAGCGACTCGATCTCGGCCAGGGTCGAGTCGTCGATGCGTGTCGGCGCGGCGAACGTCGGCCCGCCGTGGACGATGCGATGACCGACTCCGGCCAGCCGGACGTGCCGCGACGCGCCGGCGAGCGTATCGAGCAGCACGGAGAGGCACGCCGCGTGGTCGGCGCCCGCGGCCAGCGCCGGCTCAAGCATGCCTCCAGCCGTGGATCTCATCCAGAATGTTGGATCTCGCCCTATTTCCTCGAATTGCCCGCGCGCTATTTCCCTTACCTCGCCTGCATCATCACGCATGTCGAAGACAGCGAATTTGATGCTGGAGGAACCGGCGTTGATGACGAGCACGGCGCTGGTCGATGAACCCATGGGCGGGTCTCGAGTTGGCAGGTCGAGCCGCTTCGTACAGCCGCGCGCTGGCGCGCGCCAGGGCTAGCGTTGCGCCCCGTCGCGCTCGATGGCAATAAAGGTCCGGCATTCGGCCGAGGGATCATGGAATCGAAGCGCCTGCGTACCGGGTACGCGCTGGTTGCCGCGCTTGCCGTGCTGGCGGCCTCGATCGCCGTCGGCCATGCGGCGACCTTCGCCGAGTTCGTTGCGTCGGTGCGGAAGGAGGCCCGGGCGCAAGGGATCGCCGAGGCGACCCTGGACAGCGCCTTCGCCGGCGTCAGCGGGCCGATCGCCCGCATCATCGAGCTCGACCGCAGCCAGCCCGAGGTCACCATGACGTTCGCCGAGTACATGGCGAAGCGGGTGACGGACGCCATGGTGCGCGACGGGCAGGCGAACCTGGCGAGCAATCGGGCCCTGCTCGAGCAGGTCGAGGCCCGCTATGGCGTCCCGGTGGAATACCTCGTCGCCCTGTGGGGACTCGAATCGCGCTTCGGCGAGTACATGGGCCAGTATTCCGTGATCGCCGCCCTGGCGACGCTCGCCTACGATGGCCGGCGCTCAACGTACTTTCGCAAGGAGCTCCTCAACGCCCTCGCCATCCTCGACGAAGGCCACACCACGCCGGACCTGATGCTCGGGTCGTGGGCCGGTGCCATGGGGCAGAGCCAGTTCATGCCGTCGAGCTTCCGCTCCTACGCCGTCGATTTCGACAGCGACGGACGGCGCGACATCTGGACGACCCGTGCGGACGTCTTCGCCTCGGCCGCGAACTACCTGGCGAAGGCGGGCTGGCGCAGGGCTCAGGCGTGGGGTTTTCCGGTCGTGCTTCCCGATGGCTTCGAGTCCGGCCTGATCGGCAACCGGACCGTGCGCGACGTCGGCGCCTGGCGAACGCTCGGCGTCGCGCCGATCGACGGCCATGACTTTCCCGCCGATTCCACCAAGGCGGCCCTGGTCCGCCCGGCAGGCGAGCGCGGCGTGACCTACATGGTGTTCGACAACTATCAGGTGATCCTGCGCTGGAACCGATCCGACTATTTCGCGATGTCGGTCGTCACGCTGGCCGATCTGTTGGCCGCGGCGGGCACCAGCCAGTGAACGCGGCCTCGGCCTGCGTGCTCGCGCTGCTGCTCGGCGCCTGCGCCGAGACCAGCCTGCTCGGGCACGTTGTGAAGTCCGTGCTCGGCGAGGACTCCGATCAAGGCCAGTACAAGGTCGGCAAGCCCTATCAGGTCTACGGGGTCTGGTACTACCCCGAGGCGGATCCGGATTATCGGGCCGAGGGCGTCGCGTCGTGGTACGGCCCGGGGTTTCACGGCTTGCGCACGGCGAACGGCGAGGTCTACGACCAGAACGCGCTGACCGCCGCGCACAAGACCTTGCCGATGCCGACCTACGTGCGCGTGACGAACCTCGAGAACGGCCGTGCGCTCGTGCTCCGCGTTAACGACCGGGGGCCCTTCGTCGACGGCCGGCTGATCGACGTCTCGCGCCGCGCCGCGCAGCTGCTCGGGTTCCACGGCAGGGGCACGGCGAAGGTCCGCGTCGAGGTCGTGCCCCCGCCGGACGACGCGGTGCCCGACGGCACGGTCGTCGCCGCCGAGCCCGCGCCCGCGGGCGGTGTTGTGCTCGCCTCGGCCGCGCTCGTCGAGGTCGAACCTCTGGCCGCCGTCGCGCCGGCGCGCCCGGCTGGCGACGGCGGGATCGCTCACATCTTCGTCCAGGCCGGTGCGTTCGGTGACGAGGTCCGTGCCCGCGACGTTCAGGACCGGCTCGCTTCGGTTGGCGCGGCGGCCGTCTCGGCCGTCTCGGTCAACGGTGCCCCGCTTTATCGGGTGCGCCTGGGGCCCTACGTCAGCCGCGAGGAAGCGAACGTTGTGCTGGGCCGGGTCTGGGGCCTCGGCCTCACCGACGCGCGCCTCGCGACCGATTGAGCGCCGCGCCACCTCTGGTCACGACGGACGCACGGGGCTAAACAGGATGCCCGCGGCCAATCGCGACACCGAGAAGCGAAGGTCGAGCATGCGGAAACTGATCCTAGCCATCGGGCTAATTCTCGTGCCTGGCCTCGTCGCGCCCGCCGGGGCGTTCGAGACGACGGCGCGGCAGGCGATCCTGGTCGACGATGCCACGGGCGTCGTGCTGTTCGAGAAAAACGCCGACGAGCTCATGGCGCCGTCATCGATGAGCAAGATCATGACCGTCTACATGGTCTTCGAGCGGCTGCGCGACGGCGGCCTCGAGATGGCGGACGAGCTCCCGGTCAGCGAGCGGGCGTGGCGCATGGGCGGCTCGAAGATGTTCATCGATGTCGGCTCCAGGGTCCGCGTCGACGACCTCTTGCGCGGCGTCATCGTGCAGTCGGGCAACGACGCGGCGGTCGCGCTCGCCGAAGGTCTTTCCGGATCGGAGGAGGCGTTCGGCGACGCGATGACCGAGCGAGCCCACGCGCTCGGCATGACGAACTCGACGTTCCGCAACGCCTCGGGCTGGCCGGACCCCCAGCATCTGACCACGGCGCGCGATCTCGCGCTGCTCGCGCGCCAGATCGTCGACCACTTCCCCGAGTACTACCCGCTCTTCTCGGAGACCGCGTTCGAGTACAACGGGATCAGCCAGGGCAACCGAAACCCGTTGCTTTACAAGAACATCGGCGCCGACGGCCTCAAGACCGGGCATACCAAGGCGGCGGGCTATGGCCTGACCGCGTCGGCCGTGCGCGACGGGCGTCGGCTCATCCTGGTCGTCAACGGGCTCGACAACGTCAACGTCCGCTCCCAGGAGGCCGAGCGCCTGCTCGACTGGGCGTTTCGCGAGACCAGGAACTACCAGCTCACCCGCGCGGGCGAATCGGTGGTTGATGCCGACGTGTGGCTCGGCGCCGCCGACAGGGTGCCCCTCGTGACCGCCGAGCCGCTCGTCGTCACGCTGTCGCGCGAGGCACGCAAGGGCATGGTGGTGAAGGCGATCTTCGACGGCCCCATCCCGGCCCCGATCGTCAAGGGCACCGAGGTCGGCCGCGTCGTCGTCAGCGCGCCCGGCTACGCTGACGTCGAGCGGCCGCTGCTGGCCGGCGCCGACGTGGGCGAGCTGTCGACGCTGCGGCGGCTGTTCGCCGCGGCCACGTATCTCGTGTGGGGCAGCGGCGGCGGGTGAGCCGGGGCCGCTTCATCACGATCGAAGGGGGCGAGGGTGCCGGCAAGTCGACCCAGGTCGCGTTGCTGGCCGATGCGCTCGGCCGACGAGGGCTCGACGTGACGACGACCCGCGAGCCGGGCGGCACGCCGATCGCGGAGGCGCTGCGCGGGCTCCTGCTGCGTCCCCGCGAGCCCGAGTTCTTGCCGCTCACCGAGGCGCTGTTGCACTGGGCGGCGCGCACGGACCATTGGCACCGTCTCATCCGCCCGGCGCTCGACCGGGACCAGTGGGTGGTGTGCGATCGGTTCGCCGACTCGACGCTCGCCTATCAGGGCCATGGCCTCGGCGCCGGTCTCGACCAGCTCGTGGCCCTGCACCGCATCGCCCTGGGCGCGGTCAAGCCCGACGTCACGGTGATCCTCGATCTGCCCGTATCGGAGGGTCTCGCGCGCGCTCGCACGCGCGCCCGGGCGGATCGCTACGAAGCGATGGACGCCGGGTTCCACGAACGCCTGCGGCAGGGTTTCCTGGCGATCGCTCGGGCGGAGCCAGAGCGTTGCGCCGTCGTCGACGCGACCGCTCCGCCCGCGTCCGTCCACGAGCGCATCCTCGCCGAGGTGCTGCGCCGGACGGCGATGGACCGGCCATGAGCGATGCGATCGAGCCGCGCGCCGGGCACGTCCTGATCGGGCATCGTGCCGCCGAGCAAACTTTGATGAGCGCCAGTTTGTCGGGCCGGCTCGCGCACGGCTGGCTCATCGCCGGGCCGCCGGGCATCGGCAAGGCGACGCTCGCCTACCGCTTCGCCCGCTGGCTGCTGGCCGGTCGTCCGCCCGGGTCGATGGACGTGGACCGGGGGTCCCAAGCGGCGCGGCTCATCGCCGCGCGCAGTCATCCCGACCTTCACGTGGTCGAGCGGGGCCTGGGCGACGGCGGACGGCGGCGCACCGAGATTGTCGTCGGCGACGTGCGCGCGGCGGGCGCGTTCCTGCGCTTGACTCCGGCACTGTCGGATTGGCGAGTCGTCATCGTCGATGCGGCGGACGAGATGAACCCGAACGCGGCCAACGCGCTCCTCAAGGTGCTCGAGGAACCGCCGCCGCGCGCGGTCCTGCTGCTCGTCGCCCACGCGCCGGCGCGGCTGCTGCCGACGCTCCGCTCGCGCTGCCGCAGGCTCGACCTCAGGCCGCTCGCCGAGGCGGACGTGCTCGCCGTGATCGGCGGGCGCATCGCGGACCGCGCGGAGGCGGAGGCGCTCGCCCGCCTGGTCGAGGGCAGCCCTGGCCGCGCCCTCGCGCTCGCGGAGGCCGGCGGGCTCGGATTTTACCGGGACGTGGTCCAGATGACCGCGACGCTGCCCGAGCTCGATCTCGACGGGCTCCACGGCATGGCGGAGCGCTGGACCCGCAGGGCCGACGAGGACGGGTTCGGGACCGGCATGGGACTGATCCAGCTGCGTCTCGAGCGCCTGGTGCGCGCCGCGTCCGGCCTGCCCATCGGTGCCGAGATCGTCGAGGGCGAGCACGATCTGGCCCGACGCCTCGCGCCGCGCGGCCTTGAAGGCTGGGTGGAGGTGTGGGAAAAGGTGGGCCGCCTGGCTCGCCAGGCCGACAGCCTCAGGCTGGACCGCAAGCAGGTCGTCGTCGCCGCGTTCTCGGCCCTGGCGGAGGCCGCGCGGCCTTAAGAGCGCCGGGTCTTCCGGCTGTCGTGGCAGGAGACGACGATGGCCGAGCGCCGGACGTTCTACATCACGACGCCGATCTACTACGTGAACGACAGCCCGCATCTGGGCCACGCGTACACCGCCATCGCGTGCGACGCGCTCGCCCGCTTCATGCGGCTCGACGGCTACGACGTCCGGTTTCTGACCGGCACCGACGAGCACGGCCAGAAGGTCGAGAAGGCGGCCCAGGCGGCCGGCAAGACGCCCCAGGCGTTCACCGACGAGGTCTCGCGGCGCTTCCGCGAGCTGTGGCCGGCGCTCGGCCTCAGCAACGACGATTTCATCCGCACGACCGAGCCGCGCCACGTCGCCGGCGTGCAGGCGCTGTGGCGCAGGGTCGCCGAGCGGGGCGAGATCTACCTCGGCACCTACGCCGGCTGGTACTCGGTGCGCGACGAAGCGTTCTACGGCGAGGACGAGCTGGTGCCGGGTCCAGGCGGGAGCAAGCTCGCGCCCACGGGCGCGGCGGTCGAATGGGTCGAGGAGCCGAGCTACTTCTTCCGCCTGTCGCAGTGGGGCGAGCGGCTCCTGAAGCTCTACGACGAACACCCGGATTTCGTGGCGCCCGAGAGCCGGCGCAACGAAGTTCTCTCGTTCGTCAAGAGCGGGCTCCAGGACCTCTCGGTCTCGCGCACCTCGTTCAAGTGGGGGATCCCGGTGCCGGACGACCCGGCCCACGTCATGTACGTCTGGTTCGACGCGCTGACCAACTACATGACCGCGCTCGGCTACCCGGAGACCTCGGGCGGGCTCTACGCGCGCTACTGGCCGGCCGACCTGCACATGGTCGGCAAGGACATCCTGCGCTTTCACGCGATCTATTGGCCGGCCTTCCTGATGGCGGCCGGGCTCGAGCCGCCGCGCCGCGTCTTCGCCCACGGCTGGTGGACGATGGAAGGCCAGAAGATGTCCAAGTCGCTCGGCAACGTGATCGATCCGCACGCGCTGGTCGCCAGCTACGGGCTCGACCCCGTCCGCTATTTCGTGCTGCGCGAGGTGCCTTTTGGCGCCGACGGCGATTTCTCGCGCCGCGCGGTGATCGGCCGGCTCAACGGCGATCTGGCCAACGACTTCGGCAATCTGGTCCAGCGCGTGCTCAGCATGGTCAACCGCAACTGCGACGCCAAGGTTCCGGCGCCGGGTCCGCTCTCGGATCGCGATCGGAGTTTGCTGAACGATGCGCGGAGTCGGCTTATCGGTGCGATGCGCAGAGACATGCGGGGACAAGCATTCCATGAAGCGCTCAAGGTTCTGATGGCCGTCGTGGGCGAAGCAAACTGGTATGTTGACGATCAGGCGCCTTGGTCGTTGGCCAAAACGGACCATGCGCGCATGAACACGGTGCTTTACGTGCTCGCCGAGACAATCCGAAATATTGCGATTCTCGTTCAACCTTTCATGCCGAGCGCCGGATCGAAGATACTCGACCAACTTGCCGTGCCGAATGATCGTCGAACAATTGGGCACCTTGGAGCCAATAGCGCGCTGACGCCTGGCGCGATGCTGCCTAAGCCCGTGCCGGTGTTCCCGCGCCATGTTGAGGAAACTGTACGTTGAGAACGAGCCCATCGAGACGCTGCATGCAGGGTCCGTTCGTCCTGAGGAGGCCTGCCGCAAGGCGGCAGGCCGTCTCGAAGGGCGAACGGCAGTCGGCCCCCGCCGCCCGCACTTCGAGACGGCCCTGCGGGCCTCCTCAGCGCGAACGGCTCAATTTGGCTCTGTCCCGCGAAGGGCAGAGGCCATAGGTCATAGGTCGTTTGTTCGGCACGACGAGACAGCGATGCTGGTCGACAGCCACTGCCACCTCGACTTCCCCGAGCTCGCGGACGAGCTCGATGCCGTGCTGGCGCGCGCCGCGGCGGCCGGGGTCGGGCTGATGCAGACGATCGGCACGCGGCTTTCCAAGTTTGATGGCGTGCGGGCGATCGCCGAGGCGCACGAGAACATCTTCTGTTCGGTCGGCGTCCATCCGCACAACGTCGCGGACGAGCCCGTGACCGCCGAGGCCTTGATCGAGCGCGCCGGGCATCCCAAGGTCATCGGCATCGGCGAGACCGGGCTCGACTATTTCTACGATCATGCCCCGCGCGCGACGCAGCGCGCCGCCTTCGCCGAGCACATCCGCGCGGCGCGAATAACTGGGCTGCCGCTCATCGTGCACACGCGCGATGCCGACGCCGACACGGTCGACATCCTGGCCACCGAGGGCGCGGGCGAGGCGAGGGGGGTGATCCACTGCTTCTCATCGGACCGCGCCATGGCGCGGCGCTGCCTCGATCTCGGGTTCGCGATCTCGTTCTCGGGCATCGTGACGTTCAAGAGCGCCGCCGAGCTGCGCGAGGTCGCGCGCCTGGTCCCGCTCGACCGCGTGCTGGTCGAGACCGACGCGCCTTACCTGGCGCCGGTGCCCATGCGCGGCAAGCGTAACGAGCCCGGCTTTGTCGCGCACATCGCGAGGCTGATCGCCGAGCTCAAGGGCGTCGCGCCGGATGAGCTAGCCTCCGCGACCACGGCGAACTTCATCGCGCTGTTCTCGAAGGCCGGCCAGGGACACTTATGCGCGTGACGGTCCTGGGCTGCGGCGCCTCGGGCGGCGTGCCCTTGCTCGGTTGCGGCTGCGCGGTCTGCGCCTCCGACGAACCGCGCAACCGCCGCCGTCGGTCGTCGGTGTTGATCGAGGCAGGCGCGGTTCGCCTGCTCCTCGACGCCTCGCCCGACCTGCGGGCACAGCTTCTCGATGCCGGTGTCGCGCGGCTCGACGCGGTGCTGTTCAGCCACGCCCACGCCGACCATTGCCACGGCATCGACGACCTGCGGCTCGTCTGCCGCGCCATGGACGCAGCCCTGGCGGTCTACGGAACGCCCGACACCCTCGACGAGCTGCGCAGCCGCTTCGGCTATGCGTTCGACCTCAGCTGCCATGCGGCTGGCTGGTTCAAGCCGGCGCTCGAGGCACGCGTAATCGACGGTCCGTTCGAGATCGGTGGGCTCCGCGTCGTCCCGTTCGAGCAACGCCATGGTCCGAAATTCACGACCCTCGGCTTCCGCGTCGACGCCTTCGCGTACTCGACCGACGTGAGCGACCTCGACGAGCCCGCGTTCGACGCGCTCGCCGGAATCGACACCTGGGTCGTCGATTGCCAGAGCCGCGCGCCGAACTACGTGCATTCCCACGTCGAGCATACGCTCGGCTGGATCGAGCGCGTGCGGCCGCGGCGCGCCGTGCTGACTCACATGGGCCACGAGCTCGACTATGGAACGCTCGCCGCCGAGCTGCCACCCGGGGTCGAGCCCGGCTACGATGGCCTGGTTCTGGATGTTGGAGGCGACACATGAAGCTCGAGGGTTCGTGCCACTGCGGCGCCGTCCGGTTCTCGGTCGAAGCCGAGCCGCCGTACGCGCCGTACATGCAGTGCTACTGCTCGGTCTGCCGCAAGACGGCCGGAGGCGGCGGCTACGCCATCAATCTGTTCGCCAAGGCGCGAACCCTGAAGGTTCGCGGCAAGAAGCACATCAGCGTCTACCGCGCGCGCGCGGACAGGATCGCGCACGAGCCGGGCGAGCCGGCGCCGAAGGGCACATTGAGCGAGGCACGGCGGAGCTTCTGCGGCCGATGCGGCAGCGCGCTGTGGGTCCTTGATCCGCGCTGGCCCGATCTTCTTCATCCATTCGCCTCGGCGATCGATACGCCGCTGCCCAAGCCCAGGCGCCGCAAGCACGTCTTCCTGGCGGACAAGGCGCCTTGGCTGAGCGTGCCTGTGGCCGGGCCGAGGGATCTGCATTTCCGGTCGTACCCGTAATCGGGCCCGTCCCGGTTCAATGGCAAATTCACCATAATACATATTATGCGATGATTCAGAATACCGGCATCGAGCGCCTGCTCGCCATCATGGCCCGGCTGCGCGATCCCGCACGTGGCTGCCCGTGGGATCGCGAGCAGACGTTCGCGACCATCGCGCCCTACACGATCGAGGAAGCCTACGAGGTCGACGACGCGATCCGGCGCCGGGACTGGCATGCGCTGGTCGATGAGCTTGGCGACCTGCTCTTCCAGGTCGTGTTCCACGCGCGCATGGCCGAAGAGAACGGGTTGTTCGATTTCGACGCGGTCGTCGCGGCGATCTGCGACAAGATGGAGCGCCGGCATCCGCACGTCTTCGGCACGGCGACGGTCCCCGACGCCGCGGCCCAGAGCCACGCCTGGGAAGAGCACAAGGCGAAGGAACGTTCCGCCGAGACCCTGGCCGGCGTCGCGCTCGGCCTGCCGGCGCTCAAGCGGGCCCAGAAGCTCCAGGCACGGGTGGCGCGCGTCGGGTTCGACTGGAAGCATCCCGACCCGGCGTTGGCGAAGGTTCACGAGGAGCTCGGCGAGCTCGACGCGGCCAGAGGTTCCGGGGCCGGCGCCGACAAGCTCGAGGATGAGCTCGGCGACGTGTTGTTCGCCGTCGTCAACCTTGGACGTCACTTGAAGATCGACGCCGAAGCCGCTCTCGCTCGGACCAACACCAAGTTCATCTCGCGCTTCACGTACGTCGAGGCCGCGCTCGCCGCCGAAGGCCGCGGCCTGGCCGAGGCGAGCCTCGACGAGATGGAACGCCACTGGCAGGACGCCAAGCGACGCGAGCGCCCGGCCTAGACCGGCCAGCGCTCCTCGAAGCGCGCCAGGTCCTCGGGGCCGAGGCCCACGGTCATGCGCACGCCGTGCTCGGTATTAGTGCGACCGATCACTTCGCCGTGGCGATAGAGCCAGGCGATCGCCTGGCCGGCCTGGAACGGCAGCACCATGTCGACGACCCGCCGCCCGTTGCTCAATCGGGCATCGAGCACGCGGAGCAGCACGTCGCACCCCTGCCCCGTCACCGCCGAGATCGCGGCCTCGTTGTCGTGGCGCGCCGTCGTGGTCAGCAGCCGGGCACGGGTCTCCTCGCCGAGGCGATCGATTTTGTTGTGCGCCTCCACGATCAGTCCCCGATCGATCAGGCCGCCGAGCCCGAGCTCGCGCAGCACGTCGAGCACGTCGCGGCGCTGCGCCTCCGTATCCGGGTGGCTCGCATCGCGCACGTGGACGACGAGATCGGCTTCGATGACCTCCTCGAGGGTTGCCCGGAACGCGACGACGAGCTGGGTCGGCAGGTCGGACACGAAGCCCACGGTGTCCGACAGGATGATCCGGCGCCCCGACGGCAGCACGAGACCCCTGAGCGTCGGATCGAGCGTCGCGAACAAACGATCGTCGGCGAACACCCGGCTGCCGGTCAGCCGGTTGAACAGCGTCGACTTGCCCGCATTGGTGTAGCCGACCAGCGCGACCAGCGGATGGGGCACGCGCCGGCGCGCCCGGCGGTGCAGCGCGCGGGTGCGGGCGACCTCGGCGAGCTCGCGCTTGAGCCGGATGATCCGTTCATCGATCAGGCGGCGATCCGCCTCGATCTGCGATTCGCCAGGGCCGCCGAGGAAGCCGAAGCCGCCACGCTGGCGTTCCAGGTGGGTCCACGACCGCACCAGGCGGCTGCGCTGGTAGCTGAGCGCCGCCATCTCGACCTGCAGGCTGCCCTCCTTGGTGCGCGCCCGCGCGCCGAAGATCTCCAGGATCAACCCGGTGCGGTCGATGACCTTGGCGCCCCACGCCCGCTCGAGGTTGCGCTGCTGGACCGGGGTCAGCGGGGCGTCGACGACGACCAGCCCGATGCCCCGCTCGGCGCACAGCGTCGCGATCTCGGCGACCTTGCCACTGCCCAGCAGCGTCGCGGGGCGCGGCGTGCGCACGATGGCGATTCGGGTTTCGGCGATCTCGAGATGGATCGCCTCGGCGAGCCCCTCCGCCTCCGCCAGCCTGGACTCGGCGCTGCGCGATGCTCGACCGTCGCCGCGGGACGGGTGCAGCACCAGGGCGCGCGTCGGGACGCGCGGTGGCCCTTGCGGCGAGTGAGCGGGCTCCTCGCCCTCAGGTGACTTCTTCGCCTTCTTTCGCGGCATCGAACAGATGAACGGGCTGGGCCGGCATCACGGTTGAGATCGCGTGCTTGTAGACGAGCTGGGCGTGACCGTCGCGGCGCAGCAGGACCGAGAAGTTGTCGAACCAGCTGATCACGCCCTGCAGCTTGACGCCGTTCACAAGGAAGATGGTCACCGGCATCTTGTTCTTGCGAACATGGTTGAGGAAGACGTCCTGGACGTTCTGTGACCTCTCGACGGACATCGCGATCCCCCCTCTCGTAGTGTTCTTCGAATTCCCTGACGGACCGGCCGCGGAACCGCGCGTCGCCGCGTTCCCGGGCCCCGTCCCCCGATCGTCGCCCCGCCACTATTATAGTCGAGACCGCGTCCTAATCCACGTCGGCCTTGAGGGGTGCGACCAGGGCCTCGAGCGCATGACAATCGCGCGCCCGCACCACCGCCGCGTCGGCGGCACGAACCGCATCCGCGTCGTCGCCCACCAGGATGGCCCGACAGCCGGCGTTGCGGGCGCACAGGACGTCCACCACGCTGTCGCCGACGAGCCAGACGTCGGGCCCCAGGGCGATGCCGCTGGTGGCCAAGGCCTCGAGCAGCGGCGCCGGGTCGGGCTTGTCCCTGGCCGCGTCGCCCGAACCGACCAGCCGATCGAACCGTCCGGTCCAGCCCAGATGCTCGGCCTCGCGCCGCAACCCGGTGCCGAGCTTGTTGCTAACCACGGCCGTGAAGCCCGACACCGCGCCGATCCGGTCGAGCAGGGCCTCGGCGCCCGCGCAGACCTTCAGGTGCTCGAGGTGGGTCGCGTAGTAGCGCGCGCGATAGTCGTCGAGCGCGGCCCGCCAGCGCTCGCCGAACAGGATCGGGAAGTGCTCGCGTAGCGATTGCAGCTTCTGTCGGGTCTCGTCGAGCGTCCAGGTCGCGACCCCGAACGCGACCTGCGTGCCGACCAGGGCCGCGTGGATCGCGTCCCAGCTATCGACCAGCGTGCCATCCCAATCGAGCAGGACCGCGCGCGGGCGCGCCAGGCGCGGGCTCACGCGGCCAGCCCCTCGCCCAGCATGTAGTCGAGGTAGAGCCCCAGGAGCGTCCGGGTCACGGTCCCGACCGCGCCGATGCCGATGACCGCGTCGTCGATCCTGACGATTCCGCGCACGAACGAGGTGGTGCTGGTCAGGAACGCCTCGCGCGCGGCCTTCGCCTCGGCGACCGCGAACGGCCGCTCGACCACCGGAATGCCGTGGCGCCGGGCCAGCTTGATGACCGAAGCACGCGCGATCCCCGGCAGGATGTCGGGACCGAGCGGACGCGTCACCGCCCTGCCCTCGCCGTCGACGATCCAGGCGTTGGTCGAGGAGCCCTCGGTGACCAACCCTTCGTCGTCGACGAGCCACGCCTCGTACGCCCCGGCCTCGGCCGCGCGGCTCTTGGCGATGCAGTTGGCGAGCAGGCCGACGGTCTTGACGTCGACGCGCTTCCAGCGAATGTCGGGGACGGTGATCACGCCGACACCGGCCCAGCTTTCAGCGTCCGCCGGCACCGGCATGCGCTTGATCGTCACGACCAGCGACGGCTTCGGCGCCGACTTCGGAAAAGCGTGCGCGCGCGGCGCGACGCCACGGTTGACCTGGACGTAGACCGTGCCGTCGCGGAGACGGTTGCGCGCGATCGCCTCGCGCACGACGCGCCCCAGCGCCGCCCCGCTCATCGGCATGGCCATCTCGATCTCGGCGAGCGAGCGGGCCAGGCGCGCGAGGTGTGGAGCTTCGTCGACCATGCGGCCGCCGGCGACGAACATGACCTCGTAGACCCCGTCCGCGAACTGGTAGCCGCGATCCTCGACGTGCACCCGCGCCGCGCCGTGCGGCACGTAGCGCCCGTTGACGTAGGCGATCCGGGTCATGGAGCCAATCCGTCCGTCACGCATCCATGGGCAGTCGGGAATTCGTCCCACGTGCGTCCATCAAGTTCACGCCCAGTTTCCTTCTTTCTCACGCCGCCCCACTGCTTGAAGAAGAACGCGACGCCTTGGCTTCGGCAAGAACGCTTGATTTCCTCCACCCATTCACGTCGCATGGGGCGCGCGTGGGGTCCGGACTCACCGCCCACGATCGCCCAATGAATGCCGTCCAATTTGAGCGTGCCCAGGGGGCCGAGCAATGGCTCGAACGATATGAATCGGACGGCGGCCGGAATCGCCGACAACTTCGCGATACGCCACTTGTAGGTCGCGTTCTCGATGGACGTGCCGATCCACACATTAGGTAGGACACGGAATCGCCGTCCCGACAACACTGCAGCCATGCGATCAGGACGCTTGGTGAGAATTTGGTACGTGTGCCAGTTTGTCTCGCCCATTACGTCCCAGACTTTTCCGATGAACGCCTCAGGGACGTCTTCGTGGAACAAATCCGACATCGAGTTGACGAACACTCGCCGCGGCTTTTTCCACGCCCACGGGACGGCCAAGGCGGCTTCATCCAAATGGATGACTCCGGTCCAGACTTGCCTCCGCCCGCTCTTACGCGTTGTCCCGACATATTTGGAATGGCCCATTGCCTGCAGTCGCGCCGCCATCCGCATGGCGTAGCAGTTCGTGCAACCCGGGGAAACGATCGAGCATCCGCTCACGGGGTTCCAGGTGGCGTCCGTCCACTCGATGTCGGAGAGTCCAGCCATCTTATGTCACGGGTTGTCGATCACGTATCCAGCGATCTTGAGAGCCAATGCTAGAGCCTTAGGATGCGGATTGGCGCATGCAAATGTCAGCAGATAAAGCGGAGCCTTGTCCTTTGGTCCGAGCCGTACCCCGCGCGGAGCCACCCCAGCGAAACATGTTCGAAGACGCCTTAGGAAGTACTGCTCGATCGACTCGATGGACGCTGATCGCACTTTCACGATGCGCTCCCCAAACAGGTCTTGATCGGGTCGGGGCGGATAAAACACTGGTCGCCAATTTTTGTCTCCGGTCATCGCCGTTATGCGCTTTTCCCAACCGGGCCCAAACTTGGCGTTCCGCGGCAGGAGTCGGCTCAATCCAGTTCCTGTGGGCACGAGGTACCACAGGTCAATAGCCCGAGTTGCGGCGATCTCCTCAATCGTTGTCCAATCGACCTGCATTCCGAACGGATCAAGGAACACCACGGCCCGTGTGCGCTGCCAATCCGTCCCGCGGCATATCCGTGCGATTGAGTCGTTAGCGTCGCCGTGGATGAAATCAATTTTAGCCGCATGATCGCCGAACTCATCACCGAGCGCACTGAGTCGCTCGAACCGCGAGCGATTTGCCTCGATGAAAATGTAGTGATTGAACGGCGGAACCACTTCCAGAGCAATGCGCGCTGAACCCTTGGCCAGGGGTTCAGCTTCTTTAAGGAGCGACGGATATTCGCCAGAGCGAGGCGTTCTGTATCCCGACCCGGCGAATGCATCGATATACATACGTACGAATGGTCGAGCGGGCGATGGCTTGGCCTTGAGGGCCAAATTGTAGGCCTTTAGGTACTTTGCGACGCGGTCGAGCTTCTCGTCTGTCCAGGCACCGCCGAACGTCTTCATCGCGCACCCAGGTCTTGTTCTTGTTACGTTCCCCCATCGGACGCTCCCTGTCAAGGCGGCCTTCAGGGAGCTCAGGAAACGTCAGAAGAACTCGAATCTGACCGAGAAGATCTTCTCGACCTTCTTCACGGTCTCCGCCTCGGCGAACAGGATGACGCGGTCCTTCGCCTTGATCACCGCGTCGCCGCGCGGGACCACGATCTTACCGTCGCGCACGATGGCGCCGATGCGGATGCCTTGTGGCAGTTTCGCCTCGCGCAGCGGCCGACCGACGATCGCCGAGGTGTCGAGCGCCTCGGCTTCGATGATCTCGGCGATGCCCTCGCGCAGGCTGTGGACCGCGCGGACGCGGCCCCGGCGCACGTGATGAAGGATGCTCGAGACGGTCGTTTCCCGGGGGTTCACCGTCGCGTTGACGCCGAGCGAGGCGAGAAGCGGACCGTAGGTCGCGCTGTTGATCAAGGTGATGGCGCGCTGCGTGCCGAACCGTTTGGCGAGCAGCGAGGCGAGGATGTTGACCTCGTCGTCGTTGCTGACCGCGACGACGGTCTCGGCGTTGGCGACGTTGGCCTCCTCGAGTATCTCGCGGTCGAGCGCGTCGCCGTGCAGCACCACCGTGCGCGCGAGCTGGTCGGCGATGTGCGCGGCGCGCTCGCGATTGACCTCGATGATCTTGGCGTTCACGTTGGGATGCTCGCGCTCGAGCTGGCGGGCGAGAAACAGGCCGACGTTGCCGCCGCCGACGATGATGACGCGGCGGGCCTCGTGCCCCTCGTGGCCGAACGCGGCCATGGCTTGCGGCACTCGCTCGGTCGGCGCGACGAAGTAGACCTCGTCGCCGACCAGCATGGGATCGCCGCCGTGCGGCACGACCAGGCGGCCGTCGCGGATGATGCCGACCACGAACACGCCGAGGTCGGGAAACATCTCGGCGAGCCGCTCGAGCGGGGTGTTCGCGACCGGGCAGTCGGCGGCCAGCCGCACCTCGATGACGCGCACCTTGTCGTCGGCGAGCGGGATGACGTCGAGGGCGCCGGGCACGTCGAGCAGCCGCATGACCGCGCGCGCCACCTCGATCTCGGGCGAGATGATCACGTCGATCGGCATGTTGTCGCGGCTGAACAGGTTGCGCCACGCGGGGTCGAGATAGCTCTGCGCGCGGACGCGGGCGATCTTGGTCGGCACGTTGAACAGCGAATGCGCGACCTGGCAGGCGACCATGTTCACCTCGTCGGCGAAGGTCACCGCGATGATCATGTCGGCGTCCGCCGCGCCGGCCTTCTCGAGCACCGGCGGATGCGAGGCGAACCCGACGATCCCGTTGACGTCGAGCGCGTTCGTCACCTTCGCCACCAGATCGGGGTTCACGTCGAGCACGGTCACGTCGTTCCCCTCGCCCGACAGGCTGCGAGCGATGTTGAAGCCGACCTGGCCGGCGCCGCACACGAGAACCTTCATGTCTTGGTCTCCGGACGGGCCGGGCCCGCCACCGGGTCAATCGCGCTGGGACGTCGCGTTCTGGCGTGCCTCCTCGGCGACGCCGAGCGTCTTGATCTTGCGGTGCAAGGCCGAGCGCTCCATGCCGATGAACGCGGCGGTCCGCGAGATGTTGCCGCCGAACCGGCTGAGCTGCGCCTCGAGGTATTGCCGTTCGAACAGCTCGCGCGCCTCGCGCAGCGGCAGGGCCATCACCTGGCCGCTACGGTCAGGCTTGAGCGCCTCGGGCGCGCGCAGGCCCAGATCGGGCGGCAGGGCGTCGGCGGTGATCGGCGAGCCCGACTCGCCGGGCGCCATGATCAGCATCCAATCGATGGCGTTGCGCAGTTGGCGCACGTTGCCGGGCCAGTCGCACGCCTGCAAGGCCGCCAGGGCATCGTGGGCGATGGGGCGCGGCGCCATGCCCGCCGCCTCGGCCGCGCGCTGCATGAAGTAGGCGACCAGCTCGATGATGTCCTCGCGCCGCTCGCGTAGCGGCGGAAGCCGGATCGGCACCACGCTCAGCCGATAGAACAGGTCCTCGCGAAACGTGCCCGAGGCGATCTCGGTGGGCAGGTCGCGGCTCGACGCGGCGATGACGCGCACGTCCACGTGCACGAGCGGGCCGCCACCGACCCTCTGGAACGTCTGGTCCTGCAGCGCGCGCAGGATCTTGCCCTGGGTCTCGAGCGGCATGTCGGCGACCTGATCGAGGAACAGGGTGCCGCCGTGCGCCCGCTCGAAGGTGCCGACCTTGCGCGGGCTGCCCGGCCCCAGCGCGCCGGCCTCCACCCCGAACAGCTCGATCTCCATGCGATCGGGCGCCATGGTCGCCGCGTTGAGGACGATGAACGGCGCCGACTCCCGCCGCGATTGGCTATGGATCAGGCGCGCCACGACCTCCTTGCCCGACCCGGGCGGGCCGGTCACCAGCACCCGGCTGCCGGTCGGGGCGACCCGGGCGATGGCGTTGCGCACGTGGGTCATGGCGGCGCTGGTGCCGACGAGATCCTGCCCGACCATGGTGCGCGACAGCAGCTCCTCGTTCTCGCGGCGCAGGCGCGCGGCCTCGATGGCCCGGCTGATCACGACGAGAAGCCGATCGGACTGGAACGGCTTCTCGATGAAGTCGTAGGCGCCGCGCTTGATCGCCGTGACCGCCGTCTCGATGGTGCCGTGACCGCTGATCACGACGACCGGAACCTCGGGGTGGTCGCACCTGACCAGATCGAGCATCTCGAGCCCGTCGAGCTCGCTGCTCTGAAGCCAGACGTCGAGCACCAGGAGGCTGGGCCGGCGCGCGGCGAACTCGGCCAGCGCCGTGGCGCTGTCCGACGCGGAACGGCAGGCGTAGCCCTCGTCCTCCAGGATCCCGGTCACGAGGGTGCGGATGTCCGCTTCGTCGTCCACGATGAGGATGTCGAGCCCCATGCTGCGCGATCAGACTCCGACCTGCCCCGTCAACGGTCGTTCTTCTTCGGCGCCGTCGCCGGCTCGCGACCGCAAAACGACCCTCACCCACCCGCCCCCGCCGGACGCGTCGTCCAGCGTCAAGACGCCACCATGATCCTGTACGATCCGATGCACGATGGCCAGCCCCAAGCCCGTCCCCTTCGCGCGCGTCGTCACGTAGGGTTCGGTCAGGCTCTCGCGCCGCCCCTGCGGCAGGCCGCGTCCGTTGTCCACCACCTCGATCGCGTAGCTCGACCCCAGGACCTCCAGCGACGCCTCGATCCGGCCCCGAGCCAGGAGCGTTCCGTCGGCTGGCGCGGGCCGCGCCTCGATGGCGTCGACCGCGTTCTGCAAGAGGTTGGTCAGGACCTGCATGATCTGGCGCCCGTCGCACAGGGCGACGACGAGATCGGGCGGCGACCGGCGCGCGAAGACGATCGTCGGATGAGCGATCTCCTGGAGCACGACGGCCTGGTTGACCAGGTCGGTCACGTTCTCCTCGGCGAAGGTCGGCGCGGGAAGCCGGGCGAAGGTCGAGAATTCGTCGACCATCCGGCCCAGGTTGGTCACCTGGCGCACGATCGTGTCCGTGCAGGCGGTGAAGGTCTCCGGATCGATCGTGATTTGGCGCAGGTAGCGCCGCTTCAACCGCTCGGCCGAGAGCTGGATCGGCGTCAGGGGGTTCTTGATCTCGTGGGCGATGCGACGCGCCACGTCCGCCCACGCCGCCGTGCGCTGGGCCGCGACCAGCGCGGAGACGTCGTCGAAGGTGACGACGAAGCCCCCTTCGTCCACGCCGCTTTGCCGCTCGCGGGCGACACGAACGAAGAGCGTCAGGGTGCGGCGTCCGCGCTGGACCTCGATCTGGTCCTCGGCGCGTCCGGCGCCATCGCGCCGCGCCTCGTCGAGCAGCGGCACGATCTCGGGGAAGACCTCGGCGATGCCGTGCCCGGAGACCTGGCTGTCCTGCAGCCCGAGCAGGCGCAACGCCGAACGGTTCGGCAGCTCGATGCGCGTGTCGGCGTCGAGCCCGATGACGCCGGCCGAGACGCCCGACAGGACGGACTCGGTGAACCGCCGGCGCGAGTCGATCTGCCGGTTGGCCTCCATGAGCTCTCGCCTCTGCGCCTCGAGCTGATCGGTCATGCGGTTGAACGAGCGCCCGAGCCGGCCGATCTCGTCGTCGGCCCGGGTTCCCGGCACCCGTGCGCCGAGGTCGCCCGACCGCACGCGTTCCGCCGCCACCATCAGCTCGCCGATCGGCGTCGCCAGTTGCGTCGCCACGATCAGCCCGACCCAGATCGCGGCGAACAGCAGGAGCAGCGCCACGACGACGTAGATCAGCGCGAACGTCACCGTCAGCCCGGACCGCCTGCCTTCGAGCCGAACGTACTCGTCGGTCGCGGCGGTCACCCTGGCGACGTGGCCGAGGACCCGGGCATCGACGAATCGTCCGACGACGAGGTAGGCGTCGGCCAGCGTGTCGAGCTTGGTCAGCGCCCGCACGCGATCGTCGTTGTCGCTGTCCAGGATCACGGCGTCCTCGAGCGCCGCGCGTTCGAGGATGTCGAGCGAGATCGGCTCGAGCGTGATCGAGAACGCCAGGCCCGAGCGCGCGATGATCCGCCCGTCGCCCGTGAACACCATGGCCTCGGTCAGCGAGCGCAGCTCGGCCTGGCTCTCGAGGAACCGGTTGAACAGCCGCTGGTCGTTGAGCAGCTTCGAGGCCGAGCGCGCGATGTCCCGGCTCATCGCGAGAACCTCGGCGCGGATGTTCTGGCGATGCTCCTCGTAATAGGCCTGGGCGACCTCCTTGGACTCGCCGAGCGCGGTGCGGACCCGATCGCTGAACCACGCGTCGAGCCCGAAGTTGAAGAAGGTCGCCGAGAACACCGCGACGACGATGGTCGGCGTGATGGCGACCAGGCCGAACAGGGCGACGAGGCGCGCGTGCAGACGCGCCCCAGCCAGCCCGCGCCGACGCTCGCTCCACAGGTGGACCAGCCGACGCGACACGACGACGCCGAGCGACAGCAGCAGGACGAGATCGATGTTGAGCAGGATCAGGATCGCGTCGGCGTCGGGACCTTCCGGCCCCGACTGCGTCCACAGCGCGTAGGTCGCCCCGCCCGAGGCCAGCGCGGCGGCGGTCAGGCCGATGGCGAGCCAGCGCGTCACGCGCGGGTCGCGGGCGACGCGACGCAGCCGTGCCCAGACCCGCGCCCGTTGCGCGCCCGAGCTCATTCCCGCCCCCCGCGGATGACCGCGATGCCAAGCTCCCTGATCTTCTTGCGCAGCGTGTTGCGGTTGAGCCCCAGCATCTCGGCGGCGCGCAACTGATTGCCCCTCGTCGCGTCGAGCGTCAGCGCGACGAGCGGGCGCTCCACCTCGCGCAGGACGCGCTCGTAAAGCCCTTGGATGGGCAAGGCGTCGCCGTGCGCGCGGAAATACGCCCTGAGGTGGCGCTCGACACTCGGCCCCAGCCCGTCTTCTCCCGGTTCGTCCGGCTTGCCCAGGCCGTCCCTCAGGCAGGCCGCCACCGTGACGGCGTCGATGGTGTCACCGGAGCCGAGCAAGAGCGCGCGGCTGACGACGTTGCGCAGCTCCCGGACATTGCCGGGCCATGGGTGCGCGCGCAGGCGCTCGAGCGCATCGGCCGAGAAGACCCTGGGCGCGAGCCCCGCCATTTCGCACGCCGCCATGAAGTGAGCGACCAGGGCCGGTATGTCGTCGCGCCGTTCGCGCAACGGCGGGACGCGCACCGGCACGACGTTGAGTCGATAGAAAAGATCCTGGCGCAAGGCGCCGCGCCGGACCAAGGCGGCCGGGTCCTGGTTGGTCGCCGACAGGATGCGGACATCCGCCGCCACGGCGCCACGGGCTCCGATCGGGGTGAACTCGCCCTGTTGCAGCACCCGCAGCAGCCTGGTCTGCGCATCGATCGGCATGTCGCCGATCTCGTCGAGGAACAGGGACCCGCCCTCGGCCTCGGCGAAGCGACCCGCGCGACGGCCGGTCGCGCCGGTGAAGGCGCCCCGTTCGTGGCCGAACAGCTCGCTTTCGACCAGCTCGCGGGGGATGGCCGCCACGTTGACGGCGACGAACGGCTTCGCGCGACGGCGGCTGAAGTCGTGCAGCGCGCGGGCGACCAGCTCCTTGCCGGTGCCGGATTCGCCCGTGATCAGGGCCGTCAGATCCGTGCCGGCGAGCCGCGCGACGGTGCGGAACAGCTCCTGCATCGCCGACGACCGGCCGATCAGGCGCGCGCCGTCGGTGCCGTCCTCGGCCTCGACGGAGGCCCCGCGCCCGTTCCCCTCGCCCAAGGCCCGGCCGACCATGTCGACGAGCTCCTGGAGGTCGAACGGCTTCGGCAGATAGTCGAAGGCGCCCCCTTGGGTCGCCTCGACGGCGGTCATGAGCGTCGAGCGCGCGCTCATGACGATCACCGGCAGGTCGGGCCGGGCGCGTCGCAGCCGCGCGAGCAGGTCCAAGCCGTCGATGTCGGGCATGATCACGTCGGTGACGACGACGTCGCCCTCGCCGCCCTCCGCCCAGCCGAACAGCGTCCGCCCGTCCGCCGCGGCCTTGACGGCGTACCCCTCGCGCGACAAGGCCTCGGTCAGGACCCTGCGGATCGAGGCGTCGTCGTCGGCGACGAGGACCGAGCCGGTCACGTCGCCACTCCCACCGCCGGCAAGGCGACGCGGAAAACCGTGCGGCCCGGCGCGCTGTCGACCTCGATGGCGCCGCCGTGCTCAGCGACGATCGCGGCGACCAGGGCGAGGCCGAGGCCGCGGCCCGACGCGCCGGTCGTGGCGAACGGCTCGAACAGCCTGGGGCGGATCGCGTCGGGTATGCCCGGCCCGTCGTCCTCCACGGTGACGACGATCGGCAGGCGCGCCCCGCGCAGCCTGCGGCCCGGGTCGTAGGCCGTGCCGAGCACGATCCGCCCGCTCTTCGGCGCCACGGCTTCGCCGGCGTTGGTGGCGAGGTTGAGGAAGAGCTGGATCAGCCGGTCGCGGTCGCCCTCGACCTCGGGGAGCGAGGGGTCGTAGCGATCGACGATGGTGAGCGCATCGCCCACGCCCGTCGTCACCAGACGGCGCACGCGCTCGAGGACCTCGTGGACGTTGACCGGCCCATGCCGGGCGCTGCCGTGCGCCCCCAGGGCGTCCATGCGGTCGACCAGCGCCCGGATGCGGTCCGCCTCGGCGACGATGAGCCGCGCGAGGTCGCGACTTTCGGTCGCGCCGTCGCGCTCCAGAAGCTGGGCGGCGCCCCTGATCCCGGCGAGCGGGTTGCGCACCTCGTGCGCGAGCACCGCCGCGAGGCCGACCAGCGAGCGCCCGGCGGCCAGCCGCTCGATCTGCTCGCCCAGCCGCCGCGCGCCCGACCGCTCGCGGACGAGCAGGACCACGCCGGCGTCGCCGCCCAGGGGTGCCGCGCGCGCATCGACGTCGATCACGGCGCCGTGGGGCACGCGCAAAGGCATGTCGTGGGCGCTGCACACGGTCGCGGTCCGCTCGGTCCGCTCGACCAGCGCGAGCAGCGGAGCGTCGAACCCGACGAGCGCCCCGAGGGGACGGCCGAGGAGCGCCGTGGCCGACATCGCGAGCAGGCTTTCGGCGGCAGGGTTCGCCGCCCGAACCCGTGCGGACCGATCGAGCACGAGAAGCGCGTCGGGCAGCGCCGCGATCACGTCCTCGACCAATGCGGGCCAAGCCCCAGCGTCGCGCGCGGCGGTCGTCGCGATGCGCGTCGGGCGTCTGCTCATGCGGCGCACCGCTCCAGGTGCGGGGCGTAGAACGCCTCGATCGCGGCGATGACGCGGCCGGGGTCGGCCTCGCGGTTGATCCGCTCGCGGAACTCCGCCGAACCGGGCATCCCCTTGCTGGCCCAGCCGATGTGCTTGCGGGCGATGCGTGCGCCGCGCTCGCTGCCGTAGTGCGACAGCATGGCCCGGTAGTGATCGAGCAGGATCATCAGGCGCTCGGCCAGGGAGGGATCCGGCCAACGCGCTCCCGTCACGAGGAACGCCGCCACTTGGCGTGGAAACCACGGCCTGCCGTAACAGCCGCGCCCGACCATGACGCCGTCGGCGCCGGATTGGCGCATCAGCTCGGCCGCCTCCTCGACGGTGGTCACGTCGCCGTTGCCGATGACCGGGATCGCCACCGCCTGCTTGACCCGCCGGATGAAGCCCCAGTCCGCGCGTCCCTCGTAGAACTGGCAGCGCGTGCGGCCGTGGACGGTGACCATGCGGATGCCGACGTCCTCGGCGATGCGGGCGAGCTCGGGCGCGTTGCGCGAGGCGTCGTCCCACCCCGTGCGCATCTTCAGGGTCACCGGAAGTGATACCGCTTTGACCACGGCCGCAAGGAGTTGTGACGCGTGCTTGAGATCGCGCATGAGCGCGGAACCGGCTTCGCCGTTGACCACCTTCTTGACCGGGCAGCCCATGTTGATGTCGATGATCGCGGCGCCCCGGTCGGCGTTGAGCCGCGCGGCCTCGGCCATGACGCCCGACTCGCAGCCGGCGAGCTGGACCGCCATGGGGAACTCCTCGGGCTCGGTCCGCGCCATCAGCAACGACTTGCGCGTCTCGCGCACCATCGCCTCGCTGGCGATCATCTCGGAAACGACCAGATTGCCGGCGCAGCGCTTGACCAGGCGACGGAACGGCAAGTCCGTCACGCCCGACATGGGCGCGAGCACCACGTTGCTCTCGAGGGTCAAAGGTCCAATCTTGAGGTTCATTTGCTCAAATCTTAGGCATGATGTCCAGACCGCCCAAGGAATGGGCAACTGTAATCGTTTGAAGGCGAGGTGCAAGCCGAAATGCTGCGACGCAGCATCGACGCTCAAGTCATCAATACGTCGCGCACGAACTTCACGCCCGGATAGGCGAGCGTGAGCAGCAGATAGCCCGCCAGGGCCCAGTGAGCCGCGCGCCGGCCGCGCAGTCCACTCCGTCGATGGGCCAGCAGCAGAAACCCGATCGCGATGAAGGCAAGCGCCGAGAAAACGGTCTTGTGGTCGAGCACGGCGCCGGTTCCCTGCTCGACGTATTCGATCGCCGTTCCGGAGGCGAGCCCCATTCCGAGCACCACCTCGCACGCGACGAGCAGCCGGAACTCGAGCGCCTCGGCCACCGAGACCGCCGGCAACAGGCGGGAAAACGCGGTCTGGCGGCGGAGTTTGAGGGCATGCTGCTGGATCAGCACGGCCACGCCGGCGAGCGCCGCCAGGGTGGCGAGCGAATAGGTCGCCACCGCGAACAACACGTGGACGACGAACCAGCCCGTCCACGGCGCGACCGCTCCCGTCGACGCCGGCACGCGGCTCCAGATCGTGGCGAGCGCACCCAGGGCCGCGAGGTATGGGAAGACGAGAATCGCGAGGCTCATCAGCCTGCGGTCGACCGCCGCCAGGGCGCCGCCGATCGCGAGCGTCGCGGCGATGGTCAGCCAGAGCGCGGCGGAGAACCCCGTCGGCCATGGCCCGCTGAGCTGAAGGACGGTCCACGCGACCGCCCCGCCGAGCGCGAGCGCGGCCAGCGCCACGGGTACCTGCCCGCGCCGAAGCGCGACAACGGCCGCCGGCACCAGCGTGGCGACGGCCAGGAGATTGAAGGCGAGCGTGGCGGGCACCACGGGATTATAGCCGATGACCCCGGACTGTCGCATGCGCCTTGGCACCGCTGGCCAGGGCAATTACGCTCGCCCGCCATGGCCGGAACCTACGCCCTGATCGTTGCCGCCGGGCGCGGCACGCGGTTCGGCGACGCGGTGCCGAAGCAGTACCAGATCATCGCCGGCCGGGCCCTGCTCGCGCACGGCGCACGGTCGTTCGTGGATCACTCGGAGATCGCCGGGGTCAGGGTCGTGATCCATCCGGACGACCGTCCGCGCTACGACGCGGCGATGTCGGGCCTGCCACTGCTCGAGCCCGTTGCGGGCGGCCCGACGCGCCAGGAGTCGACCCGGCTGGGGCTCGAGAGCCTGGTGCCGGTTGCTCCCGACCGGGTGCTGGTCCATGACGGCGCACGGCCCCTGGTGCGCCCTGCTCTGATCGATGGCGTTCTGGCCGCGCTCGATGACGCGGTTGGAGCGGTCCCTGCCCTGCCCGTCACCGACGCGCTCAAGCGCGATACCGGGGGTCGATCCGTCGCCGAATCGGTCGATCGTAGCGGGCTGTGGCGGGCCCAGACGCCCCAGGGCTTCCGATTCGCCGAGCTGCTTGGCGCGCATCGGGCCCACGCCGGGGGCGATTGGCCGGACGACGCGGCGATCGTCCAGGCCGCGGGCCATGCGGTCGCGCTGGTGCTGGGGGACGAAGACAACGTCAAGGTGACCGGCCCCGAGGACCTCGGCCGCGTGGCGCGGCTGATGACGGTCGTCGAAACCCGCGTCGGCTTCGGCTTCGACGTGCACCGGTTCGGGCCGGGTGACCATGTCATGATCGGCGGCGTCCGCGTCGGCCACGACCACGGACTCGTCGGGCATTCCGACGCCGATGTGGCGTTGCACGCCGTGGTCGATGCCCTGCTCGGCGCGCTCGGCGCGGGCGACCTCGGGCAGCATTTCCCGCCGTCCGATGTGCATTGGCGTGGCGCGGATTCGGCGCTTTTCGTCGCCGAGGCCCGGCGCCTGATCGAGGCGGCCGGCGCCGAGGTCGGCAACGTCGATCTCACCGTCATCGGCGAACGACCGCGCATCGGACCTCATCGGGACGCGATCCGCGGCCGGATCGCCGGGCTGCTCGGCATCGAGCCGGGCCGCGTCAACGTCAAGGCGACGACGACGGAGCGACTGGGTTTCGCAGGGCGCGAGGAGGGGCTGGCGGCGCAGGCGGCGGCGACCTTGGCCTACAGGCGGCTGCCTTGAGCACGGCCGTGGCCGCCGCGCCCATGAGCCCGGCGGGGCTGCTGATCGCCTTCGGCGCCTACCAGATCTTCGCGTTGTCGCGGCCGTGGCCGATCGACACCTTGGGGCTCTCGTTGCCGCGCGGGGTCATGGCCATGGCCGACGGCGTTCTAGCCGCGGTCGCGGCGGGGTTCATCATCGGGCTGATGACATGGATCCTGGGACCGGCGTGACCCTCGCGGCCCAGGTGCTCGACGCCTGCCGGGCGAAAAGCCTGCTGCTGGCGACGGCCGAATCGTGCACCGGCGGCCTGATCGCGGCGGCCCTGACCTCAGTTCCCGGCTCCTCCGACGTGCTCGATCGGGGCTGGGTGACCTACTCCTACCGATCCAAGACGGACCTGCTCGGCGTGCCGGCCGAGCTGATCGCGCGCGAGGGCGCGGTGAGCGAGGCGGTCGCCCGCGCCATGGCCGAGGGCGCGCTCGCGCGGTCAGAGTCCGACCTCGCCATTGCCGTAACGGGCGTCGCCGGGCCGGGCAGCGATTCGCAGGCCAAGCCGGCGGGGCTCGTCCACCTCGCCTGCGCCCGGCGCGGTGGCCCGACCCGCCACGAAGTCCATCGTTTCGGCGACGCCGGGCGCGACCGGGTGCGCGCCCTATCGGTCGATTCCGCGCTGCGCCTGGTGCTGCGTTCGCTCGCGGAATTCTGAGTGCGATTCAGGGGAGCTCGATCCGACGACTGTCCTCATCGCCTTTCAAGGTCACGTAGAGCCCGTGCTCATCGACCCGACAATCGGGCGAGGCGAGGCAGAGCCGGACGGCGCCCATGTACCACGCATCGAGCACGGGGCCGGGCAGATAGCGGTACATGACCGGGTAGTAGATGGCGCGGAAAATCCCTTGGCTCGCCAGGGTCACCTGGCCGGCGTCGCGCACGATGAACACCGTCACGAAGAAGAGACCGGCAAGGTAGAGGCTGAACAGCAGGAACAGCCGCGTGACCAGGCGCCCGAGGAAGACACGTTCGGGTGAAGCCGGCTCGCGCTTCTTGCGCTTCGTCGCCTGCTTGCGCTGCGCGCGGAGCTCCTGGGCCAGCTTCTCGGCGAGATCGGGGCCCGAGAGCGGAACCGGCGCCCCCTCGCCTTCGCCGTCACGGCGCAGGACCGTTGCGATGCGGCCGCGCTGGCGCGCGAGATCCTCCGGCGACGACCTGTCAGGCGCGCTGGGCATCGGTGGCCGCGGCGCGCGGCGCGCCGTAGAGCGCGTGAGCGCGTGCCTCGAACGCCGCGACGAGCCGGCGCACCGCCTCGTTGAACAGGGCGCCGATCAGCCTTTGCAGCAGGTGCGAGCGGAACTCGAAGTCGACATAGAAGTCGACCAGGCAGCCGCCACCCGGCTGATCGATGAACCGCCAGTGGTTGTTCAGGTAGCGGAACGGCCCGTCGATGTAGGCGACGTCGATCGCGCCGACCGGCGTGAGCGTGACCCGCGAGCCGAAGGTCTCGCGGAACATGCGGAACCCGATCGACATGTCGGCGTGCATCGTCGGGCCGTCACGCCGGCGAACGCGCACCGCCAGGCACCAGGGCAGGAACTCCGGGTAGCGCTCGACGTCGGCGACCAGACCGTAGAGCTGCGCGGCGCTGTAGGGCAGGACCTTGTTCTCGGCGTGGGTCGGCACGGGCGATCAGGCCATCGCCAGCCGCTCGGCGCGAGCCTCGCGCAGCAGAGCGAAGTCGCGGTCCGCGTGATAGGACGAGCGGGTGAGCGGGGTCGCCGCGACCACGAGGAACCCCTTGCCGCGCGCCGCTTCGGCCAGCTCGGCGAACTCCTCGGGCGGCACGAACCGATCGACGACGTGGTGCTTTGGAGTCGGCTGCAGGTATTGGCCGATGGTGATGAAGTCGACGTCGGCGGCGCGCAGGTCGTCCATGACCTGGAGCACCTCGGTCCGCGACTCGCCGAGCCCGACCATGAGGCCGGACTTGGTGAAGATCGACGGGTCGCGCTCCTTGACCGTCGCCAAGAGGTGCAGGCTCTGGAAGTAGCGCGCGCCCGGCCTAACTTCGCGATAGAGCCGCGGCACGGTCTCGACGTTGTGGTTGTAGACGTCGGGGCGCGCGTCGATCACCGCCTCCCCCGCGCCGGGCTTGCGCAGGAAGTCGGGCGTCAGCACTTCGATCGTGGTCGCCGGCGTCGCCGCGCGGATCGCGCGGATGACGGCCACGAACTGCGCCGCGCCGCCGTCGTCGAGGTCATCGCGGTCGACCGAGGTCACGACGACATGCCTGAGCCCGAGCCCCGCGATCGCGAGCGCGACCCTATCGGGCTCGCCGGGATCGACCGCGTCGGGGCGTCCCGTCTTGACGTTGCAGAACGTGCAGGCGCGCGTGCACACATCGCCCAGGATCATCACGGTCGCGTGGCGCTTGGACCAGCACTCGCCGATGTTCGGGCACGCCGCCTCCTCGCACACCGTGTGGAGCCTGAGGTCGTGGACGAGCCGGCGGGTCGCGTGGAACTCGGGTCCGCCCGGCGCCCGGACGCGGATCCACGGCGGCTTGCGCATCGGCGGGGTCGTCACGACGGCCGTCATGGTTTGCCTGGCCCGAGGTCCGTGTAGCGGCGGGTCTCAGACCCGCGCCTACAACGGTTGCATGGAGGCACCGTCGTCATGGGTCAGATGTGGATCGCGCGGCCGTACGCCGCAAGCACCGATTCGTGCATCATCTCGGACAGCGTCGGGTGCGGGAAGATGGCGTGCATGAGCTCCGCCTCGGTCGTCTCGAGCGTCTTGGCCACGGTATACCCTTGGATCAGCTCGGTCACTTCGGCGCCGATCATGTGCGCGCCGAGCAATTCCCCGGTCTCGGCGTCGAACACGGTCTTGACCAGGCCGTCGGGCTCGCCGAGCGCGAGCGCCTTGCCGTTGCCGATGAACGGAAAGCGGCCGACGCGTACCTTGCGCCCGTTGTCCTTCGCCGCCTGCTCGGTCAACCCGACGCTCGCGACCTGGGGCCGACAGTAGGTGCAGCCGGGGATCGAGTCCTTGGCCAACGGATGGAGCCCCTTCACCCCGGCGATGCGCTCGACGCAGATGACGCCTTCGTGGGGGGGGGGGGCGGTCCAGGGCGGGCCGGCGACATCGCCGATGGCGTGGACTCCCGGCTCGCCGGTGGCGCCCCACGCATCGGTCACGATGTGTGCCTTGTCGACCTTGACCCCGGTGCCCTCGAGCCCGAGGTCCTCGACGTTGCCGACGATGCCCACGGCCAGGATGACGCGATCGACGGTTAGGCTCTGGGTCTTCTTGTCGGCGGTCTCGACCACGACGGTGACGTTGCCCTTGGCCTTCTGCACCGCCTTGACCGTCGTGTCGGTGTGGATACGGATTCCCTGCTTCTCGAGCGCCTTGCGGGCGAAGCCGGAGATCTCCTCGTCCTCGACCGGCAGGATGCGCGGCAGCACCTCGATGACCGTCACGTCCGCGCCCATGTCGCGGTAGAAGCTCGCGAACTCGATGCCGATGGCACCCGAGCCGACGACCAGGATCGACTTCGGCATCTCGGGCGGGACCATGGCCTCCTTGTAGGTCCATACGAGTTTGCCGTCGGGCTCGACGCCGGGGAGCGCGCGGGCGCGCGCGCCGGTGGCGAGCACGATGTGCCTGGCCGCCAGAGACGCGATCTCCTTGCCCTCGGCGCTGACCGCGAGCCGGCCCTTGCCGGCGAGCCGGGCGTGCCCTTCGAACACCGTCACCTTGTTCTTCTTGAGCAGATGACGCACGCCGTTGTTGAGCTGGGCCGCGATGTCGCGGCTGCGCTTGACCACCTTGGCGAGGTCGAAGCGCGCGTTCTCGACCGTGAACCCGTAGTCACCAGCGCGCTGGATCAGGTGGTTGATCTCGGATGTTCGCAGGAGCGCCTTGGTCGGGATGCAGCCCCAGTTGAGGCAGATGCCGCCCAGGTGCTCGCGCTCGACGCACGCGGTCTGGAGGCCGAGTTGGGCGGCGCGGATCGCCGCGACGTAGCCGCCGGGGCCGCCGCCGACGACGACCAGGTCGAAGCTGGTGTCGGCCATGGCCCGCGCCTTAGAGCAGCATGGTCAAGGGATCCTCGATGAACCCCTTGAACGCCTGGAGGAACTGGGCGCCGAGCGCGCCGTCGATGACGCGGTGGTCGCACGACAGCGTGCACGTCATCACGGTGGCGATGGCGAGCGCGCCGTCCTTGACGACCGGGCGCTCGGACCCCGCCCCTATCGCCAGGATGCCGGCCTGGGGCGGGTTGATGATCGCGTCGAACTGCGCAATGCCGTACATGCCGAGGTTCGAGACGCTGAACGAGCCGCCCTGGTACTCCTCGGGCATCAGCTTGCCGGCGCGAGCGCGCTGGGCTAGGTCCTTGACCTCGTTCGAGATCGCCGCGAGCCCCTTCTGGTCGGCGTTGCGCACGACCGGGGTGATCAACCCGCCGTCGAGCGCGACCGCGACCGCGACGTCGACCGAGGACCACTTGCGGAGCGCGGTCTCGGCCCACGACGCGTTGGCATCGGGCGCCTTGCGCAAGGCCAGCGCGACGGCACGCACGACGAAATCGTTGACCGTCAGCTTGTAGGCGTCGGACCGACCGTTGAGGTCCTTGCGCAGCGCGAGCAGCCGGTCGATGACGCAATCGATGGTCAGGTAGAAGTGCGGCACCGTCTGCTTCGCCTCGAGCAGTCGGCGCGCGATCGTCTTGCGCATCAGCGAGAGCGGCACGTCGATGTAGGCGGTGCCCGGCGGCGGTGCGGGCGGCGGCGTTGGCGCAGCGACCAGAGCCGGCCGAGCCGGCGCGCCCCCGGCGAGCGCCGCCTCGACGTCGGCCTTGACGATGCGCCCGTTGGGCCCGCTGCCGGCGAGGCCGGCGAGCGCAAGCCCGGCCCGCTCGGCCACGCGCCGCGCGAGCGGGCTCGCGACGATCCGCCCGTCGCCCTTCGGCGCCGGTGCCGCGGGCGTCGCGGCCATGCTCCCAGGCGCCGCTTTGGCC
>JBBDQV010000093.1:20627-37320 GCA_040905845.1 Alphaproteobacteria bacterium | reverse complement strand
ACCCAAGCTTGGCACAAGCGATGCCGTTAGGGGGCCGTCCACCCCAACAGGGCAACAGGCACCGAGCCCGGCGGCCCTGGTTCCCCGGTTCTCCGCTGCGCGGCGCCCGGGGATGACACACTGAAGAGTCTAAACTTAGGAGCGTCGGTATAAGCCGGCTTGTATGCACTCGGTCGCCGGGTTTGACACGGGCGAGGCGGGACCCGTAGCGTCGCGCGGCACGAACCGGGGAGATTGATGACCGTCGTCTCGACCTATCCGCGCGCGGTCCGCGAGATCGAGAACCTGTGGATTCCCTTGGCCGACGGCACCAGGCTCGCGGCCCGCGTCTGGCTGCCCGAGGATGCCGAGCAGTCTCCGGTGCCGGCGATCCTGGAATACCTGCCCTACCGCAAGCGCGACGGCACGCGCCAGCGCGACGACCTGACTTATCCCTACTTCGCCGGGCACGGCTACGCCGGGGTGCGCGTGGACATGCGCGGCAACGGCGATTCCGACGGGCTGATGTTCGACGAGTACGCCAAGCAGGAGCACGACGACTGCCTGGAGGTCATCGATTGGTTGGCCAAGCAATCCTGGTGCTCGGGACTCATCGGCATGATGGGCATCTCGTGGGGCGGCTTCAACGCGCTCCAGGTCGCCGCCCGCCGGCCGCCGGCGCTGAAGGCGATCATCACCTTGTGCTCGACCGATGACCGCTACGCCGACGACATCCACTTCATGGGCGGCTGCCACATCATGGAGAACCTGGGCTGGGCCTCGACGATGTTCGCGCTGTCGTCGCGCCCGCCCGATCCGGACGTGGTCGGCGAGCGCTGGCGCCGCCTGTGGCTCGACCGGCTCGACAACACCGTGCTCTTGGTCGATCGCTGGACCCGGCACCAACGGCGCGACGCGCTCTGGAAGCACGGCTCGGTTTGCGAGAGCTACGCCGACATCGAATGCGCGGTCTACGCCATGGGCGGCTGGGCCGATGGTTACACCAACGCGATCCCGCGCCTGCTGGCCGGGCTCGCGTGCCCGCGCAAGGGCCTGATCGGCCCGTGGGCGCACAAGTACCCGCACTTCGCCGACCCCTTGCCGCGCTACGGCTTCCTCCAGGAGGCGGTGCGCTGGTGGGACCATTGGCTCAAGGGCAAGCCGACCGAGGTCATGGCCGAGCCGATGCTGCGGGTCTGGATGCAGGAGGCCGTGCCCCCGGCCAACCACTACGTCGAGCGCCCCGGCCGCTGGGTCGCCGAGCCGTCGTGGCCGAGTCCGAACGTGACGCCGCGACGCTACGCGCTCAACCCCGGCCGGCTCGGTGCGGCGCCCGCCGCCGAGACGACTCTCCTCGTCCGCTCGCCCCAGGACCTGGGCGTGCTCGGCGGCGAATGGTGCCCCTACGGCCTCGGACCCGACTACGCCGAGGACCAGCGCGAGGAGGACGCCAAGTCCGTCTGCTTCGACTCCGATCCGCTCGTTGACCGGCTCGAGATCCTCGGCGCGCCGGTCGCGACGCTCGTGCTCGAAAGCGACAAGCCGCTCGCGCTCATCGCCGTGCGCCTCAACGACGTGGCGCCCGACGGCGCCTCGACGCGGGTGACCTACGGCGTGCTCAACCTGACCCACCGCGACAGCCACGAGAACCCGACCGCGTTGGAACCCGGGCGCCGCACTACCGTGCGTGTCCAGCTCAACGACATCGCCCACGCTTTTCCGCCGGGGCACCGCGTCCGCGTCGCCGTGTCCTCGACCTATTGGCCGCTGTGCTGGCCCTCGCCCGAGGCCGCGACGCTGACGCTCATCGCCGGCGCCTCGTCGTTCGAGCTGCCCGTGCGCCCGCCGCAGGCAGGCGACGCGGCGTTGCCCGCGCCGCCGCCGGCGGTTACCGCGCCGCCCATGAAGGAGACCGTTCTGCGGCGCGGCGAGCCGATCCGCAGGCTCGAGCGCGACGCGGCCTCGGGCACGACCACGCTCTTCGTCGGCCACGAACCGAAGCACGTCCGCATCGAGACCATCGACCTCGAGGTGTCCGAGACGCCGATGCAGCGCTGGAGCATCGTCGACGGCGATCCGCTCTCCGCCAGGGCCGAGATCACGTACTCGACCGTGCGCCGGCGCGGCGACTGGTCGGTGCGCGTCGAGACCCGGACGGTCATGACCGTGACCAAGACCGACTGGGTCGTCGCCGCCACGCTCGAGGCCTTCGAAGGCGATCGGCGGGGCTTCGCGCGCACGTGGGACACCACGATCCCGCGCGATCTGGGATAGCCACCGTGCAACGCCTCCTCGTCTTCCAGTCCCTGTGGGCCATGGAACGGCGCCGGCCCGATCGCTTGGAGTGGTCGCTCGAGGACAAGGTCCGCATGATCGCCGAGGCCGGGTTCGACGGGGCGAGCGTCGACTTCGGCGATGCCGCTTTCGCGCGCCGGGCGACCCGATTGCTCGCGGATCACGGGCTGACCTGGCAGGTCGAGGCGTTCGTTTCGACCGTCGAGGCGTTGCGCCCGATCTGCGGTTTGTGGGTCGAGCTCGGCGGCACCCACGTCAACCTGCTGCCCGTGGTCCGCCCCACCCGGCTGGAGGACGCGCTGCCCTATGTCGAGGGCTGGCGGACGATCGCCGAGGCGGCCGGCGTCGCGCTCAACATCGAGACCCACCGCAACGAGCTGACCAACGACCTGATCTTCACGCTGCATCTGCTGGACCGCGTTCCCGACCTGCGCCTGGAAGCCGACCTGTCCCACTACCTGGTGGGGCGCGAGATGGCGTTCCCAATCGCCGAGGAGAACCACGCGCTGATGCACCGCATCCTCGACAACGCGTGGGGCTTGCAGGGCCGCGTGGCGAGCCGCGAGCAGATCCAGGTGCCGCTGTTCCCGCACTTGCGCCACTGGCTCGACTTGTTCCTCGGCTGGTGGGACTACGGCATGCGCAGCTGGCGCCGGCGCGCCGGCCCCGACGATCGCCTTACCTTTCTGTGCGAGCTTGGCCCGCCCGAATACGCGATCACCGGGCCGGACGGCTACGAGCTCAGCGACCGCTGGAGCGAGTCGCAAGTCCTGATGCGACACGCGCGCGAGTTGTGGGGTCGCATCGACGTGGAGCAACGCAACGCATCCGCGGCGTGATCGCACGCCGGGGCGAACGGAGGAAGACCATGAGCGACTACAAGACCCTCGACAAGCGCCTGAAGAGCAAGGAGGTCGTCCTGCTCGACGGCGCGATCGGCACCCAGCTCCAGAAGATGGGCGTGCCCATGAGCGGCACCGCCTGGGCGGCGACCGCGCTGAAGACCCACCCCTTCACCGTGCGCCGCATGCACGAGAACTACGTCAAGGCCGGCTGCGACGTGATCACCGTGAACACTTACTCGGCGGCCGGTTGCAACCTGGTGCCGCTCGGCCTCGGCGAGGAGGTGCGCGAGCTCAACCTGCGCGCCGTGATGCTGGCCATGGACGCGCGCGACCGCTACGCCAAGGACCGCCCCGTCTACATCGCCGGGTCGGTCTCGAACTACGGCCTGCGCATCGGCATCGAGAAGAACCCCAAGGGCTACGGCTATTACGACGAACGGGTCGAGACGAGCGAGGCCCAGGCCAAGGCGTACCTGCGCGAGCAGGCGGAGATCCTGGCCGAGGCGGGAGTCGACCTGATGCTCGCCGAATCGACTGGGGGTACGACACACCGGCGCTGGGTGTTCGAGGCGTGCGCGGCGACGGGCCTGCCCGTATGGGCGGGGTTCAAGGTCCACCAGGACAAGGGCGCCAAAGTGCCCAAGGTCGGCTACCACTCCGAGGAACCGTTCGCCGAGTCGTTCAAGAGCCTGATCGACTTCGGCCCGAAGGCGGTCTGCGTGTTCCATTCGCCGATCGCCGCGACCAACGCGGCGCTGAAGATCGTGCAGTCGAATTGGAAGGGGCCGATCGGCGCCTACCCCGAAGGCGAGCGCCACGACTACATCGCGGTTCACCGCGACCGCAACGAGCCGATCCACGTCACGCCGAAGGAGTTCGTCAAGACCGCCAAGGCGTGGGTCGCCGACGGCGTCCAGATCATCGGCGGCTGCTGCGGCATCGAGCTCGACCACATCCAGCCCCTGCGCGAGGCCCTGCCCAAGCGCGTCCCGGCGTGACGGGGGGCGCGACCATGGCGGTCGTGAGAAAGTTCCCGCGCCGCGTGCGCCAGATCCAGACGCTGTGGATCAAGCTCGCGGACGGCACGCGGCTGGCGGCGCGGGCCTGGTTGCCGGCGGACGCGAAGACGAACCCCGTGCCGGCGATCCTTGAGTACATCCCGTACCGCCGGCGCGACGCGACCGCGCTCTCCGATGCCCTGACCCACCCCACCTTCGCCGGGCACGGCTACGCCTGCGTTCGGGTCGACATGCGCGGCTCGGGCGATTCCGACGGCATCCTGCACGACGAGTACCTGAAGCAGGAGCACGACGACGCGCTCGAGGTCATCGCCTGGATCGCGGCGCAGCCGTGGTGCACGGGCAAGGTCGGGATGATGGGGATCAGTTGGGGCGGGTTCAACGCGCTCCAGGTCGCGGCGCGCCGGCCGCCGGCGCTCGCGGCGATCATCACCGTCGCCTCGACCGACGACCGGTATGCCGACGACATCCACTTCATGGGCGGCTGCCTGATCAACGACCACCTGGAATGGGCCGCGACCATGTTCGCCTACAACGCCCGCCCGCCGGACCCCAAGGTCGTCGGCAAGCGCTGGCGCAGGATGTGGCTGGATCGGCTGGCCCACGACGAGCCGTGGCTCATCAAGTGGCTCCAGCACCAGCGCCGCGACGCCCAATGGACCCACGGCTCGGTCGCCGAGAGCTACGCCGACATCAGTTGCGCGGTCTACGCGGTCGGCGGCTGGGCCGACGGCTACTCGAACGCGATCCCGCGCCTGCTCCAGGGGCTCTCGTGCCCCAGGAAAGGCCTGATCGGGCCGTGGGGTCACGCCTACCCGCACAAGGCCAAGCCAGGCCCGGCGATCGGCTTCCTCAAGGAGGCGCTGCGCTGGTGGGACCAATGGCTCAAGGGCGTCGACACCGGCATCATGAACGAGCCGCGGCTCCGCGTCTGGATGCAGGAGAGCGTCGTACCCAAGGCGCAGTATGACGAGCGGCCCGGCCGCTGGGTCGCCGAGCCCCAATGGCCGAGCCCCAACATTCAGGCCAGGCGTTACACGTTCCATCCGGGCGCGCTGGTCGATGCGACCGCCTCCGGCGCCGGCGGTTCGAACCTGACCCAGACCCTCGCCTCGCCGCTGGCAACGGGCGAGGCCGCGGGCGAATGGTGCCCCTACGGCTTCGAGTCCGAGATGCCGACCGACCAGCGCGCCGAAGACGGCCGCTCGCTCGTCTTCGATACCGAGCCACTCGCCGCGCGGACCGAGATGCTGGGCGCCGCGGTCGTCACGCTCGAACTCGCGGCCGACAAGCCCAACGCCATGGTCGCCGTGCGCCTCAACGACGTGGCGCCCGACGGCGCCTCGACGCGGGTCACGTACGGCCTGCTGAACCTGACTCATCGCGAGAGCCACGCGCGCCCGACGCCGCTCGAGCCCGGCCGCCGCACCACGGTCCGCGTCCGGCTCAACGACATCGCCCACGTCTTTCCGGCCGGGCACCGCATACGGGTCGCCGTGTCCAACGCCTACTACCCGATCGCCTTCCCCTCCCCGGAACGGACCACGCTGACGCTCCACATGGGGGGGCTCGGGCCTCGAACTGCCGGTGCGCCCGCCCAGCGCCGAGGACGATCGGCTCGCCCCGTTCGGTCCGCCCGAAACCCCGCCGCCGCTGCCGGCCGACGAGCTCGTGCCGGCGAGCCGGTCGCGCCAGGTCGTGCGCGACCTGAGGGATGGCGCGACCGAGGTCCTGGTGAAGCGGCGGCGCGGAACCCACTATCTGCGCGACGTCGACCTGACCCATGGCGCCGGCTGCGACGAACGTTACCGCATCGTCGAGGGCGATCCGACCAGCGCCACGCAGTCCTCATCCTGGTTCATCACGCTCGAACGCGGCGACTGGCGGGTCCGCGTCCAGGCGGACCTCGCCCTCGCCGCGACGGCGACCCGGTTCCAGGTCTCCGCGCTGCTCCAGGCGTTCGAGGGCGACCGCCGAGTGTTCAGCCGCGCCTTCGACCGCTCGATCCCGCGCGACCTGGTCTGAACGGTGCGCAGTGTCGAGCGCTTCCCGCGCGCCGTGCGCGAGATCCGCAACCAATGGATCACGCTCGCCGACGGCATCCGGCTGGCCGCGCGCCTCTGGCTGCCCGAGGACGCCGAGGCGGACCCGGTGCCGGCGATCCTGGAGGCGATCCCCTACCGCAAGCACGACGGCACGGCGGCCCGCGACGTGCCCATGGCGGCCTATCTCGCCGGCCACGGCTACGGCTATGTCCGGCTCGACCTGCGCGGCTCGGGCGATTCCGAGGGCCTGCTGCTCGACGAGTACCTGGCCCAGGAGCACGACGACTGCGTCGAGGTCATCGCCTGGCTCGCGCGCCAGCCGTGGTGCATCGGCAAGATCGGCATGACCGGCATCTCGTGGGGCGGCTTCAACGCGCTCCAGGTCGCGGCCCGCCGGCCGCCCGCGCTCGCGGCGATCATCACGCTTTGCTCGACCGATGAGCGCTACGACGGCGATGTCCACTACATCGGCGGGGCGCTCAGCTACCAGAACTTCGTTTGGGGCTCGGCCATGCTCGCCATCGGCTCACAGCCGCCCGCGCCCGACGTGGTGGGCGAGCGCTGGCGCGCCATGTGGCTGCAGCGGCTGCGCAACGCCCCGCTCCTCGTCGCGCGCTGGATGGAGAACCAGCGGCGCGACGATTACTGGAAGCACGGTTCCGTTCGCGAGGACTACGGCGCGATCACCTGCGCGGTCTACGCGGTCGGCGGCTGGGCCGACGGCTACGCCAGCGCCATCCCGCGGCTCATGGCCGGGCTCGCCTGCCCGCGCAAGGCGCTGATCGGTCCGTGGGCGCATCGGTTCCCGCACTTGGGCGTGCCCGGGCCGGCGATCGGCTACCTCCAGGAGGCGCTGCGCTGGTGGGACCATTGGCTCAAGGGCATCGATACGGGGATCATGGCCGAGCCCATGATCCGCGTCTGGATGCAGGAGAGCGTGCCGCCCAGGACGTTCTACGCGACCAGGCCCGGCCGTTGGGTCGCCGAGCAGACCTGGCCGAGTCCGCGCCTCCGCCCGCTGCGCTTCGCGCTGAACACCGAAGGCCTCGGCGAGGCGCCGCGCCCCGGCCCGCCGCTCGCGTTCCGGAGCCCGCAGAGCCTCGGCGTCACGGCCGGCGAGTGGTGCCCCTACGGCTTCGACGGCGAATTCCCGCCCGATCAACGGCCCGACGACGGCCAGTCGCTCGTTTTCGACAGCGCACCCCTCGCCGAGCGCATCGAGGTGCTCGGCGCGCCGGTCGTGACCCTCAGGATCGCCTCCGACCGGCCGGTCGCGCACGTGGTCGCCCGCCTGTGCGACGTCGCCCCCGACGGGGCGTCGACCCGCGTCTCGTACAAGCCGCTGAACCTGACGCGGCGCGACGGGTTCGCCGAGCCCGTGCCGCTCGAGCCCGGCCGGTTCGTCACGGCGCGCTTCGCGCTCTACGACCTGGCCCACGCCTTTCCCGCCGGCCATCGCATCCGGCTCGCGCTTTCGACCACCCTATGGCCGATGATCTGGCCGGCGCCCGAGGACCCTATCCTGACCGTCGCCACGGGCGAGAGCACGCTCGAGCTCCCGGTTCGGCCGCCGCGCGCCGAGGACGCGGCGCTCGCCGGCTTCGCCGCGGCCGCGGCAGGGCCGGGGGCACCGATCACGACGATCGCGCCGGCGGAACGCCGGCGGCGGGTCCACAGGGATGTCGCGACCGGCCGCGTCACCATGACGTTCGAGCGCGACTGGGGCGTCCTGCGTCACGACGATCTGGAGTTGACGGTCTCCGGGGCGGGCCACGAGACCTATACCATCACCGACGGCGATCCACTTTCGGCGCGCCAGGAGAGCCAGTGGGTCGTGCGGCGCAGCGCCGAAGCTTTCGACGTCACGACCAGGATGCGCACGGTCGTGACCGCGACGCGCGAGTCCTTTCGCGTCGTCGCGACGCTGGATGCCTACGACGGCGAGGCGCGCGTCGCAAGCCGGAGCTGGAACCGCGCCATCCCCCGCGACCTCTTGTGATCGACCGTTTCGTATACGGGCTTCACGGCCTCGCCGCGATATGCATAGTATGAACATAAGAAGACGCCGGAACGCGCGCGGAACAGGGAGGTTGCGTGTGATACCGACGAACCTAGGTTCGGACTCTTCAGTGTGTCATTCCCGGGCGCCGCGCGAGCGGCGAGCCGGGAATCCAGGGCCACGGCACGGGTGGTTGCCCTGGATACCCGGTTCCGGCCTGCGGCCCGCCCGGGTATGACAATGTTGGGTTGTGGGTCAAGACATAAGCGCGCCGGCATGACTCAGCCGACCATGCGGGCCGATGCCCGTGGCCCGGACGACGCGGCCGCGTAGCGCGGGCTGACCAGCCATGTGGATCTACACGACGCGGCGGCTGGGCCTGGCCATCGTCATCGTCTCGGTGGCGATGGCGATGCTGTTCTTCATGATCTACCTGGTGCCCGGCGATCCGGCCTCGATCGCGTTGGGGCCGCGCGCCACGCCCGAGATGAAGTTGGCGCTGCGCGCCAAGATGGGACTCGATCAGCCGGTGCCCATCCAGTTCTTCAACTTCTACGTCAACGTGCTCCAGGGCGACCTGGGCGTCGACGTGTGGAGCAACCGGAGCGTCACCGTCATCGTCATGGAGTCGCTGCCCTACACGCTCATGCTGACCATGGTGGGGCTCGGCTGGGCGATCCTGCTCGGCGTGCCGATGGGCTGCTATTCGGCGATCCGGCGCAACACGTGGCTCGACAAGATCTCGGGCGTCCTTTCGGTCAGCGCCATCGCCGTGCCGTCGTTCATCGTCGCGCTCTATTGCCTGCTCATCTTCGCCGTCTACCTCAAGGTGCTTCCGGCGATCGGCGCCGGCGAGCAGGGCGATTACTGGGACCAGTTCACCCACCTGATCCTGCCGTCCTTCGCCATCGGGCTCGGCTGGGTCGGCTACCTGGCCCGGCTGGTGCGCGCCTCGATGCTCGAGGTCATGGGCGAGAACTACATCCGGACGGCGCGCGCCTATGGCCTGTCGGAGCGCACCATCATCTACCGCTACGCCCTCAAGCTCGCGATCCTGCCGACGGTCGCGCTGCTCGGCGTCGGCGTCGGCAACCTGCTTTCGGGCGCCGTCTTCGCCGAGATCGTGTTCGCCCGCCCGGGCATCGGCAAGCTGGTCTACGATGCCGTCATCACGCGCAACTACCCGGTCGTGATGGGCGCCGTGCTGGTCACCACGGTGCTGTTCGTCCTGTGCACCCTGCTCGCCGACATTCTCGCCGCCTGGCTGGATCCCCGTGTCCGCGCAACTCTCTGACGCGTTGCTCTCGGCCACCGACATCCGGAGGCGCGAGGGCTTTCTCGGGCAGGTCAGGCGCTTCCGCCGGGACCCGCTCGGCGTTCTCGGCCTCGCGTTGGTGACCGTCATCGTGCTCGCGGCGGTCTTCGCCGACGTGATCTCGCCTTACGCGCCGGCGGCGATCGACGTCAAGATCAGGCTCGCCGCGCCCTCGCTCGACCACCTGCTCGGCACCGACCAGCTCGGACGCGACGTCTTCACCCGCGTGCTCTACGGCGGGCGCATCGCGCTCGAGGTTGCGTCGCTCTGTATCTCGGTCTCGCTCGGCATCGGGCTCGCTCTCGGCATGCTCGCGGGCTACGGGCCGCGCTGGCTCGACAACGGCGTGATCCTGGTCTGCGACGCGGTCCGCTCGTTCCCGACCATCATGTTCGCGCTCGCGGTCGTGACGCTGGTCGGGCCGAGCCTCGAGACGATCGAGCTCATCATCATCATCGCCACGATTCCCGGCTACGCCCGCATCGTGCGCACCCAGACCCTGTCGCTGAAGACCAACGAGTTCATCCTGGCCGAGCGCGCGCGCGGCGCCGGCGGGATCCCGGTGCTCGCCATCCACGTCATGCCCAAAGTGATCGGGCCGCTGCTGATACTGGGCAGCATGGACGTCCCGGTCGTCGTCACCATCGAGGCGGGGCTGAGCTTCCTCGGGCTCGGCGTGCGCCCGCCGACGCCGTCGTGGGGCAGCATCCTCAACGACGGTTACGCCTTCATCCGCAACACGCCCTGGCTGGTCATCGCCGGCGGCGTGCCGCTGATCCTGACGACGCTGGGCTTCACCTTCCTGGGCGAGGCGCTGCGCGACATCATCGACCCGAAGCTCAGGAAGGTTTGAGTTCGTGGACGTCGTCCTTTCGATTCGCGACCTGACGGTCGATTTCGCGACGCCGCGCGGCATGGTGCACGCGTTGCGCGAGGTGAGCCTCGACGTGCCGCGCAACAAGATCGTCGGCATCGTCGGCGAGTCCGGCTGCGGCAAATCGACGCTCATCGGCGCGGCCATGGGGTTGCTCGCGAACAACGCCGTCGTGCGCGGCGGCCGGGCCCTGTTCGAGGACCGCGACGTGCTGACCATGAGCGACTCCGAGCTGCGCGCCATCCGCGGCCAGCGCATCTCCATGGTGTTCCAGGACCCCATGACGTCGTTGAACCCGGTGCTGTCGATCGCCCAGCTCATGACCGACATCCAGTATCGGGATCGCGCGAGCAGCCCGGCGCGGAAGCTTGCCCGCGCCGTCGACATGCTGCGCCAGGTCGGCATCCCGGACCCCGAGCAGCGCATCGATCATTATCCGTTCCAATTCTCGGGCGGCATGCGCCAGCGGATCGCCATCGCCATGGCGCTGTTGATGAACCCTTCGCTGCTGATCGCCGACGAGCCGACCACGGCGCTCGACGTCACGCTCGAGGCCCAGATCATCCACCTCCTGCGCGAGCTTCACGGCAAGCTCCAGACGACGGTCCTGTTCGTCTCGCACAACCTGGGGCTGATCGCCGAGCTGTGCGACGAGGTCGTCGTCATGTACGCCGGCGAGGTCGTCGAGCACGGCCCAGTGCGCGCGCTGTTCCACGACGCGCGCCACCCCTACACCCGCGCGCTGCTCGAATGCGATCCGGCGCGCATCGCCAAGTCGAACCGCGAGCTGCCGACGATTCCCGGCGAGGTGCCGAACCTGATCCAGCTTCCCGCCGGCTGCGTCTTTCACCCGCGCTGCTCGCGCGCGTTCGAGCCGTGCCCGGTCAGGCCGCCCCAGCCGGTCGCGGTCGGCGCCGGGCACGCGGCTCGCTGCTATTTGCTGAGCCATGACTGAGCTGCTGACCGTCCGCGACCTGGTGGTGCGGTTTCGCACCCTGGGGCTGTTCAAGGCGCTGCTGAACCGCGTCCGCGACCCCTTCATCGACGCGGTGCTCGGCGTCTCGTTCGACCTGAAGGCCGGCGAGACGTACGGGCTCGCCGGCGAGAGCGGCTCGGGCAAGACGACGCTCGGGCGCGCCATCATTGGTCTGGTGAACGCCTATACCGGCAGCATCCGGTTCGAGGGCACCGAGCTGGTCGGGCTCGACGACGGCGCCTACAAGGCCGTGCGCCGGCACGTCTCGATGATGTTCCAGGACCCCGTTGCCTCGCTCAGCCCGCGGCTGACCGTGCGGTCGCTGCTGACCGAGCCCTTCCGCATTCACGGCCTCGGCGACGGCGACCTGAACGAGAAGGCCAGGCGGCTGCTCGAGATGGTCGGCCTGAACGAGTCGTTCTTCGGCCGCTTTCCCCACGAGCTCAGCGGCGGACAGGCGCGCCGGGTGGGCGTGGCCAGGGCTCTGTCGCTCTCGCCCAAGCTGATCATCGCCGACGAGCCGACCGCGGGGCTCGACGTCTCGGTCCAGGGCGAAGTCTTGAACCTCATGGCGCGGCTCCAGCGCGAGCTCGGGCTGACCTACCTCGTCATCACCCACAACCTGCCGGTCATCCGCCACGTCAGCGATCGGCTCGCCATCATGTACCTCGGCCGCTTCGTCGAGATGGGGCGCACCGAGGCGATCTTCCGCCGGCCGCTGCACCCCTACACCAAGGCGCTGATCGCCGCGGTCCCCGAGCCCGATCCGGACCGCCGGCGCGACATCATCAAGCTCGAGGGAGAAATCCCGAGCCTGGCCAACCGCCCGACCGGCTGCGAGTTCCATACCCGCTGCCCGTTCGCCCAGTCGCGCTGCCGGGCCGAGGCTCCCGCGCCGCGCGAGCTCGAGCAGGGCCACATGGTGCGCTGCCACTTCCCGCTGGCGACGCCCACCGCCGATGCCGCCTGAGGCCACCATCCCGGCCGAGGTAACCGCCCGGTAACCCACTTTGATGTACCCCGGTGCCACGGCGTGCTAGTGTCTCGGCGGGTCCCAGGGGTCTTCGGGTCCGCCACCATGCCGACAGCCACCCGAAGGACTTCGTGAGGACGCGATGAAGCTGACGCTTTCCCTGATCAAGGCCGACGTCGGATCCATAGGCGGGCACACGCGGCCGTCCGATCGCATGCTCGACTCGGTGCGCAAGGACGTCGCGGCGGCGATCAAGCGCAAGTTCCTGATCGACGGCTTCGTCTCGCACACGGGCGACGACATCGCGATCCTGATGACCCACACCCACGGCGAAGGCGACAAGGGCGTCCACAAGTTCGCCTGGGACGTGTTCTTCAAGGCGGCCGGCATCGCCAAGAAGTACGGGCTCTACGGCGCCGGCCAGGACCTGCTGGTCGACGCGCCATCGGGCAACCTGCGCGGCGCCGGCCCCGCGGTCGCCGAGATCGAGTTCGAGCACGCGCTGAAGTCGCCGCGCCCGGCCGAGTCCTTCATGGTCTTCGCCGCCGACAAGTGCGGGCCCGGCGCCTACAACCTGCCGATCTACCTCTGCTTCGCCGACCCGATGTACTGCGCCGGCCTGATGCTGCCGCCGATGATCAAGGGGTTTCGGTTCCACATCATCGACATGGACAACACCAAGGGCGACAGCATCATCCAGCTCGACGCGCCCGAGGACTCCTACAAGATCGCCGCGCTCTTGCGCGACAACGAGCGCTTCGGGATCGACCGCATCGAATCGCGCACCTACGGCATGACCGCCGTGTCGATCTCGGCGCACCGGCTGCACAACATCTCGGGCAAGTACAGCGGCAAGGACGATCCGGTCGCGCTGGTGCGCAACCAGGGCATCTTTCCGGCGCCCGAGGAGGTCGTGCTGCCGTTCGCCAAGGTCCATTACGTCGGCGGCGACGCGCGCGGCAGCCACGTCATGCCCCTGATGCCCGTCGCGCTCAACACCGCCGTCACCGGCATCTACTGCCTGCCGATCGTGAGCTGCATCGGCTTCTCGGTCGATAAATCTGGGCGCTTCTCGGATGGCTACGTCGATTTCTTCGGCAACGCGGCGTGGGACGACGCGCGTATCCGCGCCCAGCGCAAGGCGCTCGAGATGCGCACCCAGGGCTGGTCCGGCGCGGCCATGCTGCCCTACACCGAGCTCGAGTACGGCGGCTTCCGCGACACGGTCAGCGGCCTGGTCGAGCGCTTCAAGTTCCGCAAGGACAAGTAGGGGCGCGTTCAGCCCCAGAGCGCCGGGTCCGGCGGGTGCATGGTGCCGCCGTCGTAGCGGATCGCCGGCGCGCGGTCGCGCGCGAGCATCAGCGGCCCGTCCAGATCGACGACCTCGGCCAGTGGGGCGAGCAACGCGGCCGGCGCCATGGCCAGGCTGGTCGCCACCATACAGCCGACCATCAGGCCGAAGCCCTGCTCGCGCGCCGCGCGCGCGACCGCGATCGCCTCGGTCAGCCCGCCGGTCTTGTCGAGCTTGACGTTGACCAGGCCATAGCGGCCACGGAGCGAGCCCAGCGTCGCGTGGAACGATTCGTCGGCGGCGAGCGGGATCGGGTAGCCGAGGCCGTCAAGGCCCCCATCCTGGCCGGCCGGCAGCGGCTGCTCGATCAGGGCGACGCCGAGCCGGACCAGCTCGTCGGCGAGCGAACACAGCAGGTCGATCGTCCACGACTCGTTCGGGTCGATGACAATCCGCGCCTCGGGGCTGCCTTCGCGGACCGCGCCGAGGCGCTCGGCCACGCGCTCGGCGTCGAGCTTGACCTTCAGGAGCGGCCGATGCCGATTGGCCGCCGCCTTGGCCTTCATGGCCGCGGGCTCGTCGATCGAGAGGGTGAACGCCGTGATCACCGGTCTCGGTTCGGGCAGGTCGGCGAGCCGCCAGACCGGTCTTCCCGTCCGTTTTGCCTCGAGGTCCCAAAGCGCGCAGTCGAGCGCGTTGCGCGCCGCGCCCGGCCCGATCGCGTCCTGCAGCGCGCGCCGATCCATGCCAGCCTCGAGGCGCGGTCGCAGCGCCTCGATCTCCGCCAGCGTGCCCTCGGGCGTCTCGTCGTAGCGCGGATAGGGCACGCATTCGGCGCGGCCCTTGGCGCCGTCCTCGTCGAGCTCGACGAGGACGACCGTGCGCTCGGTGATGGTCGAGCGCGAGATCCGGAACGTGCCCGCGATCGGCCAGGATTCCGCCCGCGCGCTCAGCCGGCGCATGGGTTGTCTAGGGCGTACTTCGCTCGCCTGGAATTGCGGCCAACCCTCACCCAGCTCCGGGTAGGCGCGCCCTGCGGTCGCGCCAACCCTGCGCAACCCTCTCCCGCCCTTGGCGGGAGAGGGTTGCGCGACGACCGCGCCATTCCTGGAGCTGGAGCGTTTTTCGAACATCTAGGGGATGTTTCGATCGGATGGAATCGATGGGCCGTCAACCTCCGGGATGTCATTCCCGGGTGCCGCGAAAGCGGCGAGCCGGGGAGGCGATGGGAACCGTGCATCCAAACCATCGCGCTCGCTATCGCTCGATGACGCTACGGCGTTGGCCGGATCGGCCGCTCACCGTCGGCGGGCCCTTGCGCGCGGGCTTCGAGGGGAGCGGCTCGCTCGGCTTGGGCGATGCCATGGCGACCAAGCCTGTAGTCTCGGTCGCCTCCGGCTTGGCCTCCTTGATCCGCGCGAGCTGCCTCGCGTTGTGATCGGCGACCGCCGCGCCAGCACGCGAGATCGCCTGGCGGAACGTCATGCGTTGCCCGGGGCCGGCGCGCCCCGCCTTGCGCCTGAGCCCCGAGCCGACCGCGAGCAGAATGAATCCGGGCACGGCGCTGCCAAGACCCGCGACGAGCGCGGTGATCACGGCGTCGGCATCGGCATCGGCTTGGAGCAGACCGCCGTCGATCAGCGTCGACGCTGCCGTGATCGCGCCGAAGCCGAGCCAGATCCAGCCGATCACGCGCAGGAACGAGCCGACCTTGCCGAAGACCATGATCCACCTCCCGCGCCGGCGATGCGAACGATCCTACACCCATTCCGCCGCAGTCCCGCCCGACGCCGTCACAGATGGCGCCGCAGCAGGGACTCGATGAACGGGTTCAGTCGGTCGTGGGCGTGGCCGAACCACGAGGCGTGCCCCATGCCCTCGAGCAGGTCGAACGTCGCGCCGGGAATCAACCGCGCCATCTCCTCGCCGTCCTGGGGTGGCGCCTGCACGTCCTCGGCGAAGGCGATGACGTGGACCGGCACGCGAACCCTCGCCAGCGCGGCGCGCTGGTCGTAGCGCAGCGAGGCCTCCCATTGGGGAATGAACGAGGCTTCGTTCTCGCCCGAGTCCATCCATTCGAGCAGCAGCGCCCGCAAGCGCGGCCACAGCTCGCGGTCGCCCAGCGCGCGGGCCGGATAGAGCATCGCGGCGTAATGGCACACCCCCATCATGCCGTCGAGCCGGCCGCCGGCCCGGCGATACGCGATCTCGGCGTCCTGGTAGTCCCAGCCCCAGCCCGCGCTCCACGCGCCCGTGCCCATGACGACGGCGCACCGCACCAGGTCGGGCCGGTCGACCACGACCTGCTGGATGATCGCGGCGCCGAGCGAGTTGCCGACCCAGAACACCGGCGGGGCGCACACGTCCTCGACCAAGCTGGCCGCGTCGCGGGCGAAATCGGCCAGGCCCCAAGGTTGCGGACGCGTCGAGCGTGTCTGGCCGATGCCGCGGTTGTCGAAGGTCGTGCTGCGAAAGCCGCGGTCGAAATAGGGCGTCTGGAACCGGCGCCAGTCGCGCCCCAGGGTGCCGCCGCCGCCGACCCAGACGAGGTCCGGCCCGGCACCCGACTGCTCGTGGAAGATGGTTGCCTCGGCGGTCTCGATGAACGGCATTTTCGTGCGCTCCCGTGAAGCTCGGATGCAGGTCAACCGGGGCTGAGGAGCCGCGCGCGGGCGAGCCGCGCGCCCGCGACCATCGCGCGCATCTTGTCGCGGGCGATCCGGCGCGGCAGGGCGGAGAACCCGCAGTCGGCCGTGATCGTCAGCCGTTCGGGCGCGACGAAGTTGAGGCAGCGCGCGATGCGCGCCGCGACGTCCTCGGCGGATTCGACGTGGAAGTTCTTGACGTCGACGACCCCGGCGGCGATCGCGAAGCGCCGCGCCAGCTCACCCAGCAGCTCGACCTCGGCCATCTCGCGGTTGGCGAACTCGAGCATGAGCTGATCGCACGCGAGAAGCCGGAGCCCTGGCATCAACGGAGCGATGCGCCGGTCCGCGAAGGGACGACCCGCGTTGTTGCCGAAGCAGACGTGCACCGCCGTGAAGACGTCGAGGCCGGCGAGCGTTCGGTTGATCACCTCCGC
>JBBDQV010000093.1:0-20617 GCA_040905845.1 Alphaproteobacteria bacterium | reverse complement strand
GCTCCGCGCCGGCCTCGACCGACAGCCCGTGCGGCGACACGGTCAAGCCCGGCTCGTCCACCTGCAGGTAGTCGCAGCCGGCCGCGACCAAGCCAGTCAGCTCCGCCCGCACCACAAGGACGAGCTCGTCGAGCAGATCAGACACAGCGCCGTCCGTGGCGATGAACGCCGCGAACGTGAGCGGCCCGGGCACGGCGATCTTGATCGGCCGGCCGGGAACGCAGCGGCGCAACGCCTCGAACTCGGCGACGATACCGAGGCCACCCGGCGCGGACACCGACCCGGTGCGGCGGAAACGTGGCGCCCTGTCGTAGCCCGGAACGCCGAGGCGTCGCTTCACCGGCAAGCGCTCGAGGCCGCCGAGCGTGGCATAGAGCTCAAACACGAAGCGCTGGCGCCGGAACTCCCCGTCGCACAGGACGTCGACCCCGGCCTCGAGCTGATCGGCGACGCAGACGGCGATCGCGTCGTCGAACAGCTCCGCCTCGTCCTCGGGGCCCAAGGCGCCGTCGCGCAGCAGCCCGAGCGAGGCCGCGAACCAGCCCGGCGCCGCGTAGCTGCCGACGCACGTCGTCGGTAGCAAAGGCAGGCCCTTGAGCACCCCTCTTCGTCCCTTCGCGCCGGGCATCCTGGCGGTCGAGCTTGACCCGATCGGCGCGCGAGGGTCAACTGGCGCCCCTTGCAAGGGAGAGGCATGGCTCTCGGCCAGCAGGACTCTTGGCCGCTCGCCCGCATCGAGGCCGCGCAGGCCAAGCACTGGCGGCGCCAGCGCGAACACGTGGGGCGCGACTCGGCGTTCTACCGGCGTTTGTGGAATGGCCGCCAGCCGCCCGAACGCCTCGCGGACTTGCCCGAACTGCCGTTGACCTCGAAGCAGGGCCTGCGCGACTCGCAAGAGGCGCACCCGCCGTTCGGCGACTACCTGGCCCAGCCGATCGAGGCGATCAACCGGATTCACCGCACCTCGGGCACGACGGGGCGCGCCGTCGCCATGGCGCTGTCCGAGCGCGACGCCGCGATCAACGCCGAGGCCGGCGGCCGGTCGCTCCGCGCCTGCGGTTTCGGCCCGGGGCATATCGCCGTGCATTGCCTCAATTTCCAGATGTGGATGGGCGGGCTCACCGACCACATGTGCATGGAGGCGACCGGCGCCGCGTGCATCCCGTTCGGGGTCGGCGCGAGCGAGCTGCTCATCCACACGGTGCTCGGCCTCAAGGTCACGGCGATCCAGTGCACGCCGTCCTACCCCGCGGTGCTCGAGCAGGTGCTCGCCGAGCGCTTTCCGGGCATCGCGCCGCGCGCCCTCGGGCTCCAGATCGGCGTGCTCACGGGCGAGCCGGGGCTCGAGAACCCGGCGTTCAGGGAGCGGGTCGAGGCGACGTGGGGGTTCAAGGGCCGCAACGCCTACGGGCTGTCCGAGGCGTGGAGCAACATCGCCGGCGAATGCGACCATGACCACGCCATGCACTTCGTCGCGCTCGACCTGCTCCACCACGAGCTGATCGATCCGGACTCGTGCCAGCCACTGCCGTGGCGCCAGGGCACGGTCGGCGAGCTGGTGCTGACCCACCTGGTCAAGGATTGCCAGCCGCTGGTGCGCTTCCGCACGCGCGACATCATCGAGCTGACGGCCACGGAGACGTGCGCGTGCGGGCGCACCGGGGCGCGGTTCCGCGTGCTCGGGCGGAGCGATGACATGATCGTGGTGCGCGGGATCAACGTGTTTCCTTCGGCCGTGGCGATCGTGCTCAACGGGTTCCCCGAGCTCAGCGGCGAGTTCCGCATCGTGCTCGAGGGCCGAGGCCCGCTCGATCGCCTGCCGATCGAGGCCGAGCTGGCAACCGGACGTATCGGTCCGCCGCGCCTTGCCGACGCCATCGCCGCCGCGATCCGCGAGCGCACCGGGGCGTCGGCGGCGGTCACGCTGGTGCCCCCCGCGAGCCTGCCCCGGACCGAGGGCAAGGCGAAGCGCGTCGTGCGCGAGCCGCCGGCATGACCAAGACGGTACGCTCGGAGACACGGGACGGAGTTTGCACCGTGACGCTCGACCGCCCGCGCCGGCTGAACGCGATCAACGCCGCGCTGGTCCGCGACCTCGGCCGCGCACTCGGCGCGGCGATGGCCGACGCCGCCACGCGGGTCGTCGTGCTCCGTGGCGCGGGCCGCGCGTTCTGCTCCGGCGACGACCTCGTCGAGTTCCCCGAGCAGACGCGGAGCGAGCCGGTGGCCCGCGCGTTCCTGACCGACCTGCAGCGCGTCTCGCGCCTCATCGTCCTCGGCGAGAAGCCCGTTGTCGGCGCTGTGCACGGCTGGGCGGCGGGCGGCGGCTTCGAGTGGATGATCAACTGCGACATCGTGCTGATGGCGGAAGGCACGCGCTGCTTCCTGCCCGAGACCCGGTTTGGCATGGTCGTCACTGGCGGCGTGACCGCGCTGCTGCCCCGGATCGTCGGCCAGCAGAACGCGCGCGCCATCATGCTCGCGGGCGAGCGCATCGACGCCGCCCGCGCGCTCGCGCTCGGGCTCGCGTGGCGCGTGGTGCCCGAGGCAGCGCTGATGGACGAGGCCTGGGCGCTCGCGCGGAGGCTCGCGAGCTTTCCGCCGCGCGGCTTGCACGACGCCAAGCGGCTGATGGGCCGGCTCGACCGTGAACAATTCGAGGCGGCGCTGGAGCTGGAGCTGGAGGCGGTGCTCGCCGTCTTCCTGGACCCCGCCACGAAGTCGCGCGTGGTCAAGACGCCGGAGTGATATCGGGGTGGCGGCGAGGCCCCGCGCGCCCTATAGAGGGACGGGAGCGGCACGGCCAAGGAGGAGGCACGAATCATGCCCATCAGCGCGGACTTGGGTCCCGAGCTCGAAGCGTACGTGGAGCAACTCGTCAAGTCCGGCCGCTACAACTCGACGAGTGAAGTCCTGCGAGCGGGTGTTACGCTACTCCAGAAGCGAGAGAGACCGCTGTCGGCCCTTAATGACGCGTTTGCGCTGCCCGTTGATCTCGACAGAGCAAGGGTGATCGCGCGGCGGTTACATGACGATTTCGCCCCAGGCGGGCCGGGAATCCTTGGCCAAACGACGATGCCGGAGGACATCTCGCCGGCCGGGCTGGCCGTGGACTCGCGAGAGCACCTTCTCTTTATCATGCTGACCGCGAGCGTCGACTATGTGCGCGACGCCGACGCGCTCTGGAATGCCGCGCGGACGGCTCACGAGCGTCCAGACTCTCACTACTTGTTCGAACCGAGCACGGTTCTGAAATCCGGCTTCGCAAAGGTCGAACAGGACCTCAAGCGAGTCCGAATCTCCAAGATGCACGGGCGCGACGCCCATGCATGGTTCACGATTTGCGAAGCTCTCGCCAATAAGTGGCGCGCCGATCCCGCCGTCTTTCTAAGGGACTGTGACTTCGATGCGCCGACCGTCCTGAAGCGGCTGCAACACGATACACGCCTGGGGATAAGCGGCCCGCAGCCCGACTTTCCGCTGCTGCGGGGACCGAAGATCGGTTCCGTTTGGGTGAGGATGCTGCGCGATAACTGCAACATCGAACTTGCTCGCCTCGACGAAGTCCCCATTCCCGTTGATGTGCATATCCTCAGGGCCACGCTTTGTAGCGGCGTCATCAAGGGAAGGTGGGTAGGCAACGTCGGCAAGGTCGTTGCCGAGGTCTGCCGAGCATGGCGTGATGGCGTGAAGGGGCTCAAGCTGAAGGATGGCAAGCCCATGGTCGCGCTCGACGTGGACGCGGCCCTTTGGACGCTTTCCCGGCGCGGTTGCTCCACGCGGGGCAACGGTCGACTTCGGCCGTCCCCATCGAATTGCCCCTGCCAACCTCACTGCACGAATGGAGAGGTTTGGATCGCGAACGGTAAATGCCGAATCGATACGAGGTAGGCCGCCAGTATCTCGGTCTGGCCTCACCCTGACCCCCGGGCACGTCGACCCGTGGGTGTCGAAGGGCGAGGCCAGCAAATTGAGGCAGGGCAGGACGTGCGCCGTGAGTGACACGTCCCCGCCCCGCGTCTAGAGTCGCGCACCGAGGGTGAGGCATTCACACATCTTGGCGCGCAGTTGTGCTGAGGAGCCGTTCGCCCTGAGGAAGCCGAGCGCGTAGCGGTCGGCTGTCTCGAAGGGCGGGCGGCGGCACGGCCGCTCGTGCTTCGAGACGCCGCGGGCGTGGCGCGCGGCCCTCAGCACGAACGGTCGAGAGAAAGGCGATCCCAAGAGAGACCGCTCGATGTGTGAATCTCGTAGGAGGGTGAGGGAGAAACCACATGGCGCGCGCGATCCGGATTCACGAGTTCGGCGGTCCCGATGTCCTGCGCTTCGAGGAAGTTTCGCTCGGCAAGCCGACCGGCGGCCAGGCCTTGGTGCGCCACGCGGCCGTCGGGCTCAACTTCATCGACGTCTATCACCGCACCGGTCTCTATCCCTTGACGCTGCCCTCGGGGATAGGGCTCGAGGCAGCGGGGGTGATCGAGGCGCTCGGCCCCGACGTCCACGACCTGAAGATCGGGCAGCGCGTCGCCTACGCCGGCGGGCCGGTCGGCGCCTACGCGACCGAGCGGCTGATCCCGGCCGACCAGCTCGTCGCCGTGCCCGATGGCGTCGATGACAGGACGGCCGCGGCGATGATGCTCAAGGGCATGACCGCCGAGTACCTGCTGCGCCGCACGATCGAGGTCAAGAAGGGCGACGCGATCCTGGTGCATGCCGTGGCGGGGGGCGTCGGGCTCATCCTCTGCCAGTGGGCCAACGCGCTCGGCGCGACCGTGATCGGCACGGTCTCGACCGAGGCCAAGGCCAGCCTCGCCCACGCCCACGGCTGCCACTACCCGATCGTGACGGCGACGACCGACTTCGTCGCCAAGACGCGCGAGCTGACCGGCGGCAAGGGCGTGCGCGTCGTCTACGACTCGGTCGGCAAGGACACTTTCGCCCGCTCGCTCGATTGCCTCGCGCCGCGCGGGCTCATGGCCCTGTTCGGCCAGTCCTCGGGCCCGGTCGAGCCGGTCAGCCCCGGGCTGCTCGCGGCCAAGGGCTCGCTCTTTCTGACGCGGCCCTCGCTGATGGCCTACAACGCGACCCGCGCCGAGCTGGTGGCGAGCGCGGGCGCGCTGATGAAGGTCATCGCCGACGGCAAGGTCAAGATTGAGGTCAACCAGACCTACCCCTTGGCCGAGGCGGCGCGCGCGCATCGCGATCTGGAAGCGAGAAAGACGACCGGCTCCACCGTGCTGCTGCCGTGATCCGGCGGCGCCGAACCACGGGCTGCCGAGGGTGACCTCTTTGCTCGTGCTTCGAGACGCCGCCCTGCGACGGGCTCAGGGCGGTTTCTCGGCATGAGGCACGGGGTTGAACGTGCTACGAAAGACCTCGTCCCGGGGCGTGGGGCGGCTGCCCCCGCGCCCACGAACGGTGGGAGCGTCGCGAGAGACGGCCCACGAGTCGATCTCGGGTGCCCTTGGGATCATACCAGCGCGCGTATGGATTGATCCGCCGGTGTTCCCCCCTCACCCTCCCATTGCTCCGCAATGGGCCCCTCCCTCTCCCACCAGGGGCGAGGGTCAGGTCTTGCCACCGTGCCAGAATCCCCCTCTCCCCTCCGTGGGAGAGGGTCGGGGTGAGGGGGAGCGCGTCCGCGCGTTGCATGAGTCCTCACATTGGCGCGGCATCAGAGCTCGAGCACCGCGCCGAGCTCGACCACGCGGTTGGGCGGCAGACGGAAGTAGTCGGTCGCGGTCTCGGCGTTGCGGGCGAGCGCGAGGAACAGTCGCTCGCGCCACCCGGACATGCTCGGTCTGACGCTCGGCACCAGCTTGTCGCGGCCCAGGAAGAAGGACGTCGCCGCCACGTCGATGTCGAGCCCCGGGGCGCGCGCGAGCGCCGCCGGCACGTCCGGGGTCTCGAAGAAGCCGAACGCGAGCTCGACCAGGTAGAACCGCTTGCCGACCGGCGTGACGACGATGCGATCGGCCTCGTCGACGCGCGGCACGTCCTCGGTCGCGACCGAGAGGACGACGACGCGCTCGTGCAGCACCTTGTTGTGCTTGAGGTTGTGCAGCAGCGCGTGAGGCACGAAGTTGGGCGCGGCGGTGAGGTAGACCGCCGTCCCCTCGACGCGCGGCGGATGGTCGCCGGTGACGCGCTCGAGGAAGCCGTCGAGCGGCATCGCGGCCTCGCCGCGCCGGCGGGCCACGACCGTGCGCCCCGCGCTCCACGTCGTCATGACGAAGTAGAGGATGATGCCCGCCGTGATCGGCAGGAACGCGCCGCTCGCGAGCTTGCTCGTCGAAGCGAGGAAGAGCGTGAGGTCGACGACGAAGAACGCGCCGAACAGCGGCAGCACGACGGCGACCGGCAGCAGGCGGCGATGCAGATAGACCGAGGCCGCGAGCACCACCGTCGCCATGAACGTGCCTGTCACCGCGACGCCATAAGCGGCCGCGATCGCGCCCGAGGAGCCGAACCAGAAGACGAGCGCAAGCACCGCGACGAACATGATCAAATTGACGCGCGGCACGTAGACCTGGCCCATGATCCTGGCCGAGGTGTGGACGGTACGGAGCCGCGGCAGGTAGCCGAGCTGGACCGCCTGGCGCGCGACTGAGAACGCGCCCGAGATCGTCGCTTGCGAGGCGATGATGGTCGCGAAGGTGGTCAGACCGATCAAGGGATAGAGCGCCCAATCGGGCGCCATCAGAAAGAATGGATGCTCGGCCGCCTCCGGGTCGTGCAGGATCAGCGCGCCCTGGCCGAGGTAGTTGACGATGAGCGCGGGGTAGGCGACGGCGAGCCAGCCGAGGCGAATCGGCGTCTTGCCGAAGTGTCCGAGATCGGCATAAAGCGCCTCGGCGCCGGTCACCGCGAGCACGACGATGCCGAGGCTCGCGAGCCCGGCGAGCTGGTGGTGAACGAGGAAGCGGAGCCCGTTGACCGGGTTGAGCGCCGCCAGCACCGAGGGCTCGGCCGCGATGGCGCGAACGCCGAGCACGGTCAGCGTCGCGAACCACACCAGGATGATCGGGCCGAACACGACTCCTACCCGGGCCGTGCCTTGGCTCTGGAACGCGAACAGCGCGGTGAGGATGCCCGCCGCGATCGGCACGACGAACGGTGCCAGGCGGGGCGCCGCGACCTCGAGGCCTTCAACCGCGCTCAAGACCGAGATCGCCGGCGTGATCACGCCTTCGGCGAAGAACAGCGCGGCGCCGAGCAGGCCGGCCGCGACGAGCAGGTGCCTGCGCGCGGGTTTGCCTCGGCTGGTTCTGAGGGCGAGGGCGAGCAGCGCCATGATGCCGCCCTCGCCCCGGTTGTCGATGATCAGGATCACGACGACGTACTTGATCGTGACGACGATGGTGAGCGCCCAGACGACGAGCGACAGAGCGCCCAGCACATCGGGCGCGACCGGTCGGAACCCGGCGTCGGCGAAGAACAGCCCGATGGTATAGATCGGGCTGGTGCCGATGTCGCCGTAGACCACGCCGAGCGCGAGCAGGGTGAGCCCGAGCGTGCCCGGGCGCGCGGTCGCGTCCGCTGACCGGATCGTCATGGCGGCGAACCCATTTTCGGGCCGAACGAGCGTCGGTCTTGTTGCGACTGCGAAGTCAATGTCCTTGGCTCAAATCGTGAAGCTACCATCATTATAGGCCCACGGATGCTGCACTGCACAACAGCAATTTCGCAGTGCACTCATTCGGAGCGGCGGGTCCGAAACGCGCCCCTTTCCATGGCGATGGGCTCCAGCGGAACTCGAGCTTCCTGGCGGTCGGGTCGAGCGAGGGGTCTTTGCGTCCATAATATGGTGACAGTATATATTGTCGCGCCCCTCGGCGTACACGGTGGTGACATCAGGATAAAAACATATACCGTCACCGTTTTCCCGACGGTGGGGCGGGTTTCGGACCCGCCCATGCGCCGACGGAAAACCTATCGGACCCCGATCTCCTTCGCGGTCAGGTCGAGCGCCTTCCGCGCCCGCTTGGCGAGCTCGTCGATCTCGTCCTTGGTGATGACGAGCGGTGGCGACAGCACCATGACGTCGCGCACCGCGCGCATGACCAACCCGGAGGCGGTCGAATGCGCGCGGCACTTGGCGCCGACCCCGGTCGCGGCCGGGAATGACCGGCGTGCCTTCCTGTCCTCGACGAGCTCGATGCCGGCCAAGAGGCCCACGCCACGCACCTCCCCGACCAGGGGATGGTCGGCGAGCTCGCCGATCTTCTTCTGGAAGTAAGGTCCGATCTCGGCCCCGGCGCGCTCGATGATCTTCTCGTCCTCCATGATTTCGATGTTCTTGAGCGCGACCGCGCAGGCGACGGGGTGCCCCGAGTAGGTCATGCCGTGGGCGATCTCGCCCGCCTTGTCCATGATCGGGCCGGCAACCCGGTCGTGCACCATGACCGCCGAGATCGGCAGGTAGCCCGATGACAGCCCCTTGGCCATGGTCATGAAATCGGGCTCGATGCCGTAGGTGTCGGAGCCGAACCATTGGCCGGTGCGCCCGAAGCCGCAGATCACCTCGTCGGCGATGACCAGCACGTCGTACTTGCGGCAGACGCGCTGGACATCGGCCCAGTAGGTCGCGGGCGGCATGATGACGCCGCCGGCGCCCATGACCGGCTCGCCGATGAACGCGCCGACGGTCTCGGGGCCGAGCTCCTTGATCTTGTCCTCCACGGCGCGCGCGGCCTGGAGGCCGAATTCGTCGGGGCCCAGCCCACCGCCGTCGCGATACCAGTAAGGGCAGGCGACGTGAACGAACCCGGGCAGCGGCAAATCGAACTGCGGGTGCATGTGGGTCAGCCCGCACAGCGACGCCGCCGCCATGGTCGAGCCGTGGTAGCTGTCGTGCCGGCTGATGATCTTTTTCTTGTCCGGCTGGCCCATGACGTTCCAGTAGAGGCGGACGAGCTTGACGATCGTGTCGTTGGCCTCGGAGCCCGAGTTGTTGAAGAAGACGTGGCTGAGCCCCGGGGGCGTGATCGCGGCGAGCTTCGCCGCCAGCTCGGTCGCCGCCGGCGTCGTCGATTGGAAGAAGGTGTTGTAGTAGGCGAGCTCGATCATCTGGTCGTAGGCGACGCGCGCGAGCTCCTCGCGGCCATAGCCGATGTTGACGCACCACAGCCCGGCCATGCCGTCGATCAGCCGCTCGCCCTCGCTGGTCTCGAGCCAGATGCCCTTGGCCTTGGTGACGACCCGGACGCCCTTGGCGTTGAGGTCCTTGGCGTCGGTGAACGGGTGGAGGTGATGGTGCGCGTCGAGGTCGCGGTAGTACGCGGTCGTGTTGGCCCGCATGGCGGAACTCCTGGCGATCGGGAACGAGAGGGTTCGGTGAAGGGCGCGTCGCGCGCGCCCCAAGGCCGCGATCCTACGGGTTGAACCCGATGCGGGCGCACAGGATCAGCAGCTCGGCGTGCCGCGAGACGGTCGTGGCCATGGCTACGCCTCCGTGAAGCGCGGAGGCTAGCACGCGCGCACCGAGCGTGTCATCGCCGCCCGGACAGGCTCTGGCCGCGGCGCCGAGTTCCGGCTACGGTCATGGTTAACGCCGCCATGACGCGGACGGAATTGGGAGACTCTCGCCATGCCGCCGGTCGCCGCCTCGTTCGTCGCCTGCCTCGCGCTGCTGCTCTACTTCGTGTTGTCGGCCAACGCCGTGCGCGCCCGTGCGCGCTACGGGGTGAAGGCCCCGGCGACCACCGGGCATCTCGAGTTCGAGAAGCGATTCCGGGTCCAGCAGAACACGCTCGAGCAGATCGTCGTGTTCGTGCCGGCGCTCCTGTTCTTCGGCGCCTTCGTCGATTCCCGGATCGGCGCCGCGATCGGCCTGGTGTGGATCGCCGGCCGCGCGCACTACGCCTGGTCCTACGTGCGCGACCCGGAAAAGCGCGGGCCCGGCATGGTCGCGACGCTGCTGTCAACCGCGGTGCTGCTGGTCGGCGCGCTCGTCGGGATCGGGCTGGTCGGACTCAGGTGGATGTAGGCGAGGCGGCGAGGACGGAGCACCGCGACCCGGCTCCGCTCACAGCGCGTCGCGGTCGATGCGGTAGAGGACGAAGGAGTCTTCGCGGGCAATCTCCGTGAAGGGCTTGGGGTTCCTGGCCAGCCAGTCGCGAAACGGTGGGAAGTCCTCGGAGTCCCAATAGTTGAGGCCGATGCGCGTTCGCGGCGCTTCGTTGGCGAGGAGGTAGTTCGCGCCGGAGTCGCGCAAGTAATCACGTACGCCCGTATCCCCGGATTCGCCTTCGCAGCAGCCCCAGCTGGGCATGGCGGCCCCGACGCGGCCGGTCAACAAGTGGGTCCACACGTACTCGCGCGACACTATGACCTCGTCGGGGTCCGTCATCGCCGCGATCGCCGCGTGGATGCGCTGGACGCGCGGGTCCAAGGGACCCGTCGCGAAGGTCGAGAACGAAACCGACGTCGCGTAAACCGACGCGTACATGACGAGGATCGCGGCACCGAAGGCGACGACCGCGAACTTGGTATGGCGCTTGACGATCCTATCGGCGAGCGCGCGCAGGCCATGAAGCGCATAGAAGAAGAACAATGGCATGATCGGCAGCAGATAGCGTTCCCACGCCGATCCGGTGTTGTGGAGCAGGACGACCGCGAAGTAGGCGGGCACGACGATCTCCGCGAGGCCGAGGCGCCGGGCGCGCAGCCCACGCACGAGCGATCCGACGTATCCGGCCAGCGCAAGGGCGAACGTCAAGGCGGCGACCACCAAGGAGACGCGATCCGCGCTCCCCGGCGGAAACATCAGGAAGGTTTCGAGCGCCCAGCGATAACTGTTCAGATTGGTCAGGATCGTCGCCGTCGCCTCCGGGGCGCTCGATGCGAACTCCCCGGCGTAGCGCTGTTCCGGGACGCCGCCGACAAAGAACGACTGCGCAAGATAGAGCGCCGCGGCGATGCCGATCGCGGCGATCGTGGCCAGGCGCGGCAGCCGCCGGTTGAGAATGCTGCGCAACGGCAAGGCCGCGAGCACGACGACGCCGACGCTGCGCACGGCGACGAGTCCGTAGAGGACGACCCCGATGACGAGTGCCTCGGTGACGAAGGCCGCGCGCGAGCTCCGTTCGCGCGCGGTTTCGTCGTCGCGGTCGAGGCGCCACAAGAGGAAATAGATCCCGGCCATGAACGGGAATTCCGACCTGACCTGCTCCTTGAATTCGAACAGGGCGGGCAGCAGCCCGAACAGCGCGACCGTCAGGCCGGCGACCAGCGGTCCGTCGCGCTCGAGCGCCCAACGCGCAAGGAAGAAGAGGACGATGCCAAGGAACGCAATGAGCACCAGTTTCGCGACGACGAAGTAGTGATCGAGCTCCGTCCACGCGAAGAGGGCGCCCTGGAGCAGGGAGTAGAGCACGGGATACGTCCTGGGCTGCTGGTGCGCGAGCGTTCCGGCATTGACGTAGGCCGAAGTATCGAAGAAGTTCCGCCCCTCGATGATGTTGAGCCCGTGGACGATGGATTTGCCGAGGTCGACGCCGGAGCCGCCCCACAGCGCGCCGTTGCGCAGGGTTACGGCATGAAACGCCACCAAGACCAAGACAAGAACGAACACAATTCGACGCGAACGCATGGATGCTTCATTCGAGACCATTGTCGGCTCCCCCGATCAGGAATTGCGGCCCAAGGAATGTTGTCGACGTCGGCACCGGCGAGCGAGCGGGCTGCGCGCTGCCGTAGCCGATGTTGACGCACCACAGCCCGGCCATGTCGTCGATCAGCCGCTCGCCTTCGCTGGTCTCGAGCCAGATGCCCTTGACTTTAGCGACGACCCGGACGCCCCTGGCGTTGAAGTCCTTGGCGTCGGTGAACGGGTGGAGGTGGTGGTGCGCGTCGAGGTCGCGGTAGTACGCGGTCGTGTTGGCCCGCATGGCGGAACTCCTGGCGATCGGCAACGGGAGAGGTCAATGGGCGCGTCGCGCGCGCCCGCAGGCCGCGATCTTCCGGGTTGAACCCGATGCGGGCGCACAGGATCAGGAGTTCGGCGTGCTGCGAGACGGTCGTGGCCATGGCGACGCCTCCCGTGAGAGGCGGAAGCTAGCACGCGGGCGGAAGCGCTGTCATCGGCGCGCCGGGTGGCCCTGGCCCGGGTGGGAAAATCCGGCTACCGTCATGATTAACGCCGCCATGACGCGGACACAATTGGGGGGGGTCCCGCCATGCCGCCGGTCGCCGCCTCGTTCGTCGCCTCGCGCTCCTGCTCTACGTCGCGCTTTCGGCCAACGCCGCGCGCGCCCGGGCCCGCTACGGAATCAAGGCCCCGGCCGTGACCGGGACGCCCGGATTTCGAGAAGCGGTTCCGGGTCCAGCAGAACACGCTCGAGCAGATCGTCGTGTTCGTGCCGGCGCTCCCGCTCTTCGGCACCTTCGTAAATTCCCGGATCGGCGCGGCGATCGGCGTGGTGTGGATCGCCGGCCGCGCGCACTACGCCTGGTCCTACGTGCGCGACCCCGAGAAGCGCGGCCCCGGCATGATCGCGACGCTGCTCGGTTCGGCGGTGCTGTTGCCCGGTGCGATCGTCGGGATCGTGCTGGTCGGCGTCAGGTGGATGTGAGGAGTTTCGACGGCCGACCGAGGAAGGAAAACAAGGGACGGTCCGATATTGTCCCTCTTCACGAGCAATCTTTCACACGACGTCGAGCCCATCGCCGTGCTTGGAGACGTGTTGAGGCTGATCGCGCATTCGCGCGATCATAGACTGACAGATGCCAACGCCTCGCCGCGAGGCCAGGAACGATTTTTGACGCGCCGGCGCGGCCGTTGACTCGGGCCCCGAGGCAGGGTGATGCGACTCGAAATCAAGGTCGATAAGGCGATCCCGAGGCTCGCTTGGTGTGTCGGCCTCGTCCGTGGCCAGAGCGTTGCCGTCGCCCATTGCGGCCCCTGGGTCGAATCCGCCGGAGGGGGAATCGTCGAAGGCGTCTGGTCCGGCGATTTCGCCGCCGGCCGGTTCGACGAGGCCGTCACTTTCTGGGGCACCGGCGCGCGCCCCGTCGACGACGGGATCCTGATCGCCGCTTCGACCTTCACCATCAACCCTGTCTTCATGGTGCGGACGGGCGACCGACTCTGGGTCTCGAACTCGCTGCTGCGGCTTCTCGCGCATAGCGGCGTGCGGCTCGATCTCGCGTACCCGTACTACGAGATCGACCTCATGACCGTGATGTTCGGCCTCTCCCGCTACCGGCGCACGATTCCCACCGCGTCGGGCGATGCCATTCACGTCCGGTATGCGACGAACCTCCTTGTCGATCGGGACCTGGTCGTCCACGAGCGTTCCAAGCGCGTGCCCGGCCCCATGAACGACTTCGACGCCTACGCCGGGTTCCTGCGCGACGAGTTGACCCGGGTGATCGCCAACGGCGCCGATCCCGCGCGCCGGAGGCCGATGAAACCGCTCGCGACGATTTCGACCGGCTACGATTCGCCCGCTTGCGCCGTGCTCGCCCACGGCGCCGGGTGCCGCGAAGCGATCACCCTCACGACGGCCCGTGACGCCTATGTCGATCGTGATGACAGCGGTCGCAGGATCGCCGAGACGCTGGGTCTTTCCGTCATCGAGATCGATCCCTATGCGGGGCGAGCGACGCGGCCTTGGTCGGTCGAAGCGCTGTTCCTCGCCGCGGGCTGCGGCGCCGGCGACATCATCTTCGCTTCGGCCCTCGAACGGCTTGCAGGACGTGTCGTGGTCGTGGGCTTGCACGGCGACACCACGTGGGCCATGAAGCGACGCGAACGTGTCGAAGACCTACGTCGAGGCGACCCCAGCTTCGGTTCGATGAACGAGGCGAGGCTCGAATACGGATTCGCCGTCGTCTCGCCGGCCGCGTTCGGGACGGCCCGCTACGACGCCATTCATCGGATAACCGTAGCGCCCGGGATGGCGCGTTGGGTGCTACCCGGAACCGACTACAACAGGCCCATTCCCCGCCGGATCGTCGAGGAGGCGGGGGTCGATCGGGCGTGGTTCGGGCAGACGAAGATGGCCGTCTCGACGCCCCACGCCGGCACTGGAAGCGAATACATCCCGATCGCGAACGTTTTCGCGCCCGAGACCGTCGCGCGGTTCGAATCCTTCATCGCCGAACGCGCGCCCCACCGGCAATCATGGCGACGCCTGAAGCACCGCGCTCTCTGGACGATCTTCCGGAGCTACAAGATCGGATGGCTATTACGCCGTTTGGCTCCCGCGGCCACCGCGGACTACATCCTCTGGAAATACAGCAAGCCATGGGCGACGCAGCAATGGCTCATGCCCTGGGCTGTCGCGGAGCTCATCGACCAGGGCACGATCCTGAAACCCCGGTAAGCGCGTCCGGCGCCGCCTCGTCCATGTCGTGACGTTCCAAGATAAAGGCTCCGTTCCGAGTCCGCCTCGGCATGCGGCCGTCGTCGCCAAGCATCCTTCGACGAACCGAGCGCGATGGGAACCAGCCTCGAATCACGGGCGTTACAGGTCGGTGTTGCGAAACCAGCCCTTCGATATCTTCAGGGTCTCACGCCGAACCATCATAACCATACCGCGCCATGAACCGGCGAAGCGCAGACCTTTGAGGCGAGGTCTCCAAGAGATTGGCGATGTGAGCACACCGCTCGGCGCTCCTGTACCATCCGCCGACACTCGATGCTTCAAGGTCGCGTACGCCGTGCATGGCCCGTGCGAGATTCGCATCTTGTTTCGCTATGGCGAGGTTCTTTTCGAGCTGGCCCCAGGAAGCGACCTCGGGGCGAAGCCGCAGATCGAAGCACGTGGCAACCATGGTGGCGGACTTGTCGGGTTCTCTCACGACATCCTCGTAGCGCAGGATTAACATGCGATCGTTGTCGGAGAGTTCCTCGACCAAGATCTCGGTTGCGCGAGCGCTCCGTCCCCAGCGTTCGGGCTCGACGTAGAATGGCATCTCGGTGCCATCCATCTTGCTGGTCAGGACGTCCCGAGGATCCCGCACCATGAGGATTAGCGAGAGACCATGCTTCCTCATCGACACGAGCGTTCGGGACAGCTCGGCGTCCGAGTACCAATCGTGGCCCCGTTTCGTCACGAGGACGGTACCGGCGGGCCGACCGGACAATCGCATCATCAGACCGGCGCAATGCCGCGTTTGGGGCCAGCTCCAGACAGGGCTCTCATCGTTGAAAAGGATCGTGTTCGCAAATCCGGCCATGGCATAGTGGACCATGGTCGTGCCTGACCGGGCCGCTCCGACGATATGCAGCCTACGAATCCCGCCCAAACTCAAGAGACGTTCACGAACCACCTGTTTCGCGGCAGACACGGGGTTGGGCTTCGTGAACCTCCAATCCTCCAATCCAACGGCAAGTGGTTCCCTTTTGGGCCAGGGCACATTCGGAGCGTGCATGGTCGACTTAACGTGCAGCATGTAGGTCCGTTTGGACGATCAACCGCGCTCGTCGCGACCGGCAGGCACGCATCAAAGCAGGCACGTCGGCCAGCTCGAATTCATGGCGCGCATCGACGCTCGTGATCATGTGCTCGTCACCTAGAGGGTCCGGTCCCAGGCCGATTCCAGCGCTTGCCGCGACACGACCGGCAATGATGATCGGAGCTCGCCCGGTGGAATACGAGTCCAGTCGAGGACCGAGTATGCCGCGCGCACAACATACGAGTATCGTCCCAACCCAATGACGCCTTCGACAGCCGCGGCGAGGGCGGGGGCACGGCGCAGAATGTCACTCGGCCAACCAGGAGATGCAACAGCGCAAATCAACTTCCAGCTCATCCGCCGTTGGGCCTGGGCGTCACGTCGAAGTGCTGGTGCCCTGAACTGGCTGGAGAGACCTTCCGGCGGTGGTAAGGGGCAAGGCGCATGTCCCGGATACGTCTGCCAGGCAACGGATCGCGCCGCGGCCGGCAACAATTCGAACAGACGCGTATAGAAGCGGTGCAGAGGCACTTCGACTGCGGGGCACCGCAGCATCTGCTTGACCACCGCCGCGTCGAGAATCGGCGAGATGAATTGTACCCTGGTCTCGACCGCGCGCTCGACGAAGCTATGTTGATGGCGTCGCTGATCGTTTGTCATCAAGAAGCGATACGGTACCTGATCCCTGCGCCGGATGTCGAACCTCGCCAGTTCTCGAAAAATGAGATTCCGCACGAAGTTCTTGGCGTCGCCGTCTAGCCGAACGACTCGGGCCGAGAATCCGGCGTGGAGGCCATCTCGGAGAACCTCGGCCATGCGCTCCATACCCTCGCCGACGGCAGGGAGCGACACTTCGGACAGATAGGTGCCGCCAAGAACGACACTGCCTCCTTGACCACACCAGATAGGGCGACGGCCACGTTCATGACCAATGATCTCGTCAATCAATTCCGCGGTGACCCGGTCGTTCCCGCCGACGGAGGCAACGCTGGAGGCATCGAGCACATGCGCATAGTGGCGGCCGGGAAGCCGCTTCGCGATCTCCGTGGCGAGCGCCAGGTCGTAGGTTTCCTTGCTGCCGTAGCTGAGCAGGGTCGGCGCGTGGCCGGCCTCGGCGAGCAGGAACGCGATCATGCGCGAATCCATGCCGCCGCTGAGCTGGCAGAACTCGGCGCCGACGCGAGCCACGCGCACACGCACCGACTCGACCAGGGCGCCGTGGACGTCGCGGGCGAGCTTGTCGAGGTCCGGTTCCTCCTCGACGTCCTCCGCGAACCAATCCCAATAGCGGACCCGGCGTGGCTCCGGATCGACGAGGATCGCCTCGGCGGATTCGAGCGCGTGGACACCGGCCAGCGGCGTGCGATCACCAAGCGGATACCCGAATGCCGCTTTCTCCAGGACACCCTGCCGGTCGTAGCGCGCGTCGGCTCCCAGGATGTCCCTGACGAACCCCAGAGAGGTCGTGATGAGAACGCCCGACCCAAGACGCGCATAGTAGACGGGGTAGACGCCGACGAAGTCGGTCGCGGCGCATACGCGCGCGCCGTCGGCGCTCCACGCGATCAGGGCGAAGCTGCCGCGCGCGTCGCGCAGCAGGCTCAGCATCGCGGCGCCGCCCTCGCCGATCGACGCGGCGATCCGCGACGCATCCTCCGCCGTCGACGACGATCCGGGAACGATGATGTCGCCGGCACCGAGGCACCCGGTATCGCCATCGCGATGAACTTCGCATCCCGGCCGCCAGTATGCGACGAACAGGTCGCCAACGCTCAGTTCGGCGATCTCGGACGGAGCGATCGTCCTGGCCACGGCGCGGCGGCAGGCATCACGAATCGCGCCGGCCTCGGAACCCTCGGCGGCACCAACATAGGCAGCGAAGTACGACATCGAGCCCCCTCGCTCAGGCCTCGCACGGCTGAGATCCGCGCAAGGAATATGCCGTCATGGCCCGGCCCGTGCTGGAGATTTTAGCCCGCAAGACCTTGCGAGGACCTTTATCGATGATCGAACGAGCCGCCAATGAGACGTCGGAACGCGGGGACACGCTCGATCAGCTCGGCCTCGGCGCCGGCGTTGCCCCCGAAGATGCGCCACAAGGCGAGGACCGTCAGGGCGTAGATCGCCGCGCCGGTGGCGATCTCGACGACGAACTGGACCCAGACCAAGCCGATTCCCTGAATGGGCAGGACGGCGAGTCCAAGCGCCATGGCCACGGAGCCCACGACGGGACGCCAAACCACGGCGAGGAGCGACCGGGGCGCGGCGATGCCGACGATCGACAAATACGTCGTCTGTATGACGAAACCGATCCAGGACAACGTCGCCAGAATGATCGCCATGCGGACACCGTCCGCGTTCGGAAACACCACGATGACCAGAACGAGGAAAACCGCCAGGTTCGTCCATGACACCCAGGCCAGCTGCCTCTGTCGACCCAAGACCAGGAGCGCGCTGTAACCGATGACCCTGAACGATTGGGACAGCGTCGCGATCACGAGGATCTGAACGATCGTGGTCGACGCCGACCATTGCGCGCCGAGCAATACGGCGACGAGCGATCGGGCCACCATGGCGATGCCGACGCAGACCGGCAAGGCGACCAGCGTTTGGAGCCCGATCGCCCGGTGATAGCCGGCCGACAGCCGTTCCGGCGAGCCGCTGACCATGGCCATGGCGGGAAGCAGGACGCGCTGGATCGGACCGACGAGGGCCGTCGCGGGCAGGCTCGCGAGCTCGCTGCCCATGGTGTAGTGACCGAGGCCCTCGGCGCTCACGCGATTGGCGAGGACGATTCGGTCCGCCCGTCCGAACAGCTCCGCGCCGATCCGGCCCAGCATGATCCACTTGGACACCGACCATAGCTCCGCGAATCCCTGCGTGCCCAACCGGGGCCGGAACGGGTGCATGACGTAGCTGACCAGGACGCTCAGGCCTGCCCCGGCGACCTGGCCGACCACCAAGGCCCAGTAGTTTTCCAGAATCACCGCCGCGGCGACCGTCACGGCGAACAGCAGCAACCTCTGCACGAGTTCCAACCGAAAGGTCTTGTGAAAATCGAGTGCCTTCTCGAACGCAAGAACGCCGATGTTCTGCATGCCGCGCAGGAACGGGACGCAGGCAAGGATCCAGAGCATGAGCTCGACGCGCGAATCGCCGAAGTACAGCGTGGCGAACGGCGCGACGGCGGCGACGAGCAGGGCCATGACGGCGCCCTGGATCAGGGTGACGGTCCACGCCGTGTCGAAGTCCGCGTCGGTGGTGTCGGCACGGCGCAGCAGCGCCGGTCGCACGCCAAGATCGAACACCCCCTCGACCAGACCGATGACGATCATGCCCATGGCGACGAGCCCGAAGTCCGCCGGGGTCAGCAGCCGCGCCAGGATCGCGGTGTTGACGAGCCCGACGAGGCGCAGGCTAAAACGCCCCGCGATCGTCCATGCGGCGCCCTTGAGAACCTTGCTGCCGAGACCGTCCGTCACGCGCGATCCCCGCGGCGCGCGGGGCCGTCGCCGCGCCAACCGCCCAGGCCCTCGGCAGCGCGCTCGACGAGAAATCTCTCGGTCAGGGCGTACTGATCCTCGCGCGCAAAGCCGCGGCGCGCCTCGAGGGGCAAAAGGGGGATGGCACCGAGCGCGCGCTTTTGCTCGATCCAGCCGCCCAGGCGATCCGCGATCCGCGCGGGATCGTTGAGGACGATCCCGGCGCCGCGCTCCTTCAGGAGCCGCGCCGGCACGCCGTCCTCGAAGCCGATGCCGAGCACCGGGCGGCGCGCGCCCAAGTACTCGAACAGCTTGCCCGGCACGTTGCCGCGCTCCTTCGGGTCGTTCCATTGCAGGAGCAACAGGACGTCGGCGTTCATCTGGAGATCGATCGAGTCCCGGTAGGGGACGCGAGCGTGAAGGCCGACCCGATCGAGCACGCCATGGCGCGCCGCCATGGCGTTCAGGACCGTGGTATCGGCGCCGTAGAAATCGACCCTGACGCGCGCGCGGTCCTCGCCGAGCAGGCCGAGCGCGGCGAACAGCGGCGAGGGGTCGCGGCGTTCCGGGTAGAGGATGCCCGTGTAGACGATCCCGAGCGTCGCGGGATCGGAGGCTCGGCGCGGATAGTCGGCGGGAAACTCTTCGGGGTCGAAGCCGTTGTAGACGGTGACGACCGGAACGCCGAGCCGGGCGCGGTAGTCCTCGGCCCATGGCTCGGACACGGTCACGATTCCGGCTACGCCACGCAGCCACCAGTTCTCCACCGTCGTGTCGCGAAGGCGAGCGAGCCAACTCCGCCTTGAGTAAGGGTCCTCGACGAAACGGTCGCGGTACTCGGCCACCCACGGTACGCCATGCAAGCGGGCGAGCCGGCGGCCAATCAGCAGACCGGTGAACGGGGGCGCCGAGGCGAAGACGATCTCGGGCCGCCAGTCCGCCAGCATCCGACGGCCGGCGCGAACGGCGAAGGGGTACCAGCCGATGCGCGGGTCGGGAACGCTCGTGGCCGCCCGATACGCCCCGTCCAGCGCCCGGACGAGCCGGCGTAACGGGCCGGGCGCCGTGGGACGGCCGGCAATGGCTTCATTCGACGCCTTGGCCTCGCGCGCCGGGGCACCGTGCGCGGAGCGCGCGCGGCGCGGAAGCCAGAAATCAGGCCGCGCGGGCTTGTTGATGTCGATCCACGGCGTTCGGACGATCTGTTCCTCTGGTATTTCGACCGCAGGCCGGCCCTCGGGCGAAAGGTTGAGCGCCACCGTCAGCGTCCGAACGTCGTGACCCCTGCGGAAGAGATACTTGCACAGCTTGCCGACGCGAAGCGCGCCCATCGCGTTCTGCGGCGGCAGGTACCACGACACGACCAGAACGCGCACGACTATGCCTAGCGGCAGGGGATCGATGGGGTCATACGGCCGACGCAGGGCCTCACGAGCACCGCGCGCCCCGTGACGGAGGCGACCGCCCATTCACGAGCCGCGGGCGAGGTGCTCCGGATCGATGCGCCCCAGATTGACACTGGCATGACAATCGAGGGACCCGCCGCGGCTTCAGCGAACGATTCCAGTGGTTCCGCGCCGGCAGGTCATTCCCGACCCGCCCGCCCGAACCCCTCGGAAGAACCTCGTCCCGCGATCCAACCCAAACACGGCCATGGACCGTCCGTTCGTGTCGGACCACTAAGCAGGATTCACTTGGCTGTGCCACATATCGTAGAACTGCGGTCTGGCGCT
>JBBDQV010000092.1:0-6733 GCA_040905845.1 Alphaproteobacteria bacterium | reverse complement strand
TGGTAGGTGTTGGCGAGCACGATCTCGGCGCCGGTGGCGGCGACCGCCTCGGGCGTCATGGCCTTGACCGTGCCGGCGCTGCCCACGGGCATGAACGCCGGCGTATGTACGGTGCCGTGAGCGGTCTCGAGCCGGCCGGTGCGCGCCGCACCGTCGCTGGCCTCGACGGTGAACTGGAGCCCGTCGCGCAGCATCGCCGCTAGCTCGCGAGCGGCGGGCGAGGCATGGGCCGCAGGCGCTCGACGGCCGCGGCGAGGCGCAGCACGCGGGCGTCGGCGCCCATGGGCCCGGCGATCTGGAAGCCGACCGGAAGACCGCCGTCACCGAGGCCGCAGGCGACCGAGGCGGCGGGATGCCCGGTCAGGTTGAACGGCGCGATGAAGGACATCTCGGCGGCACCATCGCCCGATTCGAGCGTCGGGTCCTCGGCCGGCGCCTCCCACGGCGAGGTCGGCCCGACCAGGGCATCGAACCGATCGAACAGGCGATCGACCGCCGCGCGCAAGGCATCGCGCCGGCGCAGCGCGCGCAAGTAGGCGACCGCCGGCAGCCTGAGCCCGTGCTCGATCTCGCGCCGCGTCGCCTGGGCGTAGGACGCGGCGAGGCGCGGATAGAACCGGGCGTGGCTGATCGGGCCTTCGGGCAGGATGATCGCCAACAGGTCGTCGATCGCGCCGTCGAGTTCGGGCGCGTCGACGTCGGCGAGCCGCGCGCCGGCGCGGCGTAGCTCGCGACAGGTCGCCGCGAACGCGGCGCCGACGCCGGGCCGCGCGCGCGCATCGTCGCGGAAGCGGGCGAGGACGCCGAGCCGGACACCGGCGAGGACAGCCGGGCGCGCGGCCCGCTCGCGCCGGCCCGTCAGACCGCCGAGCATGATGGCCGCGTCATCGGCGCCGCGCGCCAGCGGCCCGCCGTGATCGAGCGTCCAGGCGAGATTGAGCGCGCCTTCCAGCGGCACCAGCCCGAAGCTCGGCTTGAGCCCGACGACGCCGCAGTAGGCCGCCGGAATTCGGATCGAGCCGCCGGTGTCGGTGCCGAACGCGGCGAAGACCATGCCGGCGGCGACCGCCGCGGCCGAGCCGCCGCTCGAGCCGCCCGAGGTGCGCGTCGGGTCCCACGGGTTGTTGGTCTGGCCGACGATCGGATTGACGTAGCCGTAGCCGAACTCGAGCAGGTTCGTCTTGCCGACGACCACCGCGCCCGCGGCGCGCAGGTTCGCGACCAGCGGCGCGTCCCCCCGCGGCGTTTCGCGGAACGCCGGAACCGAGCCGTAGGTCGTCGGCACGCCCTTCATCGCCACCAGGTCCTTGAGCGCGACGGGCACGCCGTGGAGAGGCCCGCGATCGCGCCCCGCGCGGAGCTCGCGCTCGGCCTGGCGCGCGGCGGCGAGCGCGGAACGGTCGAGCACGGTCATGAACGCGTTGAGCCGGCGATCCTGCGCGCCGATGCGGGCGAGGCACGCCCGCGTCGCCTCGACCGGCGAGAGTTGCCGCGACCGGAACAGCCGGCCGAGCGCCGCGATGCCGAGGAACGTCGGATCGGCGGACACGGGTTTCTACTCGATCACGGTCAGCTCGTAGGGCACCTTGGAGGCGAACCTGGCCTCGGTGTCCTTGAACAGCAGCGTCTCGATCATGAAATACATACCCTCGTGGCGCGGCAGGAAGAACTGATTCTCGTAGTTGACCGCCGTGCCCGGCTCGAAGACCCGGTCGGCGTTGATCTCGGACAAAGGGTCGTAGACGAAGCCGCCGACCCAGTCGGGCGGAAAGGCGATACCCATCTCGTAGCCGCCGATCCAGCCCCGGTCCCGCCACAGCCCGTGTTCCTCGTAGTACGTCTTCATGGTGCGGTTGAGCTCGGCCACGGGCAGGTTCGGCCTGAGGATGGACTTGAGCACCGCCATCGAGCCGCACGCCTTGGCGGCGAGCTCCGCCACGTCCTTCCTCGGCTCGCCCATGGAATAGGTGCGCGCCATGTTGCAGTGGTAGCGCTTGTGGACGCCGGAGACATCGACCAGCACGAGCTCGCCCTGGCGGATTTTCTTGCGCGAGGCGAGCGCGTGGGGCGCGTTGGTCTTCTGGCCCGACAGCACGGGCATGGTGATCGCCGCGCCCTCGCCGCCCGCCTTGGTCATGGCGTGGAACATGGCGCCGTAAACTTCGAGCTCCATGACGCCGGGCCTGAGCTCGGCCTGGGCGGCGCCGAGTCCGATGTCGGCGATGCGCGCGGCTTCCTCGAGGCACGCCATTTCGGCGTCGGATTTCACCCAGCGCACCTCGCGCAGAATGTCGGTGCCGTCGACGACCTTGGCGCCGGCCGCCTCGAGCGCGTCCTGGAAGCGATGGCTGATGATCCGGTTCGGCCGGTAGCTGTGCATCTCGATGCCGACAGTGCCCGGCAGCCAGCCTTCCTTCTCGAGCTCGCTCGCGATGAACGCGATGCCGTCGCGCATGGTCGCGGGCGGGAAGATGCGGATGTCCTCGGCGACCGATGTGAGGCGCGTCAGCACGGCCTCGCGCTCGGTGTCGAAGTGGATGAAGCGGTCGCGATCGACGTGGATCGCGATGCCGCTGGAGGCCGGCCACTGGCGGGGACTCTGGCCCTGGTACCACTCGCACTGGTAGCCGCTGACGTAGTACATGCCCTCCGGCGCGGTGACCAGCAGGACGTCGATCCGCGCCTTGGCCATGAGCTTGCGGATGCGCTCGAGCCGGCCCCAAAACTCCTTCTTCGAGAAGGGCGCCTCGCTCGCGGGCCGGCAGTTGGCGAGAACGTCGTCGCGGTGGGTCATGGGTCGCTCCGGTCGTGCGGCACGCCAGTCTTTAGGGCACATTCCGCTGACTCGGAATCGGCGGCACCACCCCCACCCCGATCCTCCTCCATCAAGGGGGAGGGGGTCGAGAGGTGAACGGCGCGTCCCCTCCCCCCTCGTGGGTGGGGGAGGGACAGGGAGGGGGCGGTTCCAATCGATCGGAACGCGCTCTCGACGACGCCCGTCGCCGCGCGACGCCCTGTCGAGCCAGACGCGACGGAAACTCGGCGAGCCGAGTCAGTCCTCGAGGATGAACGTGATCTCCATTGTCACGCGGTACTCGGCGATCGCGCCCTTCGCGACGCTCGCCTTCTGCTCCAGAACGTGCAGCCCGGTGATGCCGCGGATCGTCTTGCCCGCTCGCTTCAGCCCGGTCTTGACCGCGTCATCGAAGCTCTTGCTGGACGCGGCGGTGACCTTGCTCACCCGTGCGACGGCCATGATGTGCCCCCCTGCGCAAGTTGGTGTTCGACGACCCATGGTAGACCCTTGGCGGCCGGAGTCGAGCCCGCGTCCGCCGGACGGCGACTCGGTCATGGCTGTTCCGCCTGACGTTCGCGGTCCTGAAGACGCGTGATGCTCGCGACCACGCGCGCGACCTCGTCGTCGGGGAGCGGCGGTTGGCAGCGCATCCGGTTCCAGGCAAGCATGAGCTCGAGGGCCACGTCCGGATCGACGCCGTGCCACAGGAGGTGTCCGGTCAGCGACGCGATGGTGCTGTTGCGCTCGCCCTCGGGGACGCCTTCGCGGACGATCGAGCGCCAGTGGGCCAGGCCGTGGCCGGAGCGCGCCTCGCCGACGATCAGATGCACGAGCCATCCCGGCATCGGCCCGAGCGATCGGTCGTCGGGGCCGTGGCCGTCGCGCCAGGCGTAGCGTCGCCCCGAGGGATGGATGGACGGCGGCGCGACGATCATGCCGCCCTCGCCGCGGAGGTCGATGCCCGGCCCGATGCCGACCCTGTTGCGCGGGCAGGGCGAGGGCGCCGCGAAGTAGAGATGCCGTCCGCCGCCGCCGCTCACGGCCTCGATCGTCGGCATCAGCGGCCCGTGCTCGCGCTCCCAGCGCGCGAGCGTGTCGTCGCCGCCGTGACCCGCATCGACGTCGAGAACGACGAGGCCCGAAACCGTGCCGGTCACGATGCCGACGTTGGCGTCGGGCCAGCGATCGAACCAGGCCGCGATTTCGTCCTGGTCGGCGGGGCGACGCTGGAAAGGTTCCCAGCGAACGAGCGGCGCCTTGGCGCGCGGCCGTACCGGGACGACGGCCCAGCCGCGGCGCGCGTACGCGAGAGCCGCGGCGCGAAAGTCGCCCGCCGTCATGGCGCGGCCTCGCCCTCGGTCCGCGAGGGGTCCGCGAAGGTCGCGACGACGGGCGCGTGGAGGGATTCCGGGGCGTGGCGCACGCCGAGGTGCATGGCGAACTCGTCGCCGAGGTCCTCGTTGTGGATCTCGACCGAGCGGAGCCAGCCCATCAACGCGCGGCTGACCAGCACGTGGTCGAGCATCTGGCGCCGGCCGTGGTGCACGACGGTGAAGCGCTGGGACTCGGGAACCGATCGTTCCAGCGCGACGAGGGCGCGCGGCGCGAGCGCGCCGTTGCCAGTCTCCATCTCGTCGGCGATCAGCATGCGCACCGGCAGCTCGCCCTCGTCCGCGTTGACGTCGCCGCAGACGGCGACCAGCGCCTCGGGTTCGCGGTCGAACAGCCGGTCGACGACGAGCCGCGTTTCGAACGCCTGGCCGGCGCGCTTGACCGAGGCGAGAAACATGCCCTCGGCCCAGCCCGGGACGCTGCGCCAGACGAAGGGAGCCAGCTTCTGGCCCGGCACGTTGGCGGCGAGCGGTGCCTTGAAGTGCACGTTGATCACGTGCAGCACGCGGCCCTCGGGCAAGGCCAGCTCGCACGCCAGGGCCGGCCGGTCCCAGCGCACCGGCGCCGGCGAGTCTCCCGGCGGTTCGGCGGTCGTCATCCGATGGCTCGGCGCGGGCACCAGGTCGTGCAGGTGCTGAGCCGTCGCGACGATCGGGAACCGGCTGAGCACGACCAGGTTGTGGGCATCGGCCGGGCCGCTGCCGGAAGGGCCGAGGGTCGCGGCGCGATGGAACTCGGCGAGCGGCGTGCCGGCGAGCAGGGCGTCGAGCGCGGCGAGGCTGCGCACCCGTTGACCCGCCACCTTCTGGGCGTTGACCTCCTGGAGGCACAGGACGTCGGCGCGCAGCCGCAGGAGCTGCGGCCTGAGCACGGCCAGGCGCTCGCCGAGCGGTGGATCGGCGTCAGGTCCGTCGTCCAAGTTCTCGAGGTTGAAGGTCGCGACACGGAACATATGATCAGTCTAGTCCCCGGCGAACCGTCCGGCATGACGCAGGTCAGGCTGGCCCGGTCCCATGGCCATCAGTAAGATCGCGCGCCCGCCACCAGGGACACCGATGACGAGCCCGATCAGGACCGAGCGCAAGGACCATCTGCTCGAGATCACCGTCGACCGGCCGAAGGCCAACGCGTTCGACGCGGCGACCAGCCGCGCCTTCGCCGAGGGCCGCGATCCCGTGTTCAAGGGCCGATGAACGACGCCGCCGGCACGGCGCCTGGCGCGGCGCTCGCGCGCCTGCGGCCGCTGCTCGCGCCGCGCTCGATCGCGGTTGTCGGCGCGACGCCAAGGGAGGGATCGTTTGGCCGCGCCGCGCTCGCCCAGATCGTGGCGAGCGGGTTCAAGGGCGCCATCCATCCGATCAACCCCAGGTACAACGAGGTGCTCGGCCTCCGCTGCTACCCCGCGCTCGACGCCCTGCCGGAAGTCCCCGACCACGCCGTCATTGTCGTCGCCAACGCCCAGGTCGAGCAGGCGATCGACGCCGTGATCGGCGCCGGCGTCAAGGGCGCGACGATGTTCGCGAGCTGCTACCTGGAGGGCGATCGCGACCCGCCGTTGACTGATCGGATCCGAGCCAAGGCGCGGGGCGCGGGGCTCAGGTTGTGCGGCGCCAACTGCCTCGGTTTTCAGAACCGCGAGCAGCCGCTCGCGGTCGGCGTGTTCCCGGTCGGCGACCTGACGCCCGGCCACATCGCGGTGGTCAGCCATTCGGGCGCGGCCTATTTGTCGATGTCGACGCTCGACCCGAGGTTCCGGGTCAACCTGATCGTCTCCGCCGGGCAGGAGCTCACGGTCGGCGCCGCCGACTACATGGCCTACGCGCTCGACCTGCCCTCGACCCGTATCGTCGCGTTGTTCCTCGAGACCGTGCGCGATCCCGCCGGCTTCGTCGCCGCGCTCGAGCGCGCCAATGCCCAGGACGTGCCGGTCGTCGCGCTCAAGGTCGGGCGGACCGAGCGCAGCGCCCGGCTCGCCCAGACCCATTCCGGCGCGCTGGCCGGCAACGACGCGGCCTACGAGGCCGTGTTCGAGCACTTCGGGGTCCATCGGGTCGACAGCGTCGATGAACTGACGGCGACCGCGCTGTTGTTCGCGAGCCCGCGCCGCTACGTCCGGGGCGGGCTCGGCGCCGTACTCGACTCGGGCGGCCAGCGCGGCATGATGCTCGACCTCGCGGCGCGCCTCGGGGTGCCGATCGCCGAGATCGGCCAGGACGCTCGCGACAAGGTCGCGGGCGTGCTCGACTACGGCTTGGAGCCGGTCAACCCGGTCGATGCCTGGGGCACGGGCAAGGATTACCGAACGGTCTTCGGCACTTGCTACCGCGCGCTCGCCGCCGATCCGGCGGTCGGCATCGTGGCGCTGTTCTCGGACGTCTCGAGCGAGGATCCGGTGGTCGTCGACTTCCTCGCCGAGTTCTGCGCTGCCGCCGACGAGACGCCCGACAAGCCCTTCCTTGTCGTCCTCAACTGGAGCCGCTGCTTCGGCCCGCACCTGCACCTGGGGGCGTTGGATCGCGGCATCGCCGTGCTCGACGGCTTGCA